>SLRR01000091.1 GCA_007130865.1 Spirochaeta sp. | reverse complement strand
GCCCGACACAGCACCGGTTATCGAGAAAATCCGGGAAGAGACGGACGAACTTCACGAAGCGCTTCAAGCGGCGCATGCCGGCGGCGGTGCTCTGCGGGACAATCACTACATCGAGCAGGAAATTGGCGATCTCTTATTCTCGGTGGTTAATTTATCCAGAAAAGTAAAATCTGACGCTTCTGTCGCGCTGGCGGGTACCAACGAGCGTTTTCTTGAACGTTTTACGTATATTGAGAACGAAGTCGCCCGTTCCGGCGTCGCGCTCACCGAATACAGCCTGGACGCGCTTGACCGTCTGTGGAACGAGGCTAAGAACGATACCACCGATTGACCGACCCCATCGGTCTACTCCGACTTTACGCAGGAAATCGTCCGCCTGACGCTGCCTTCGACGTTACGATCGTACCATTCCATCATTTTCAGGGATTTATCACCGGCGTACATGGATATCCGACGAATTCTTACCGCTCCGCGCGTGCTGCTCTCCTTCAGTATTCTTCCGAGTCCCCAGGCGCCGGCGGGAAGATCGACCAGCCTGGCGCCGTTATCGTCCGGTGTTTCCGTTACGGTGCCGCCGTTATTTGCGCAACAAGAGAAGAATAAATTCGCCTCTTCCTGATCCACCGGGGTTACGTTAAAAACGGAACCGCTGTACACCTGCATCGGCGCAAGTATCCTCGGAGCGCCATGCAGGTGTGACATAGTAAGCACCGCATCGATAGACACCCCCTCAGGCAACGCCCCTAACCGGGAAATCAACCGACAAACAGTCTCAATACGTACACTATTTTGTAAATTCACGACCGCAACCTCGTAGTCGCTCTCGACTCCGGTCGGCAACGGTTGTCCGAAACTCATCTTCGGCTTGGGATGGTGTCCGGCGCTGATTTCCAGGGGGAGTCCTATCCGGTTCCAGAAACGCTCAAACGTACGCACCATCGCGAGATGGGGCAGAAACGCTGCTTTCCCTCGTTTACTGTACTTCAGGAGCAACTGGTGTCCCCGGCCGGGCGTGTTCCTGTCAAGGATCCTCGCCGGTTCTGCTCGTCGAGGCATATCCGATCGCGCCGGTGTCGTTTCATCCAGCTCGCCGCTGATATGGTGTACCGTGGTCCGATCGTTGCAGACACCACAACGGTCGGCACACTCCGGTAGACATCGCTCCGACAACTCGCCGGCGTGCGCTTTGTCGCGTTCCCTCAGCAGCAATTTCTTCGGAATCCCGGAGTGAATGTTCTCCCAGGGAAGCGGTTCGTCCCGCGTGAACGCATGCAGCCCTCTATCGGCGCCGTGGACGGAAGCTACCGCTTCGCGCCACACATCAATCTTCAGGTAATCGGTCCACGCGTCCAGTCGGGCTCCACCGGCGTGGGCGCGTTCAATAACCTCCCCCACCCGTTCATCACCGCGAGTCAACACCCCTTCCAACCAGGACATCCAGGGATCATGGTACCGGAGGGATACACCTTTTGGAACGTCCCGGCGCATTTCCCGGAAGATCTCGAGAGCCCTTTCCGGTGAAAGTTGTGGTTCCCACTGAAACGGTGTATGTGGTTTCGGTACAAAAGTTCCCACGTTTATCACATATTCCATGGGAACGGCGCGTCGAAGGGTCCGGGCGTACTCCATGATCCGTTCCCACTCCGTACCTGCGTCCGGTCCGGGTAGCCCGATCATGAAATACAGTTTTGCCCGACGCCATCCACGCTCCTTCGCCTGCCGGGCGATCTGCGTAACCTTGTCGATCGGTACGAGCTTGTTCGTCCAGCGCTGGTGTTCCTCGCCGGCGCTTTCCACGGCAAAGGTCAACCCCGCGCGGCGCACGGTGTTAAGCTGCTCCAGTAGTGGCAGCGTAAAGGAATCGACCCGTAGCGAAGGCAGCTGCAAACTGACCCCGCGAGACGCGTAACTCCGGTTCAGGACCGACATGAGCTCCTGAAGCGGTCCGTAATCGCCGCTGCTCAGAGAAGACAACGATATCTCACGGTAGCCCAGTACGTTGACCAGGTGATCGACCTCTCGTTCTATCGCCTGGATCGGTTTCATCCGGTATGGGCGGTAATACACACCGGCGTGACAGAACCGACACCCCTGGGGACAACCGCGCATTATCTCCACAACACCGTGATCCTGTACGACCGGTATCGACGGCACGGGAAAAAGCGCTCCCGGCGCCTCACTCCCGTCACTCCAGGGAAATCCGTTCCATATAGCACGCCGCGCCCGGTCCGGACGTCCGGGGTACCAGATCGACCGCTCCCGGCGCAGCCGCTCGAGCAGATCGTCCCGGTGAGCTCCACGCAGTTTTAACTCCGCCAGCTCCTCCACGAGCTCGACGAACCCTTCCTCCGCTTCGCCCTGCCAGGCTCCGTCGATGAACCGACCGTACGGCACAGGATTTGTCGCACCGGGACCACCGATCAGGACCAGAGGCATCGTCCGATCCCGTTCGTCCGCTTTGACGGGAATACCTCCGGATCGCAGAAGGGTCACCAGATTCGTCGCGAGCAGCTCATACGAGAACGAAACTGCCAGCATATCGCACTGGTAGAGAGGTGTTCCTGTCTCGAGGGTGTACAGAGATACGGCGCGGCGATACAACGCCTCCTCAAAATCCGGGGCCGGCACAAACACACGTTCGCAGGCAATTTTCTCCCGGGCGTTCAGCATCCGGTAGAGGAGTTTAATCGCCGTATTCGACATACCTATCTCGTAGAGATCGGGGAAGCTGAGTGCTACCCGGTAATGATCACGCCCGGGCTTACGAACACAACCGAACTCCCCGCCCACGTACCTTCCCGGCTGCTCCACGGCATTGAGTTCCCGGTAAAGATCGCGAACGGGATCGACAGTTACAGCCGACATGAACGTCTATACCTCAGTACTGGTACCGGTGCTGGTAGACGCTCATGACGATTCCCAGCCCTGCCAGCGCGGTCCAGATTGAAGACCCCCCGAAGGAAAGCAGCAGAAGCGGCAAACCCGTGACCGGCATTATTCCGATCGTCATCCCCACGTTTATAAAAAAGTGGAAGACGAACATAGCCGTGATTCCAGCTACCGCGAGCGAGGCAAAACGGTCCCTTGCGAGGTACATGATGTAAAGAGATCTCCCAAAGATTACTGCAAAGAGAAGAAATACGATCAGCACGCCAAAAAAACCCCACTCCTCTGCAAGGATCGAAAAGATGAAGTCCGTGCTTTGCGCCGGAAGGTACTGGTAGTGACTCTGTGTACCCTGTAGAAATCCTTTTCCGAAGGGCCCCCCGGAACCGACGGCGGTCATCGACTGAATAATGTTCCATCCCGCTCCCCGGGGATCCACGTTAGGGTTAAGGAATACCACGAGACGCATGATCTGGTAATCCCGGAGTACCGATCGCGCCAGGTACGCCAAGGGTATCGCGCCGGTTATGATCGACAACGCGTACGTTACCCATAGGAAGAGACGTCGCCGGGTAAAAACGATACCCGATACGCCCAGGGCAAGCGCAACCCCGAGTCCGAGGAGAAGAAACCGCATAGCCCGCAGATCAGTTAACACCTCCACAAGCGGCAGTGACCGCGGCGTGAGGTGTTCGGCCCAGAAAGGCAGCACCGTAAAAAGCCCGACAGCCAGAATCGATCCACCGAGAAACCCGAGATGTGAAGGTCTGGCACCGCCAAAGTACGCCATGACCATGAATACCGGAACGTACACCATCGCGGTGCCAAGGTCCGGCTGGGCGAGAACAAGTACAACCGGAACGATCGCGAGAGCGAGACCGACCAGGAACACTTTTACCGTTTTCACGGCCTCTCCGCGATCGGAGAAGTATCGCGCCAGAAGCAGAATCATCGCGAGCTTGGCGAACTCCGACGGCTGCGCACCAAACTGTCCGATACCGAGCCAGCGGCGTGCGCCGCTTACCGTTCGACCAAACATCGGAGTAAACACGAGCACTACCATTAACACCAGAAAAAACGACAGAGCCAGCCGATAGTGGACGCGGTAATCGAGAAACGTCAGGGCGAACATTATGATCAGCCCGGTGATCGCCCAGATCACCTGGCGTATGTACTCCTGACTGGCTATCTGACCGGTTGCCGTTACACCGCTGGAGAAAACAAACATTACGCTGATCACGAGGAGCGCCACAGCAGCTCCCACGATATACAAATCGATCTCAAAGATTGAACGGGACTGTATCATTCGTTCCTCGCTACATATACCACAGGGGACGCGGTCCACGACGCAGGTCGAACACCGTTTCCTCGAAATTCAGGTCCTGGAAATAACCGTGCATAATCACGTTAGCAGCTTTGGGAGCCCACCATTCCCAATCGTTCGCCGCGTCCACCATCACGACGACCGCGATCTTGTCCTCCACCGGGACATCCTCTCCGTAGGGTCCGTACGCTACAAACCAGCTGTGATAATTCTCCTCCAGCCCGACCTGGCCCGTCCCGGTCTTACCTGCCACAGCCACCGCGTTGGTGGTAATCACGGGCTGCGCCGTTCCTTCGGTAATGACCATACGCATGTGGGAACGGATCTCCCGGAGCGTCTCGCTGCTGAGGTCGGCGTTGCGCATGATCTCCGGCTGAGTCCGGTCTACTACATTTCCGGTTATCGGATCCCTGATCTCTTTCAGAACGTAGGGACGATACGCGATCCCGTTGTTGGCGATCGTGGACACCATAACCGCCATCTGCAAGGGAGTTACCTGTAGATATCCCTGCCCGATTGAAAAATTAACCGTGTCACCGCCGACCCATCTAGCGTTCCGAGACTGTTCCTTCCAAGCAGGCGAAGGTACCAGCCCGGAAATTTCCCCGGCGATATCGATACCCGTGGTTGTCCCGAGACCAAGCCGGTAGGAATAATCGATGATCTGATCCACGGAAAGCCTGGATGTTCCCATCGTGTAGTAGTAAACGTTACAGGATTGCGCCAGTGCGGAGGCGAGATTTACATCACCATGACCGTACTCGAGCCAGTCGTGAAACACACGGTTACCGTACGCGAACTCGCCGGTACAATGGATTTCTTCGTCCGGCGAGAAAGCGTCCTCCTCCAGAATTGCGGTACTCATCACGATCTTGAACGTTGATGCCGGCGCTGCTGCACTCTGGATCGGTCTGTTCAGAAAGGGCGAACGCACATCCCGGGCGAGGCTCTGCACCTCCCGTTGTCCCCCGGGGCCGATAAACCGGTTAGGATCAAACCGGGGATACGTAATCAGCGCCAGTATCTCACCATTGGCAGGGCGCATAACCACAACGGATCCGATTCTTGAACCGAGAGCGTCCTGGGCGAGCTGCTGGAGCGACCTGTCGATTGTGAGAACCAGGTTGGACCCCTGTTCGGGAGCGATGACTCTCTCCTCTTCCCCGACGCGGCGTCCCTGCGCGTCCACAAGTCGAAAGCGACGACCATCAACACCTCGCAGAACCTGGTCGTACTGTTGTTCGATGCCGTGCTTTCCGAGCACCGCCGTAGCGGTATACCCCTCGTTAAACAGTACCTGCAGCTCCTGCGGCGTGATATCACCCACGTAGCCCACAACGTTGGAAGTGAGCTCCCCGTAGGGATAGATTCGTTCCGGTTTGCTGTACCAGTACACGCCGGGGTAATCTCTGATCTGTTCGGCCAGCGTCGTCAGCTGAGGGAGCGTGACGTTACTGATTATCTCTACCGGCTGAAACTGGCCGCGCACGGTGGAGCGGTACCTTCCCAGCACTGATTCCGGATCCCGGTCAAACAGGGCCGCCACGTCACGGATCGTTGTCTCCTGACCACCCCGGGGGAGATCCGCCGGTACCACCGTAATCGCAAAGGAATTGCGGTTTGCCGCGAGAGGCTCGTTGTAAAAGCGATCAAAGATCTGACCGCGCTGAGCGAACACGGGCTCGCTACGCTGAGCCGTTTCCTGAGCGCGATCGAGGTAGATATACCCCTCCAGCACCTGCATCTCAAAGAGCCGCCACGTATAAAGCGCGAACCCGAGAACTATCGCCAGTATAAAGTAGTACAAACGGCGAGCGTCGATATTCTGCTCTTTGCGAATACTCAAAACGCCCTCCGATTACTCGCAGGAAAAACTTTGCGACATAACCAGAATACCAGAGGAGCAAGTATTATTGTCATCGCTCCCTCGACAAGCGTCGTCGTGGAAAACACACGGGGAGCCACCGCTTCCAGTCGCAGAATACTCGCCGTAACCAGGACTGCTGTCGTTTTTACCGTAAAAGCGATCGTGGTCATTACCATGGGAAAGACCAGGACCTCTTCCGCGATCGATGCGCGTACCGTACCGGCCAGTGCGCTGTGAAGCAACCGTACCACCGCGTAAAAACCCGGCGGACTGACGCTGAGACCATCTTCTATCAACCCTACCACAAACCCGGCTACCTGTCCCCGCTGTACGCCCGCAACCGAAGCGTACGCAGTAAGTATGATCAACACGAGATCGGGTTGTGCACCACCTATCTGCAATCCGGAGATCCACGTGGTTTGCAGCACCGCCAGGATTCCACCGATCAGGATAGTTCGCAGAACCGTCATGAGTCACTCACCGGTGAAGCAGTACCAGTTGCAGTCAGTACGAACACGTACTCAAGACGCGTGAAGTCTACCAGAGGCTCCAGAAGTATCTCAAGGCTCGGCTCGAAGGCAAGAGCGTCTACGCGGACGACGCGTCCCAGGGGGAGCCCTGGTGGGAAGATCGAATTCAAACCGCTCGTCACTACGAGATCCTGGTACTGGATTCGGTCCCGCGCACCACGTGGAACGTAGTGCATTACCAACGGGTCGAGGCGTGAACCGCCACCTTGAACGAGACCTTCCTGCCGCGAGCGATCCAGTCGCGCCGCCACGTAAGAACCGGCCGAAAAGACCGGAACCACCACGGCGGTACCACCGGATACCGTTTCAACTCGCCCGGCGAGACCTTCACGACCCTCGACAAAGGCGATTACCGTCTGTCCCTGCTCAACGCCGTGGCGGCGTCCCCGGTTTATCGTAAAAGAAGCGAAGTACTGACTCGCCTCTTGAGCGATCACCCGAGCGGAGAGAACCGGCATGGATGCCTGCGCAGAATACCCTAACTGCTCGCGGAGGCGTGCGTTTTCGCTCTCCAGTTCGTGCAGGCGTCCTTCCAGGTTACGATACTCTTCAAGTTCCATAAGCAACGCTTCGTACTCCCGGCGTAGCTCGCGCAGCTCCGCTACGGACTGAAACGTTGAAGATATCCCCCGTCCAGCCGTGGCGACCACCTGTTGCACTCCGGAGACGGCGCCTCGCACCAGGAGGTCAGGACGTACCGTGAACTGTCCGACGCTCAACGAGGCGGTCACCAGCCCGACAACCACCAGAACTATAGTTGTCACCAGCGGTCGCGAAAATAATCTCATAGCCTAGTAGTTTTTAAAGTCCGCGGTTTCGGTCCTCAGATTCTTGTCGTAATCGAAGTAAAGCCCGGCGCCGATCGCGACGCAATTCATCGGGTCCTCAGCCAGAAATACGGGTACGCCGGTTTCGTTTGCGATGAGAACGTCGAAACCCTTGAGCATCGCGCCACCTCCGGTGAGTACGATCCCTCGCTCGACGATATCTGCGGCGAGCTCCGGCGGTGTGAGTCCGAGTGTCCGCTTGATCTCGTCCACTATTGCGGTTATCGGCTCCTGCAACGCGTCCCGGACCTCGACGCTGTCAATCTCGAGGCGTCGCGGCAACCCGGTGATCGCGTCGGTTCCCTTGATCTCCATTTTCTCGATCTTCTTGTCCGCCGTGGCGTTTCCGATACGTTTCTTGAGTTCCTCCGCGGTGCCTTCTCCGATGATCAGGTTGTGGACAGTCCGTACGTGCTTGATGATTGCCTCGTCGAATTCGTCGCCGCCAAGGCGGATAGCGTTAGTGACGACCATGCCTCCCAGAGAGATCACGGATATCTCGCTCGTACCCCCACCGATATCACAAACCATGTGTCCCGCGGGTTCGAAGATCGGTATGTTCGCTCCGATTGCGGCGGCAAGAGATTCGTCAATAACCCGAACCTCCCGGGCTCCTGCTTTCTCGGCGCTCTCGATGACCGCTCGCTTCTCGACATCGGTAATACAGGATGGTACACCGATCACCATTCTGGGTTTTACGAACCACCGCCGTTGCAGAACCTTAGAAATAAAATAACGGATCATCTTCTCCGTGGTCTCCAGGTCGGCGATAACACCATCCCGGAGGGGGCGGATCGCTATGATGTCTCCAGGCGTCTTCCATAGCATGCGCTTGGCTTCTTCTCCGACGGCGACGACTTTCTTGGTACCCCGTTCCACCGCGACCACGGAGGGTTCGCTCGCGACGACGCCCTTACCGCGGATGTAGACCAGCGTGTTGCACGTTCCAAGATCGATGCCGATATCGGTGGAAAAGGCACTCAGAAAGTTTTTTTTGCCCATATAAAAGTCGCCTCCAAGGTAGTGTGTCTAATATTCCTGCAAACGTTGAAAAGATTCAATATGATTTGGATTCAAGCGTAACGCTTCTCTCCACTCGAACCGCGCACGGTCGTTCTCCCCCTGCTCCAGAAACGTCTCACCCAGCTGAAACCGCGCTTCCGCAGAGCTCGGGTTAAGTTCCAACAGCTCCTGGAACGCCTCGAGAGCTGCTTCATACCTTCCCTGACCGCGACGCGACTCACCGAGTGACAGCAGTCCATGCTGTCTCAGGATCACGTCGGTCGAGGAGTCAAGCACCGTATATAGTAACGCGTCGGCGTCATCATACCGGGATTCGTCTATCAATACATCCGCCAGACTGAGTCGATGAACGTCTTCGTCGCCCAGATCAAGGGCCGCGCGGAAATAGTCGATCGTAGTGTCGGTATTTCCCAGTGACGCGTGAGCCAGAGCCAGGTACTCCAGCAGATCCAGCTGCATCATCCCGAGATCACGCGCTTTCTCCAACTCCCGTACGGCGAGATCGAAAAAAAACTGTCCGCGATGGTAATAAGATTTGCCAAGGGTATACCTGATCTGCGCCTCCATGGCCGGCTCCGGTTTAAGCAACACTCTCCGTAGATCCTGCACCGCTTTGATCAGCAGGTCCTGCTTTTTCTCGCTGTCAACCGCCTCCAGAGCCAGGTAAAAGCTGGAAAATCCACGCAGCGTTAGGGAGGTTTCATCCAGGGGATATCGTTGAAGGTGCGCGGAGGTGACGTCCACGACACGCCGGTAATCTCCTGTGCGCCACAGCTCGATCGCATCCATGGAACGGGTTGTTTCCGCAATGGGAAGGATCGGCGATCGTGCGCGAACGACCAGGAATAACCCCGCTCCGATCAGCGCAGCCACAAGCGCGATGGCGATCAGGGTGAAAAGCCTGCTGCCATGACCCCCGCGGTGACGGGTCAGGCGGGATTGCGGTAGTCTCATGCTCACTTCCTGTACAACCCGTGTGTGGAGAGGCCGATAAGCCGGATTCTGTCGTGGGCCGCCATCTGTCTGGGCGCTCCGTCTCCGGACCGCTCCAGCAGCCTACCCGCGGGATGTGGACGAGCCATCCACCCGCTGCTTGGCTTTGCTCCCGGCAAGGTTTACCATGACGCCGACCGTTACCGGCCGACCGGTGAGCTCTTACCCCACCGTTTCACCCTTACCGATCTCCGTCCGTGGACGGAACGATCGGCGGTATCGTTTCTGTGGCACTCTCTCTTGTCGATGCCGGAAAATCGGCACCGACCGCCGGTGATTAACCGGTGCCGTGCTCTCCGGAGTCCGGACTTTCCTCCCGTCGTTACCGACGAGCGGCAGCCTGACCTCCCCACACCCGGGGAACGCGGGAACACTCAGTCCCCCAGTTCCTCTTCATCTTCTTCGTCGTCGAATTCTTCCTCGTCTTCCGCCAGTTCGTCCTCGTCATCCTCCAGAAGCGGTTCCTCGTCTTCCGCCTCGTCGTCAAGGACATCGTCACCACCTTCTTCCTCTTCCTCTTCCTCTTCCTCGTCCTCCGCTTCGACTACGTCGCCGATACTTTCGTCCGTGTCGTAACCTACAAGCTCGTCGTCCTCAAAGAGATCGTCGTCGAAGTCATCGTCCACGAGATCCGAGAGACCTTCCTCGTCGGAGTCGGAGAATCCGGGATCAGCCTCACCTACTTCCTCGTCGCTGTAAAATACGATCTTTGAACAGTACGGGCAGAAGTGGATATCGTCTCCGAGGTGCACATCGTTTACAAACTGGTTGGGCAGGATCATCTGACAACCCGTGCACACATTGTTCCGAATCGCCACGATACCTTCACCGGCTTTACTGCGGATAATCCGCTCGAACTTGAAGATCAGCTCCTCGTCAAGCCCGGGGACGATCTCCGTCTCCCGTTCGCTCAGCTCCTTGAGCGTAGTCTTTCTCGAGGCGGTCTCGGAGTCGATCTTTTCGCGCTCGGCGTTAAGTTCTTCTTCCTCCACCTTTATCATCGTCTCTTCTCGTTCGAGACGTTGACGCTGTTCCTGGAGGTCTTTCTCCTCGCGCTGAAGCTCACGCCGGTAGTTCTGCTCTTTCTCGGAAGCATCCCGGATTTCTTTTTCCAACGCGTCGTACTCCCGGGCGGTCGTGATCTGGTCCATCTGGGACTCGTACTTCTCACGGTCCGCCTCCGCTTCCTGCAACCGGACACGGAGATCCGCCACGCGCTTTCGCGTTTCTTCGTAGCGTTCGTTTTTCTCGACAAACGTTTTTTTAAGGCGACTTACGAGTTCTTTCTTTGTTGCCAACGTTCTGGGCAGTTCGTCGATCTCGCGTTGCACCGAAAACTTCTGGGAGAGAATGTCCTGAAGAACCTTGAGTTTTTCTATCGTGTCTTCTATCGCGGTCATGCACTATACCTCAATTATCAAGATAGTCTTTGAGCCGGCGGCTCCGTTTTGGATGGCGCAACCTGCGCAGCGCCTTGGCTTCAATTTGGCGTATACGTTCCCGGGTCACGTTGAAGTAGAGTCCTACTTCCTCTAGCGTCAGTGAGTACCCGTCCTCGAGGCCGAACCGCATTTTCAGAACCTCCTGCTCCCGCGGCGGCAGCGTATCCAGCACTCCACTAAGTTGTTCTTGCAGAAGCGTAAACGCGGTCTGGTGTGCCGGGTTCTCCACTTCCTTGTCCTCGATGAAATCTCCCAGGAGGGAATCTTCCTCCTCGCCGATCGGCGTCTCCAGGGAGATCGGTTCCCGGGCCACGTTCTTCACCGATTTGACGCGCGGCACGGTCCACCCGAGGCGCTCAGCTATCTCCTCGTCGGTCGGTTCTCGTCCCAGTACCTGCATGAGTTGTCGCGATTCTCGCACAACTTTGTTGATTTGCTCAATCATGTGAACCGGAACGCGGATCGTCCTGGCCTGGTCCGAGATCGACCGCGTTATCGCCTGCCTGATCCACCATGTGGCGTAGGTACTGAACTTGTACCCTTTCCGGTACTCGAACTTCTCCACCGCCTTTATCAACCCGATATTACCTTCCTGCACAAGATCAAAAAAATGCAGGCCGCGGTTGGTGTATTTCTTGGCAATACTCACCACGAGACGGAGGTTCGCCTGGATCAACTTGTCCTTGGCGGTCTGCATCATCACGCGACCGCGCTCGATCTCGCGGGCCATCTCGAGGATCCGATCGATCGGATTCTCGAAGGTATACTCCAGCTCGCGCAGCTTCTTCTCCGTCACCTGGATCTGGCGGATCTTCTCCTTGATCTGGTCCGCTGAAAGACCGAGTTCATCCTCCACCTCGCCACGTTTGGACGCTACCGCAAGACCCCGACCGAGACTCCGTAGTTCCCGAAGATTGGATACACGCAGCCGCTTCTCCACCCGGGACTGTTCCTCCCGGTATTTCTGGATCTGCTTCGCCGCCCGGGAAAATCGGTCGCTGAACCGAATGATCTCGTCCTGGTGAATATCTATTTGCGATAGCGCTTCCAACAGAGCATCCCGCTGCTGCGAAAGCGTTTCGTCCGCGAGTATATCGATCCCCTTCTCATAGGTAATCTGCTTGAAGTCCATATACGCCCGCAGATCACCGAGAACATCCTTGAGAGAATCCCGGTAGTAGTGATTCAGCCTGCGTCGTTCCGCCAGGTACTCGGAAATCTCCTTCTTGGAGAGTCCCAGTTCACGGGGGTCTTCTTTCTTGAACGTGCGCTCCGCCAGGTCGTGAAACTCCGGAATCACCATGCCGCTGCAACGGATAACACTTTTGATGATCGACTCGCCCTCCTCCATACTCTTGGAGAGCTCCACCTCCTGCTCCGCGGTAAGCAGGTTTTCCCGACCAATCTCGCGCAGATACAACCGGATCGGGTCGTCGATAGCCGCATCCTTGTCTCCCACGATCATCCGTCGGGTCCGGTCTACCGCGTCAGCCGGTACCCCGACTGTCTCCTCCTGGGACTCCTCCGCCGGTTCCGCGGCGGGTTCGCCTCCGTCGGCGAGCTCGGTCTCGTCCTCGTCCTCTTCGGAATCGTCACCGTCGTCCTCGACACTTTCCTCAAGCACTACGTTGTGTTTGGCGAGAAGGGAAAGTACTTCCTCAATCTTGTCGGAGTTTACTATCGAGTCCGGGAGAAAGTCGTGCACCTCGTCATAGCTTATCGTCGTTTTTGTCTTGGCGTAGTCAATAAGTCGCGTAATCGCCGGATCGTTCTGCAGTTCAGTCATCAGCCCTCACCTTCAACTGAGACAGTTCCTGATCGATCGCCATCTTTTCTTCCAATAGTCGCCTCATTCTCTGGTTATCTGTCGTTTGTACAGTCCTGATCTCCATCTCAACGTTGCGTTGCTTCTCAATCAGCTTACGCATCCGTAGTTGCCGCGCCGCGGCTTCAACGTCCGCCAGTGTCCAGCCGGAATACTCACCCGATGTCAGACGCTGCAACACAACCGTGCGCATCTCCTCGTCCTGTATTCTGTCCAACACCCCCCGCGGAAAAGAGTCTCCGTGACGAAACGCGTCTTCTCCGTAGAAATAAAGGTGCCGGGCATCCCGGTCCTCCAGATCCTCGTGGGATACGGTATTTCGCAGATACGCAAAAAACTCGCTCCGTTGAACACAAGCGAGCATCAACGCAAAATCGCGATTTTGTTTCCGTTCCTTTGGCTTTTTTGCGTCCTCCGCCGCGGTTACAGGACTCTTCGATCCGGCCCACTGCCTGAGATCGGACCGGATCGCCGCGACGGGGACTTGTACCGTATCACCTACCTGCTCCAGCAACGCCTCCCGCCGGACCTCAGAACGCACTACTTTAATATACGGAAAGAGTTTGCGCAACAGCAACTCCCGAGCGCGACTATCCTTGGTATCGGTACGTTCCGCCGATTTCTCCAGTAAGAAGTCAAACGCAGGCTGTATCGATTGTATAGCGACGCCTAATCCCCGGGCGCCCTCGCGATTGTAAAGATCGGCGGGATCCAACCCGGGACGCATGGGTAGTACGAAACAACCGAGGTCTGCCTTTTCTACTTCCAGAGAAGCGCGAAAACTGGCGTCTACTCCGGCACTGTCCGCGTCAAAAACAAGCACGATCTCGTGTGCCCAACGTTTCAAGAGCCGGACCTGGGATTCTGTCAGCGCTGTTCCGAGAGGTGCCACGGTATTCCTCACACCTCCCTGGTGCATCGCGATTACGTCGGTATATCCCTCGACGATATAAACGCGTCGCTCCGCCCGAATTGTTTCGATCGCCTGAGGGAGACCGTACACAGTGCGCTTTTTGTTGTATATCAGCGTGTCGGGGCTGTTCATGTACTTTGCCCGGTCCTCCGGGTTAAGCGCGCGCCCGCCGAACGCGACGACCCGGTCCCGCTCGTCCCGTATCGGAAAGATAATCCGGTTGCGAAAGAGGGGAAACTCCCGTTTTTTTTGCGAAAACAGGCCGCTTTTTGCGAGAAACTCCGGGCTGTACGACTTGGAACGTAGAAACCGGTATAACCAGGAGGTCGAATCCGGTGCGTAACCGATCTGGAACGTCACGATCGCATCGTCCGTCACGCCTCGGTCGCGCAGATAAGACAGCGCGTTATTACCCCGGGAATCATTAAGAAACCAGTTGAACGTACCGGCCACGCGCTCGTAAAGTCCGTACAGAGCGTTCCGGTCGGCCTCATCCGGATCGGCAGTATCCTGCTGGAGGGTCACGCCGGCACGCTCCGCAAGAAATTTGACCGCCTCCGGAAAGTTCAGTCCTTCCATCTCCGAGACAAACCGGAAGATATCACCACCGCGTTGCGTTGCAAAACAGTAGTAAAACCCTTCTTCCGGCTTCACCGTGAAGGACGGTGTCTTTTCCGATTTAAACGGACTCAAACCCCACCAGCGGTCACCTTTGCGTTCAAGCGTCGTGTACCCGCTCACCAGTTCCACGAAGTCGATCCGTTCGCGTATTTCCCTGAGAGTCTGACGGGAAAACTTCATCGTCACCGTTTCAGAAGAAAGTCAACTCGTCTGTTCTTCCACCGATTGGTCTCATCCGTGTGAGGGACTATCGGTGCCGCACCACCACGACCTTCCGCGGTAAGGAGACGTGCCGGTACGCCAAGGCCAACAAGCGCCTGCCGCACGGAAGCCGCCCGGTCCCGGGAAAGCGGCAACAGCTCTTCCCGGTGTTCCCGTTCCGTGCCGCTCACGTTCACCGCGTGTCCTTCCACGACGATCTGATAGTCGGGAAAGCGTCGCAGTATTTCCGCCAGGCGCAGAATCACCGCTCTGTTCTGAGCACCATCGTCCGAGTCCGGATCGAGATCGAGGAACGCTGAGTTCGGTGGAAAGATGATGCTTGGTAATTGTATCCGGTACCCACCGTTATAGGGTTCCACCAGGACGTCCACCTGGAGCGTTCCCTCGCGAACGGAGACGTTGCCGAGATCGTCGGCTACCTCCAGCCGCCAGGGATACCGTTCCGCCGATACAACGCGCTCGCCTGTCCGGGCGTGTCCATCCCACACTATCCGGCGCGGCGGTTCTCCACGCCCCCCCACGTCGTAGAAGAACTCACCTACCGGATCAAAAATCTCGAGTATCCAGTAACGTAACGGACTATCGTCCTCCACCGCCAGGGTAAACTCCACCGTGTCGTCGATACCGTCACCATCCGGCGAAAACGGCTCGGGTGCCACCGTGACTTCCACGTCGGGAGGAGTACTGTCCAGAAGCACCGGTGGTGACGTTACGTTCACGACCGGTCCGTGACGATACCGTGCGTGAAGAACAGCCACGTACCGTCCATCCGAAGCGGTATCACCGTCACCTTTTTCCGATCCGTCCCACAGCAACGGCGTCGGCAGAACCTCTCCGCCGCCTTCACTGATAACCAGCGGTTCACCCCCGTCCTCCGGTATAAGGAAGAACTGCCACCGGTCGATGCCGCGGGTTACCGGGAGCACCGGAGTGAACGTGACATGCGGATACTCCCGAGAGCCGGGAGCGAACGCGGGCGCGCTGATCCTGACGAACCCGCCCACAGGTCGTGTATCGATCTGGAAAACAACGGGATCCGTACGGCCCGTGTTTCCTGCCTCATCTTCCTGTTCCAGAACGATCCGATAGTCACCGTCCGGAAGAACCGTGCCGTCCGCCAGACGGGGCTCCCATTCTACCGGTCCCGCACCAGGGTCCGGCAGGCGCGCGTTGATCTCTTCGCCGTCCCGGAACAAGCGGTACCGTGCTGCACCGACAGGCTGCAGAACCGGTCGAATAACGAGTTCGTCCTGGCGGCCATCGCCATCGGGAGAGACGATAGGCGGATCCACGGTAAGCCCTACCGAGGGCGGGCTCGTATCCACGGAGAACCGTGAGGACTCGTCACGCACCTCGCCGCGGTCCGGTACGGATACCGCGAGAATCGCACGATATTCTCCATCCGCCACGGGGAGCCCCTGGTCGTTGCGTCCGTCCCAGACAATTCCCGACGGCAGCGGCAGGGACCCCGAGAATCGTCGAACGTTCTCGCCGGTTCCATACGTCACGATATCCACCGTAAACGAGCCGGCGGCCGCTGCTGTGTCGGGCGATCCCGCAAGAGACAACCGCAACGTATCGAAGCGCCCGTTTCCGGTAGGACCAAAAACAGAACGCTCCGGAACAATCCGCACACCTTCGAGGCGTTCCAGAAGGTTGATAGACCGCAGCGGCGATCTCCCACGGTTACCCGCGGCGTCACGGGCCTCCAGAAACAGCGAATACTCCCCGGGACCTAAGAACGATCCGTCCGCCAACAGAAGTTCCCAATCGTACCGCCCGGGAGGTCGCGTCCAGCTGCGGATCGGCACGGGAGCCATCTCCGGACCGGAGACCATGAGATGCGTCTCCATCGCTTCGGGATCGATCTCAAGGAAAATCGGCACTGCAGGATCGAGATCCGGTTGAATGCTCGTTCGACCGGGAATCAGGTCTACCGCTGGCGCTCGCGTGTCCACGGTGAATATCGCCGTGCGATCACCCGCTACCGCGCCGTTGCGATACCGGCTGACCGCGGCGATGCTGTAATGGCCGTCATCGGGGAAATGATCCCGTCCCAGAACGAGAGCCTCCGGGGGAAGGTCGATCCCACTCCATTCACGGACGACCGCCCCGTCTTCGTCAAGAAGTTCCAGAGACCACTCCTGGAGACCCGTAATCGGCTCCAGCCGTGGCGTCACCGTGATCGTGTCTCGGTTGCCGTCACCCGTAGGCGCTACCACCGTATCGGAGATCGCCACGGTAAATCTTGGACGTACGGACTGAATCAAGAGTGGTGGACTCGTGATGACGCTGCGGTTTCCCAGCTCATCCCTTGCCTCGGCACGTATACGGTAGACCCCTTCCGGGATGCGCGTGCCGTCGCGCTCGGTTCCGGGCCAGTTCAGGCTGAGCACCTGTTCATCCGCCTGCCTCTCGGGTTGTGCGGAAAGCGGAACTACAGAACGGCCCGCCTGGTCGATCACCTCCATGGAAAGACGCTCCGCATCGCGATACCGCAGGGTGAACCGCACATCGTTTTCCGGAGCGATTCGCACCTCCTCATCAATAAGAGGCTCATCCGCACGGAACGTCACGTACTCTCCCGTTATCTCGCCGTCACTGTCGATCGGGACAACCATAGCTTCCATGAATGGAGGAGTCCCATCCACGAGAATCTCCATGGGAGGCGCAGTCGCGATATTACCCGCGCGGTCCCGGGCTACTATCTCCAGCCGGTACAGCCCGTCCGGAACGGAGTCATAGACGTCCCAGTACAACGTTCCCGCGATCTTCCGCTGCCACAGGTCCGATACGAGTCGCTCTGTAACCGTTCCAGTGGGAACGGTTGAAACCATCGGCGCATGCCGCCAGGAACGCACCTCGCGTCCGTCCTCGTCCAGGATGCGTGAAACGATTTCCGCGATCGCCCGGTTGTCTACTGCAGCAAGGTGCAACTCCAGCTGCGCGTCGTCTCCCTCCGGAGAAAGAGCGATGCTCCCGGGCATGCGACCCGGCGGAAGATCCGAAGGCGCTATCATCGTCGCGGTAACAACCGGCGGCTCCTGATCGGTGGACTCGAAGCCCGTCGTGACCTCGGCGGCAACCAGAACGTTTCCTTTCCGGTCCGGCTGCGTTGTACCGTGAATCGTCGGGGAGAACCGATCATCGGCACCCCCTCCCAGGGGGAAACGCAGCCCCAGAGAAACACCCGGCCAGACCGCGTTCTCGCCGCCCGCAAGCGACCCTCGCCATCCCAGGCGCACCACCGGCCCCGTCTCGAACACCAGGGCCGCACCGAGATCGAATCCCAGGTCGGAAAACGCCGGCGCACTTACAGATCCGGAAACATCGAGAAAAACCGACTCTCGTGAGATGATACGCGCCCTGACACCTGCCAGTGGAGTAAAGGGCGGTACGATCGGATTCTCACCGTCGCGTACCGCCGCGGCGCCCAGATTGAGCATCGCCGCGTGCAGGTCAACGCGGGAAACATCGCGAAACACGCCGAGATCATAACGGAATCCCAGATCGATACCGGCGCCGACCGAGAGATCTCCGTCGCTCTCGGCAAACGAAAGTCCCGCCGAAATACCACCCTGAAGCCTGCTGCCCAGTGGGCGCGCCAGTCCAAGAACCCCCCGGCCGTGTGATCCGAGATCGTCTCCGAGGATCGAAACTGCGCCATTCCAGATCACCCGCCGCGAAGGAACAATAAGCCCAAGCGCCCCTCCGGCTGTTCCCGACCCAATTACACCGCCACCGGCAACGGCCAGCCGCGATTCCGAGGCAAGAGCATGCAGGTGAGGCAAAGAAAGTACCGCCAGGGGATCCTCGAGCCGGTACTGTCCGGACAGAGGGGCACCCATCGCGGATGGATGCCACAATGTTCTTGACACGTTTTTCGAGGGATCGGCGGAAACGGTTTGAACCGTAAAAAACAGCGCGATCAACACGCCAAGAGTCGCGTAAACCCGGTGTTTCAACGGTATAGCAGACAGTCGTCGGTCAAACACGCCTTTACCTGTCTCCGCCCGGGTCGTCGATTTCACGAATCAGCGCTTCCATCTCCTGAATCGAATGTACCGCAAAAAGCTGACGTTCCAACTTCAGAAGAACCGTCTGCAGCGAGTCGTTCAGTTCGTTCTCCCCACGCCGTAACATGACGAGCAGAGCCAGCGCTTCGTCGTGATCCAGACCAACAAACGGCGCATCAGACATCGATCGTCATTCCCTCCCGGGCGAGATCCACCTGGAGCTCACCGCCCTTTATACCCGCAGCGTACCGACGGGCCGCCTGAAGATTCTGCTCAAGCTTTCGATCGCTGTACTGGGGCTCATGGTGAAACAGAAAGAGCCGCCGCACGTTCCACGCTTTTGCAAAATCGACGGCCAGACTGAACGAGGAGTGGCCCCAGTTTATCTTCTCAATAGCTTCATCAAGAGTATACTGCGCATCAAGAATCATGGCATCAAGATTCCCGAAAAACCGTGAGTTTGCCGCGGTCTGCTCAAAATCCGGCTCCAGCAGTTCCACATCCGTAACGTACCCGAATGAACGCCCGCCGTACTCAACCCGGTATCCGAACGCGCGGCCCGGGTGGTTCAACTCTCTCCAGAGAACGCGTGCGCCATACAGCTCGACGCCCTCCGGATCGAGCCGGTGAAACGTCCGTGTAGACCCCATCGTACCGTCCATCGTCACCGGAAAATACGGGTGAATCATCTGCTGGGAGAGTGTCTCGTGGAGCCCCTCGAGGGGACTGTAGAGGTGCAACCGCACCCGTGGATCGTAGGCCGGAACAAAGAACGGCAACCCCTGGATATGATCGTAGTGAAAATGCGTAAAGAAAAGATGATACTCCCGCGGCGGTGGCTCGCGACGTCGTTGTGCCTGCCCGAACTCGATAATACCACTCCCCGCGTCAAAAACGAGCTGGTTCTCCCGATCAAGCTCGAGCTGAACGCAGGCGGTGTTTCCGCTGGTGGTGCCGAACAACCATGACGGAAGCGACGCAAGAAAACGCTCACGCGCATCCTGAGATACCAGGTCAATCGGACGGATCCGCTGCACAACGGTAGCGATCTTGCTCTGTACCGCCGCCGGAGTGAGAACCGTAGGGTGAGAACCTCGACTACCCCAGACGGTAAAGCGCATCAGCGATTGTTCTCCCCTGAACCATTTGCCCGAACGAGCGGTATGTTTCGTGCCCGCGCACGAAGATTCTTCCGTAGAAAACGATCCGACCGGCGAGGGCCGACCCCAATCCCGGGACAGCTCGCCGCTTCCCGCTCCCATCCGCCCGCTTCTTCCACAATATGCTGCCAGAACGGGTACGTACGGCATTGGACCGGTCGGCCCTCGTAGACGGAACACCCTCCGTCCTGCCAGAAAACGCAGTCCCGGTTAACCTGTTCCTGGAGAGAGAGCTGCTGCACTCCGC
The DNA here is from genome assembly GCA_007130865.1 of Spirochaeta sp. Classification (GTDB taxonomy): domain Bacteria; phylum Spirochaetota; class Spirochaetia; order DSM-27196; family Alkalispirochaetaceae; genus Alkalispirochaeta. The sequence continues at coordinate 32,732 of SLRR01000091.1, read as the reverse complement.
CCATAGGCACCCAACGACAGTATTCATCGATCACCGCGCCCGGAAGGATTCCGAGGTGTTGCGCCAGGCGTTCCACGTCGGAGGAGGATAGAAACACGTACCCTTCCTCAAATCGACAGCATCGGGAACATTGGGTGCAGAAAAAGCGTCGCTGCTCTCCGTTATTTCCCATACGCTCCTAATGATAGCACAAAGCAGAAAAAAAAATCCTCCGCATCGCCGTCTTGTCGCCGATACGAAGGATGCATACTGGGGAGTGAAGGATTCGAACCTTCGAAGGCTTAGCCAACAGATTTACAGTCTGCCCCCTTTGACCGCTCGGGAAACTCCCCAAATCGCCGCAAAACTATCATGCTCCACGGTCGGTGTCAACACCGCTTGAGCCGGGCTCGAGCCACCTGTCGGATTCGAACCGACGACCCCGAGATTACAAGTCACGTGCTCTGGCCAGCTGAGCTAAGGTGGCTATTGTTACCGGGTGGATACTCTGCCCCGACCCGGCTTTACGTGTCAACACTACCTGGAGGGAGGGCCGGCACAACGTAGGAAAGAAGCAAAATCAAGACGTACTTCGTGCGACGTTAGTCGACTATCCATGCAGGTCGCCAAAGGGAGGAGATTCCGGCAGTTCTCCGGGAGAGCACCGATCAAACTGTAATACCTCCACGGTGTTCGGTCCGATCGCGAGCGTCAACTCAAAATGCGAGGTTACCGATCCGTCGTTGGTACGGTAACCCCATCCGTCCTCATCAGGGTGTACGGAAACGGCGCCCGTCCCGTAGACCGGCTCGATATTAACCACCATCCCATCCGCGAGAATGACCTCGGAAGCACGGGAATCGGCGCGCTGAACGGTAAAGGGTATAACCGGGGCCTCGTGGAGTTCCCGTCCTATTCCGTGGCCTACAAACTCCGGCAGTATCGTAAGCCCCAGTTCGTCCGCGATCGACTGGGACCGTTCCGCCAGATCAAATAGCGACATCCCCGGCTTGACCGTTCCGAGCAGTCGACGAAACGCGGTCCAGCTGGTTTGGTAAAACGCCTTTACCCGGTCGGAACTCCCCGGCATAAGGTACGTCCAGGCGGCATCGGTTACCCAGATCCCGGCGCGGGCGGCCACATCCACCGTGAAAAGGTCGCCCCGTTGTATTGATCGTTCTCCGGGAACACCGTGTATCGCCACGGAGTTAACGCTCACGCTGCTGCTTGCGGGATACCCTCGGTATCCTTCGAGCGCCGGAACGAGTCCATGGCGCTGCAGGTATCGCCGCACGGCTCGGTCCATTCCGGTGGCGGTCACTCCTTCCCAGCGTCCACGGGCAAGTTCCGGAAATAGCGGGAAGAGGCGGCGTGCCACCGCGGCTATCCGCAGCAGATCCGTAGCGCGACGTCGCGGAATGGGTACGGTCATAACGGTTGTTGCAGCACGATGATCGCCGTGCTTCCCGCGAGTATCGATCCTACCAGAAGTACCGCCAGAATCAATGCGGCCAGTCGTCGGAGTCTCCCCCATCGTCGGTGAACGATCAGAAACGGGATCTCCAGTAGCGCCGCGATGCCCGCGCCGACCACGGCACTACCGGCGAATATCCGGGTGAGTTCCAGGAGCAGTACCTGCGTCGTTTCCGCAAAGTTCTGATAGTTTCCCGCTACGTAGAGCATCGTGGTCACCACGGCAATACCGGTAACCAGTACGATTCCTCTCTCGAAGAGGTTCAGCGCCTTCTCGAATGTTCCCTTATCAACGGTCATCCCTGCTGCATACCACCGGCGTCCGAGTGTATCACGGGCATTTATGTTCCTGCCACCACAGGTGTTCTTAATATTGGGTGTCGGAACGACACTCCACATTGAGAACTCCTGCTGCCACCGGGCGGTGGGTTTCAGTATCCGTTATTCGTGGTAGAATATGCCCCGAAATGAAACGGTTTATTGCGAGTCTGATCGTTCTTGTGCTTCTGGCGGCAGCGGTTTTCGCGGTCGGTTACGTCCCGTTGCGGCTTCGTGCCGGCCATACCGGCGTCCTGTACTCAAAGACCTCAGGCTGGTACCCGGAAGCGATCGAACCGGGCCGGTTTTTGTGGCGTTGGGAACTCCTGATCCCTACCAATACGACTCTGCACCACTTCCCCGGCGACAGCCACACGGTGGAGCTTCGTTCGTCTGCGTTGCTGCCTTCCGCCGAGGTCTACGCACCGATGCTCGACGGTGCTACATCGCTCGAGCAGAACGTCCGCCTGCGCGTACGGTTTCGATTCCTTCCGGAGGCACTGGTGAGAAACGCTCCGCGGGGGCTGCAAGAGGGTACGCTGGACAACTGGTATGCCGACCTGGAGGACGAGATTCGCTCGTCCGCTCAGGTGTTTCTCGGCACGATCATCACCGATCTTGCGGAGCGGGAGGACCTCCACCTTCCCGCGTCGGACGTCGCGGACCGTCTACAGGAGCGGTTGCAGGATCGTTTCCGGGACCTGGAAGTATTATCGGTAGTCGTAGAAACGCTGGACCTGCCGGACCCGCAGCTGTACCGCCTCGCCCGTGAGACGTACCGGAACGTCCACGCTGCACGGGAGGAAGCCCTTCTCGAGGCAGCACAGGCGCTGGCAGGGACGCAGGCCGCGACAGACCAGCAGGTCGCGACGCTTGAACGGTACGGTCGGGTATTCTCGGATTACCCGATTCTTCTGGAGTACCTGGAGATTACCGCCCGGACCGGCCGCGATCCCCTGAGCATCGAGTCGATACCCACGGTACCGGTAGTTCCCGACTAAGCAGAGTATTCCGGGTGGAGCCGGAAGACAAGCTTCCTGAAAAAACTCACGGACGGCCGTAAAAAACTACCCGAGGCCCTCCCGAGCGGCGGGAAATAAACTTCTACTCCTCCCGTTCCACCGCCAGCAGCTGGTTCACGATCTTTTGACTCGCTTCGATCTTCGTCCGGTAGACCTCCAGGCGGTGATCGAACGGTCGCCCCTGGGCGCCGGCATTCTCGTAATGTGCATATCGCTCGTTTATGTGCGCCTGACCGGACTTCTTAATCGCTTCAAACGCCTGGAGCACTCCCTGGAGCTGTTCGGTAAACTTCTCGATTATCCCGCGGGCGTCACGGTCTTTCTGCGCCACCAGCGCTTTGTACGCGACAATCTGGCTCTTGTCGCGCTCGGATGTACTGAACCGGTACCGGTAAAACGTCTTCCCCTCATCGGAATCAGGGGAAAAGCTCATGTCAAACAAGCGAATCCGCTCCATCACGTCGTCCAGTCCGGCGATGAAGAGCGTCAGATCCACAGAACGCTGCCTTCCCCGACTCGGCAAAAGACGTCCGATTATGCGCATAAAGTCCATTAATCCTTTACGGTACACTTTTTCTATAAATGTGTGTACGTACTGCAGAGGCCGGTGGACTTGCAGTGTAGCCACGCCCGACCTCTTAACCCCGGACTGTATCTCCGGGTGAAAGTATTCAAACTCCAGAAGTCCCTCGGGAAACACTTCCTGGATCATCTTCCCGAGAACGCCCATGCGGAGGTCGTGAAACCTGTTGTCAAGCTCCTGGAGCATTCGCATCTTGAGATTGGAATAATAGAAATCACGCAGACGGAGACGCGGAGAATACGCGAGAAACCGGTAATACGGGTCTTTGCGGAATAACCGGATCACGTTACCGAGTGATAGCTCCCGGCGGACGCGCTTCGCCTCGCGCGCCAGATCAAGTATCGCTCGTTTAAGTTTCCGGGACTCCTCCGTTTCCGGAACGTCGTCGGCGTTTACGTCCAACGCCGTCCCGCCCTGGACCGCGAAGTAGAAGTGTATCGTCTCCAGGTAGATCTCCGGCTCCTGCTCCAGTCGACTGCTGTAATGAAGTGCGAGGTACAGTTCCTCTACCGTATCCAGGGACCGGTCCACCGCGGCACTTTTAAACTCGACCTTCCCTTCCGGTGCTGCCTCAGCTTCAGACGACTGAAAAATCGCGAAGAACGCGTCCCAGTCAAAGAGTACCAGATCCTTGTAGAGGTAAAAGGGCTTCAGCCCCGTCTCCAGCTCCTCCATAACCGTTTTGGGAATCCCCTCAATATACTCGCTTATCCGATCCAGCACGACCTGTCGCAGGCGGCTCCGGGACTCGGTCTTGCGGAACTCCTCCTGGAGTTCCTGCGTAGAGCAAAACTGGTTCAAAGAATGCCGTGCTCCGGGTATTCGCTTGGCAAGGAGATAGTCCAGCATCGCCCGGAGTAGTTCCGAATCGTTCCAGACACGCGCAAAGAACGGCCTCACCGCTTTTGCCCGGCGGTACAGGTCCCGCATCTGCTCGGGTAATGCCGGGAGAAAAACACGCGCCTCGTAATCGGCGAGTCCGGGATTGGTGATCTGGGTCTTCTGGCGCATCTGGCTGAGGCGGAGTGTGAGAAACCGGTCGCGCTCTCCCGCAGTGGTGAAAAACCCCATCACCCACAAGCGGAGGCGCTCACCGAAACTCATACGTTCCATGTCGGCGTTGATTAATTCGCTCCGGCGTTCCGCCCGGAGTTCACTGTGGATTATGCGATACTGGTCATCGCCGGATATATTCAGGCTTCGCGCGATACGCTCGAGAAGTGCTTTTCTTTCCTCTTCCGGAAGCGCTCTGGCGAGGTTTTCTACACCGCCGTCCAGGGAAGCGACACGGGAGACCTTAAGGCGCGCACCATAAGCAGCCGCCCGCTCAATACTTCGACCCTGCATACGCTCTCGATGAACTCGTTACTGATACCGGCATCACCTTTTCTCCACTCAAGACCGTCCAGATTCCAACGCAAACCGTCGGTCTTCATACGACATGTATCGGGTCCCGCGGGAAAAAACGATACCGTATCTCCCGATTGGACCGGGAATTCCGTGAATTCGTCGATCACTACCACCTCGGCCCCGTCGGTCAGCCATTGCCGGGGATACCGAAACCGGTCGAAGAGCGTGTAAATACCAAGAAGATGATCCAGCCGGCCGCCTCCTCCGCCGATCATCGTGATCGTCTCCACGCCCCGTTCCCAGAGATAGTGCAGTCCCAGCTCCGTATCGGTCAGGTCCTTGGCGGCGGGATGCACCTCCCGCGGAACGTGAGAATAATCGGCATGAAGCGAACCGGGATCGATTGAATCGAAGTCTCCCAGTATCAGGTCCGGCTCAATCCCGTAACGATCGGCGTGATGCAGGCCGGAGTCCGCCGCCAGGAGCAACAGTTCATCACGGTCACATCGCAGTACAGGTGCCTCCCGCGGCGCCTTTCCGCCGATAAACAGTACTCCCGATCCCATGCTCATAGATAAATCCTAAGGTTCAGTTCCGGATACGTCAAATCGGCCGTAATATCGGCGCGGGTCCTCAAGCATCGTACCTGTACAACCGACATAGACAGAGAGAACAGGGAAGTTCTCAGAAATTCATCAAGGAGGATGAGATGATCATCAACCACAACATGAGCGCCATGTTCGCCCACCGTCAGCAGAAGTTTAACAACATGACTGTGCAGGGCAACATCGAAAAGCTGTCAAGCGGCTTGCGCATCAACCGGGCGGGCGATGACTCCAGCGGTCTCGCGGTAAGTGAGAAAATGCGGTCCCAGATCCGCGGTCTGAACCAGGCCGAACGGAACGCTGCGGATGGTATCTCGCTTATCCAGACCACGGAAGGGTACCTGCAGGAGACCCAGGACATCCTGCAACGACTGCGGGAACTGGCGGTCCAGTCCTCGAACGGTATCTATTCCAGCGAAGACCGCATGCAGATCCAGGTTGAGGTGTCCCAACTCGTGGACGAGATCAACCGTGTAGCTTCTCATGCGCAGTTCAACGGAATGAACCTTCTCACGGGACGGTTTGCCCGGGACACCGGTACCAACGTTGTCACTGCGAGCATGTGGTTTCACATCGGTGCCAACATGGACCAGCGTGTGCAGGTGCACATCGGTACGATGACCGCCCAGGGCCTTGGTCTGCAGAGCACCTCCGGTCTGCCCCACACGGCGAGCTTCATCAGCCTGAGCAACCCCGACGGCGCCAACTCGGCGATCGGTGTGATCGACTCGGCACTGATGGCGGTGAGCAAGCAGCGGGCCGACCTCGGTGCGTACCAGAACAGGCTCGATATGGCTCGCGTCGGGTTGAGCGTGGGAGCGGAAAACCTTCAGGCGGCGGAGTCGCGAATCCGCGACGTGGATATGGCCTCGGAGGTAGTGGATTACACCCGGAACCAGATTCTGGTTCAGTCGTCCACGGCGATGCTCGCCCAGGCCAACCAGCAGACCCAGTCGGTGCTGCAGCTGTTGCAGTAAGTCCGGGTCCTTTGATCGAAGCGGCACGGTCCTCCGGGATCGTGCCGTTTTTTTATGTTGACAGTCCCCGGGCCCTGCACTAACGTTTCCGCATGGTTCGCATTCCACGGAGCGTGAAGCGCTTCGCCCGCGTGTTCGTGGACAACGCCCACGAGTTGTATATCGTGGGCGGCGCCGTGCGGGACGCCCTGCTGGGCAAGCCGCTTGACGATTACGATTTTGCTACCTCCGCTACTCCCGAGGAGGTCAAAGAACTCTTTCGTCGCGTGATTCCCACGGGAATTCAGCACGGTACGGTAACGGTACTGTTTGAGGGCAGCCAGTTTGAGGTTACCACGTACCGTGTGGACGGCGATTACTCCGATCGTCGTCGTCCCGACGGTGTGACTTATACCCGTTCACTCACGCAGGATCTCGCCCGTCGCGATTTCACGGTAAACGCGATCGCCCTCGATCCGATCACTTCAGAGATCGTGGATCCCTGCGGCGGACGCCGGGACCTGGCGGAACGCATCATCCGAACGGTGGGCTGCGCGGCGGACCGATTCAGCGAAGACGCCCTGCGCATGGTTCGGGCGGTACGGTTCACGGTTACCCTGGGTTTTGATCTATCTCCGGAGGTACCCGCGGCGATCCGGAGATGCTCCGGTTTACTCGATCATGTGTCACGGGAACGCATTGCCACTGAACTTGAGAAGATGAACGTCGCACCTCAACCTTCTCGGGGTTGGCGCGTTTTTCGTGAAACCGCGTTACTTGAACGTTTTATTCCGGAACTCACTGAAGACCAGGACAGTCCCATACCGGTTTTTGACCACCTTCTGGGGAGCTGCGACTGCGCTCCCGCGGAGATTCCCGTTCTCCGGTGGGCCGCCCTCTTCCACGACGTCGGAAAACCCCGCTGTTACGCCGAAGACGCTCGGGGAATACACTTCCACGGACACGACGAAGAATCAGCGCGCATGGCCACTGCGATCCTGGAGCGGCTGCGTTTCTCAAATGAAAGGATCCAGGCGGTCACTCACCTGGTGCGCCACCATATGTTCGGTTATGAGAGCGAGTGGAGCGACGCCGCCCTGCGGCGGTTCGTCTCACGAGTCGGACCAGCGGAGGCGTTCCTGCTGATCACACTGCGACGGGCCGACGCGTGCGGCAAGGCGGGACGAGCGGTTCCCTCGCCGATACTCGACGAAATGGAAGACCGGCTGAAGACACTTATTAAAGAGGAACCTCCACTCACGCGCGCTCAACTGGCGATCAATGGTCGGGATCTGATCTCGGAACTGGGGCTTTCTCCGGGGCCACTTTTGGGAATCGTGTTGGATGAGCTTATGCAAACCGTACTGGACGACCCATCACGGAACGACCGGCAGAAACTCCTGGAAATCGCGCGAAACTTCCAGAAGCAACGACTCAATCCCGGGAAATGATCTTCCGTCGCCGCCGGCGACCGCGATCTCCCGTTTCAACGGAACCCGTGTCACCGCCGGCACCACTGTCATCACCCCCGTCCTGGTTCAGTTCGCGGTACGCCTGGGCTGCGGCGGCCTGTTCCGCTTCCTTCTTGTTCTTTCCTTTGCCCGGCCCATACATGGAACCACCTACCTCGACCATCATCCAGAACGTTTTGTCGTGATCCGGCCCGGTCTTCTTCTGAACACTGTACCGGGGATAGCTCTTATACGTCTTCTGGGCGAACTCCTGGAGGAGCGTCTTGTAATCCTTCCGGTGGCGATCTTCGAGTACGGAGTCGATCTGTGGCGCCAGGTGCGTGATCACGAATTTCTTTACCGCCTTGAAACCGGAATCGAGAAAATACGCTCCGATTACCGCTTCCAGTGCGTCCGCCAGGATCGCTTTCTTGGTTCTACCGCCGGAGTACTCCTCGCCTTTACCAACGAGAACAACGTTATCCACGTGGATCGCACGAGCTACCTCGGCAAGACTATCCTCGCTTACAACGAAGCTCTTGATCCGCGCCAGGTCACCTTCCGGACGGTCCCCGAGTTTCACGTAAAGATACTCTGCTACAACAAGGCCGAGAACGGAATCACCGAGAAACTCGAGCCTCTCGTTGTTCTCGATCGTGTCATCCTGTTCATTGGCGAAGGAACGGTGGGAAAACGCCTGGTTCAGCAGCTCCAGACGTCTGAATCGCAGCCCGGCGTGCGACTCAAACTTGAGTAGTTCTTTTTTTCTTGTTCCGCTGACCGGGTTGCCACCGGGAGTATTCCAAAGGAACGGCATCTGCGGAAGACGGGCCCGGACGATAAACGACCAGGCCCGGATCAATCACTTCTGCTGTGATTTCAAGAAGTCCAGCGCGTCACGAACGGTCTCAAACTCGTTCGCTTTCTCATCGGGAATCGCGATTCCCATCTCTTCTTCGATCGCGTAAACCAGCTCGTACGTATCGAGGCTGTCCGCACCGAGATCCTGACGAAACGAGGAGTCCATCGTGATCTTTTCCTCATCGATCTCCAGCTTCTCTGCGATCAGCTTCTTCATTTTCTCGAACAGTTCGTCCATCATACCCTCCGGATGGTGTGAATTAGAGCTCGTCCGTCTCGACCACGCGTTTGCCGCGGTAGAAACCTGACGTCAGGTCCACGCGATGACGCCGAACCAGTTCTCCTGATTCCGGTGATGTCACCAGTGTCGGGACCGCAACTTTTCCGTTTATCTTGCGGCGACGCCGCGTTCTTGATTTGGAGTGCTTCTTCTTTGGGACTGCCATTATAGTCTATCCTCTCAATCCGTACTCAATAAGTCCTGCGATAATAGCGACGGCCTCGCAGTTTGTCAACCTCGGTTGGCGACCGACGAGGAAATACCGATCCGTTCGCGCAACCGCGCTTCCACAATCGAAGGTACCATAGCCGAAACGTCACCACCGAGACGAACCAGCTCCTTGATCGCGGAGGAGCGCAGAACGAAGTACCGTGCATCCGTCGGCATGAACAACGTCTCGATCTCGGGATCAAGCCCTTTGTTCAGCATGGACAGCTCGAACTCGTAGGAGAAGTCCGAAAGCGCCCGCACCCCGCGTATCATTATCCGGGCGTCGACCTGCTGTGCGAACTCCACAATCATCCGCTCCCAGAGGTGAACATGAACGTTGGCCCACTCGGCGGTGAGCGTTTTCATCATCTCCAGGCGCTCCTCGGCCTCAAAGGTGTAGTACTTCTGGTTGTTGTGGGCTACTACAACGTAGACCTCGTCGTAGATCTTCCGCGCCCGCTCCACCAGGTTAAGGTGTCCGTGGGTAGGCGGATCAAAGGATCCGGGCATTATCACGCGCAACATCGGCTTATAGTATACGTCGTGTACGCCGTTGACAAGTAAATATATACGGGACACCCTCGCGGTATGACTGTTTCCCTGTGGATCTCATTTCTGTTTCTCCTTCTCTTTACCGTTCCCGGGGAGACCGAGACAAGACCGGACTGGATCCCCGTGGGAGCGGTCACGCCGCAGCTCGAACGCCATGCACTCTCGCACCGGGAGTTCCTCCAGAACCGTTCCGGTGAGGTTCAGCGACAGGGTCTCCGGGCGATTCGCTCAGACCTGGACCGATTTGATCTGGAAGATCTGCGCATCGCCGTCGTTCCACTGGTGGTGGATATGCTGGGCATGGAGTATCGGATCCTGAGCGTATCCTCCAGCTATCTCGTGGATTCGCCTACCCGCGTGGAAGCGTTAACGCTGCTCGCGGATATCGGTGGAGAACAAGCGCGTCGGCAGCTCCGGGAAACGATCGACCTGGACCGGGACTCGTCGGTGCGCGCTACCGCGGCGGCGCTGCTTTCCCTCAACCCCGGAGAATACCCCGATGAGGATCTCCTGGCGATAGCCCGTGCGCTTCAACGAGCGACGCGTCTCCGGGAGTCTGAGGAAGAATTGCGTCGGCTGCTGGTTGCGGTGGAGCGGATAATCCCGCTGGCCTGGAACAGGGAGCCGCCGGAGCTTCTACAGGCTCTCCAGGCGATCGTGACGGGACCTTATTCCTCGTCCCTCAGGCGATTCGCGCTCTCCATGCTGGAAGACCTGGCGCGGCGGTAGTTGTTTCGATCGATCCGAATCGCGTCCTCCTCCAGGCCGAGAAGCTTGTCGGTGATCCGCCCCGCCAGTCGGTCAATCGCACCGTCCACGTACTCCGGATCCCTGATCTGCTGTTTGAGATGGGCTATTCTGACAGGGTCGTACGGTTTCGCTACTCTGGGCATTCCGCCTCAAACGCTCCCTCGATATGCCGGATCGTTCCAGCCTTCGGGTTGATTAACACCACGTCGAATCTTACTCCCCGATCCCGCAGGTGAGGATTCTGCAGCAGGTAGTACCGTGCGGTCTGCACGATCCGCTTCTGTTTGCCGCTACCGATCGCAGGACCGAGCGCTTCCGGAGCAAACGCCGCCCAGCTCTTGACCTCGATAAACAGGATCAACGGACCCGCTTCACATACTATATCGACCTCCCCGGTGCGACTCCTGAAGTTTCTTGCGAGAATCCCGTACCCCTTTTTCTCGAGATACTCCGTGACGGCCTGCTCTCCCGAGCGGCCCTTGTCATGGGAAGAGGTCAAGGTCGAATCAGCCGCGCGGGTCAACCCGCGCGGTATCGCTCCGCCAGCAGGTTGGCGTCGACAGCGCGCGCGATAAACGAGTTCTTGGTGGCGGCCAGATCGATCTCCGGGCCATCGTCGTCGACGAACTCGTGTCCCTCCGCGTTGATGATTACTTTGACCCGCGGTTTCAATGGGGCGGCGGCGCGGTTTTCCAGGACACGGCAGATTGAAGAGTCGCTGAGCAGAACGATGCTGCCGATCGGGTAAATCCCAAGCACCTGGATGAAAACCTTTAAAACCTCCGGGTCAAAGCGAGTTCCGTTGTCGCTGAGAAGGTTTCTCATCGCCGTGTAGCCGATCATGGACGTGCGGTACGGTTTGTTGGACACCATCGCGACGAAGGAGTCCGCCACCGTAATAATCCGCGCTTCAATGCGAATCGATTCGCGAGCGAGCCGGCGCGGATATCCATTTCCGTCCCATCGCTCCTGGTGCTGCAGCGCGGGAATTCCCACATCCTCGCCGTACGCAAGGTCCCGCGTGATGATCTTGTAGGAATATACCGGGTGGGTCTGAACCTGCCGGCGTTCTTCCGCGGTGAGTTTTCCCTTCTTGGCAAGAATTTCCTGAGGAACGCGCAACATCCCCACGTCGTGCAGAAGTGCCGCTGTAACGAGGACGAGGATTCGATGTCGTGCCAGCTGCATCTTCCGGCCGACCAGCGCCGCAAGAATCGCTGTGTTGAGAGCGTTCTCCACCTCTCCGGTTTCTCCCTGCATCCCGTAGAGCATGTACTGCACAACGTCGTTCGGCTGGGTTTCCATCATCTTGAGAAGCTTGTCCACTACCCGGTTAATCTCATCCTGCTCCACGGATTCTCCGCCCCGGATACGACCAAAGATCTCGAGAACCGTTGTCCGAAGGTTGCCGTACACGGCGGTGATCGCTTTCTGCGTCGGATTGTTAAATGCCCGCAGAAAAAACGCGTTAAACGCTGCCTGGGGATCGTCGGAGATAGGTTCTCCATCGGTAAACAGCGTGGACACTTCCCATTTCCTGAGTCGCTGAAGGTCGCGTTCCCGGACCGCCACGCCTTCCGGCACAAAGAGGTTGTCATCGTCTACGTATACGGGGCGCGAGAAGCGCTGCCCCGCCTGAATTTCATCAACCGGAATTTTTTTCATCGTTCTCTTTTTTATAATCGGAAGTCTCGATCTCCAGCAAAAACAGGAGCAACTCCGCTACCGGACGGTACAGTTCCTCCGGTATGACCTCCCCGGGATTCAGCCAGAGCAACCGCTCCGCCAGTTCCGCCTCAGTGCGCACGGGCACCCCTGCTCGATGCGCCAGATCGACCAGTTTCGACGCAAGATCACCTCTCCCGCGGGCGACCACAAAGGGTGCCGGGAGAGAGGGATCATAACGGAGCGCCGCAGCGATATCTTTACCCATAGGTATCGACTTCCGGTAGATCCACCTGCGCCAATCTCCCCAGTGCAAAGCCGTCGCTCTCCACCGTCTGTTCGACGCCATCAGTATGCCCCGGAAACCCCATCCGGGCAAGTGGAGAAAACCCCCGAGGGACAGGATCATCCGCCGAGTCGGATCCGCACTCAGCCGCCCTGACGACGAACTCACCCCGATCACCTCGCGTCAGTCTCCACCGGAACCACCACCGCGCACCGGACGGACGATCCACCGAAAGGAGCGCTTCCCGGGGAACACGCCGGCGGTGATCCCAGCCCACTTTCAGTACCGCGTCGATCACGTTGCCCTGAAGAGACCCGAGCGCCGCCCTGATGGGAATCACAACCCAGTGAACGTCCGATATTGGAGCCAGCGCGTTGTAGAGCTGCAACAGGTGATCCGGCACCTCCGTAGCCCGGCGCAGGTACGCACCATCTTCGGAGATGCTATTCTCGACCTCCTCCCGGGCATCGGAATCCGCGGAAGGATCACGGCTCCCGGAGCCCCCGGAGAACCATCCCAGGAGCGACTCCAACCCGGGCATATCCCACGGAGGATCGATCGAGCGTTGCCCCGCTTCCAGGGCGCCTCTCATGAGAGGGGTCCGTTTCTCCCGTCGGCTGCCGCGCCGATAGCCCTGACTCAGACGTTCGTGAAGTGCCGTGGTTCTTGCAACAAGGTCGGGATCCGGATCGATTCCGGTACGGTTGAGCAGGCGCAGGAGCATTTCCACCGGTGCGTCCTCCCGGTTACGCCCGGAGCCGGTGCCGACGAGAGCGTGCGTCGTGGTTCCTGGTTCGAGTATCTCCAGTTGCAGGGTGGGTTCGAGACGGAGGATTCGGACAGGCACGGTTGTGCCCGGTTTCAACCCCGGGGTTTCCGGGATAGAGATGTGGTGTTCACCGCCGCGTAACACAACCCTCCCCGGGACGGCGTCCCGGGTAACCGTGAGGTTCAAACGGCGGCCTGCGTGCAGGGCCCGGACCGCGGCGGTACGAGCCGAACGGACGATCCCGGTAACCTGCACGATTGATACTTCTACCGTTCTTTTTTACGTACCAGTTCCCGTACCTTGGCGGCTTTCCCTATCCGGTTACGGATGTAGTATAGCTTCGCACGACGAACGCGACCGCGGCGCACCAGTTCGATCTGCTGTACCCGGGGGCTGTGTACGGGAAAGATCCGCTCCACGCCGACTCCGTAACTCAGCTTGCGTACCGTCACGGTGCGGCGCAGGCCACTGTTCTTGAGAGCGATCACGAGTCCCTCGTAGATCTGGGTCCGTTCCGTCTTGCCTTCCACGATTCGAAAGTGCACCTTGACGGTATCACCGATGCGGAAATTCTCCGCGTCTTCCTTCAAGTGCGCGGTTTCAACCGCCTGTATTGCATTCATCATCTGACTCCTTATCCCGGATCGACTCCGTCAGTTTCCGTTCAGCCTCGTCGAGCTGGACGTGCCGCAGAAGATCCGGACGGTTACGCGCCGTACGGATCAGCTGCTGTTCCCGCCGCCATCGGACGATGCGGGCATGGTGTCCGGAGAGCAGAACCTCCGGAACCGACCGGGAACGGAACGTCTCCGGTCGCGTATAGTGCGGGTATTCCAGGAGACCGTCCTGGAAGCTCTCTTCCCGGATGCTCTCGCTCCTCAGCATACCGTCCCGCAGGCGGTATACCGCGTCAATAATAACCATCGCCGCGAGCTCCCCCGAGGAGAGCACGTAGTCGCCGATCGAATACTCATCGTCCACGTATTCGTCCACGATACGCTGGTCGATCCCCTCGTATCGCCCGCAGACCAGTACCAGACCATCTTTGCGCGAAAGCCGCGCTGCATCGACCTGCCGAAAGGGTAAACCCGATGGTGTGGGGAATACCACGTGTTGCGCCTTTGCGTCAACGGAGTCCAGCGCCGAGGCGAGAGGCTCCGCCATGAGAACCATGCCGGCACCGCCGCCGTAAGGTGCATCATCGCACGTACGGTGTCGATCCCGGGCGAAATCACGTATATCCACCACTCGCGGCACCAGTGCGCCGCGATCCACCGCCTTCCCGACGATCGATGTACGGAAGTACTCCCGCACAAGATCGGGGAAGAGCGTGAGTACCGTTATTCCGTATCCAGAATCCACGGCGTCAACAGCTCCAGGGTGCGTGCATCCTGGTCCGGAACACCAAGATACTGCTCCATAAACGGTACCAGCACAGTTCTTCCACCCAGATCCACTTCAAGAAGCGGAGCCTGGTATCCCTCGACGACCGAAAGGATCTTACCCAGGGACTGCGTCCCCTGGACCAGATTCATACCGACCAGGTCGCTCACGTAATACTCTCCCGGGCCAAGCTGTGCGGCCTGATCCAGGGGGACCCAGACTTCCCAACCCGCAAGCGTCCGGGCCATTTCCGGCGTCTCTATCCCCTCAAGGTAGAGTACCGGCGTCGTGTTATGAACCTCCACGGCGACGACGTTAAACGTGCGTCGAACGCGTTCGCTGCGAAGCTCCACGGAGCGCAAATCCCGGAAGTGAGTGGTTTCTCCCGAATAGGAAAACACTTTCACCGCTCCTTTTACTCCGTGGGGCCGACGGATCGCTCCGATCGCAACCGGTTCCACCATGGAGACGCCGGTCAGTCCAGGATTTCCAGAACCACCCGCTTACCCGACGTGGTCGAGGTGGCACTCAGCAACGTTCGAATCGCCTTGGCGATTCTGCCGTGCTTTCCAATTACCTTACCGATATCCTCGGGGCTTACTTTCAACTCCAGAATCGTCGACTTCTCGCCCTCGATCAGGTTCACTTCCACCGCGTCGGGCTCATCCACGAGTGCTTTTGCAATGTATTCAACCAGTTCGCGTTCCATCGTACTGCTATACGCTATTTGATGGTCACGTTGTGGTTGTTGAGCAGCTTCTTCACCGTATCGGAAGGACGCGCGCCTTTCTGCAGCCACTCCCGGATCTTCTCCTCGTCAAACCGAACCTGCTGTTCTTCTTCGCCGGCGAGGGGATGATACAGTCCGACCTCATCCAGGGACCGACCGTCCCGGGGAGCTCGACTGTCCACCACCACGATGCGGTAGAACGGCCGTTTTTTTGTTCCAAATCGCTTCAAGCGAATCTTTGTACTCACCTTGTCCTCCTGTAATTCTCTACATCTGACCCATCTGGGACATCAGCTGGGATTGATATTTCTTGTTCTTGGAAACCTTTTTCATCATCGCCCGTGTTTTGTCGAACCGTTTTATCAGCTGGTTCACCTCAAAAACGGAAGAGCCGCTGCCCTGGGCGATCCGTTTGCGTCGGGACGCACCGATGATTCGGTGGTTGGCTCGTTCCTCCCGCGTCATCGAGAGAATTATCGCCTCTTCCCGTTTCATGTTGTCGAGATCGATCTTATCAGGGTCCACGTTTCCTTTCATCCCGGGTATCATCTCCATCAGCGACTGTACGGACCCCATCTTTCTCACCCGCTGAAACTGCTCCAGGTAGTCCTCCAGGGTAAACGTGGCGGAGCGCATTTTCTGCTGCAGCCGTTCCGCGTCTTCCTGGTTGATCGTCTCCTGGGCTTTTTCCACCAGGGAGACCACGTCTCCCATTCCAAGGATACGGGAAGCGATCCGGTCCGGATAAAACGGTTCCAGATCGTCCGGGCCTTCGCCGACACCGATGAACTTGATCGGCGTACCGGCGATCGTCTTGATCGAGAGCGCAGCGCCACCGCGGGTGTCGCTGTCGAACTTACTCAGGATCACCCCGGTAAGATCGAGATTCTCGTGGAATACCCGCGCTACTTCCACCGCGCTCTGACCGGTCATCGCGTCAGCTACAAGGATGCGTTCGTCCGGCTTTGCCAGCTTGGAGACGCTTCGGATCTCTTCCATAAGCGCCTCGTCCACCTGCATGCGACCGGCGGTATCGATGATCACCGCGTTGAACTGTTCCTTCTTTGCCCGGGCGAGGCCGTCCTTGACTACCTTGCGCGGATCCGAGGCGCCGGGAATCGCGTGGACCGCGATCTCTACCTTCACACCAAGCTGCTGCAACTGGTCGACCGCAGCGGGGCGCACCAGGTCCGCGGCGATCAGCAGTGGCCGACGCCCCTCTTTTCTGAGGCGGACCGCCAGCTTTGCGGCGGTGGTGGTCTTACCCGATCCCTGCAGACCCGCCAACAGAATCACGCTGGGGACGTCGGGGCCTTTCAGCTGAAGATCCTGGCGTTCGTCCCCGAGAAACTCCACGAGCTTGTCGTGGACAACCTTGACGAATTGCTGTCCCGGCGAAACAGCGCGCAGAACCGACTCTCCGCTAGCCTCCCGGACGGTGCGGCTCACAAACCGCCTCACCACTTTCAGGCTGACGTCCGCTTCCAGAAGCGCAAGTTTGATCTCCTCTACCGCATCCTGGATGTTTTTTTCCGTGATGCGACTCTTACCGGAGACGGTACGCATGGCGTCTGAAAGTCGGTTGCTCAGTTTGTCAAGCATATATAATCGGTTCCGTACGTATTTCCCGTTGTACTAAAGCTAATGCCGAAGGGTATTTATAGGAAATACGCGCTCGTCTGTCAACGGGCAGGCTCTTTGGCTCCCCGATTGTATGCTCCGGCAGTACTGGTTCGGCAGAACTGGTTCGGCCGTACTGCTTCCGAGAACTCTGATTCACCGAATGAAAAAGAAGTGCCGCTCCAGGAACTCCACCCGCGCAGTGGCGCGTTCCCAGTACTCGCTCAAGGGGTATTCCTCCACGAGGCGCCGATAGAGATCGCGTGACCGCGCCAGGTCCCTTTTGTCGCCGGGTTCCTCGTAGAGCGAGGCAAGCCGATAGAGGACGCGGTCGTACCCGGACACTCCGGTCTCCAGGAGCGTCTCCAGGAGCGCAATCGCCTCGGTCCGCTCCTCGTTCCTGATGAGTCTATCCACGAACGCCAGCGTCTCCGCCGGCTGGTCCGGCCGGGTCTCGCGCAGCTCCTCCAGGAGCGTACGCTCCGCACCGGATATCGGGCCCTCCTGACGACCCGCGTCGCGGAGCCGTTCCACCAGGGGAAGTTCCGAGGAGTCGTCCCGCGAATCAGACGACGCGACCCCTCCGGCTCCCGGCGCCGGGGCCGGCGCAACCTCCGGAGGCGTTTCTTCCCGGCCGGTGTGCGTCTGCGCGGTTGCCGGTGAGCCTTCTTCCCGGACGACAACCACCGTCTCGTGGCGGAATCGCTCCCCCGTGCCCAGGTCCTGCATCTCAAAAGATAGTTCTATCGGCTCGGTATCCTGGTTGTCTCCGTGCTTCCGGAATGTAAAAACGGTATCGTTTCCTCGTCGTTCCCGGCCTATGAAGTCTATCGGGCCGCTGCTGCCAAGAAACAGCCATCCCGGTCCTACGAGAGTAATGGAAAACCGTTCTCCCGGACGTGTTGCGCGCTCCTCCCGGGCGAACGCGGGGATCGAGCCGGGTTCCACGGAAAGAGTGGACACGCGGGACGGCTCGTCCCGGGAAACGGTCTCCCGGGAGTCACGCTCCGGCTCAATGACTTCCGCGGGGGGCGTGGAACGCTCCGGTTCGTCAAACTCTCCCGACGCTTGCGGCGCCGGGACGGCTGCTTCCGGCGCGGTTTCTTCCGATCGCGGTTCCGCGAGACGCGCTTCTGGACGCGGGGTATCCACGCGAGGCGATTCTGTTCGTGACTCATCCGCATGGGGGGGGGCGTCCCGGCGCAGGTCGTGCGGGAGCGCGTCTTCAACGATCGTTGGATCGAGGGGCGTATCCTCCGGGAGCGCTTCTTCACTCAGCGCCGCCGCCGGCGGCCGCACGATTCGTAGCGGCGGGGCCGGTTCCGGAATCGGCGTCGATATCGCGGGGGCGATCACCTTTCTCCAGGGTGGCAATATAAGCTCCGCCGGCGGATCCTGAGGCGCCGGAAGCGGTAAAGAAACGCGCGGATCGGCTGCTCGAGGCGGGGTTTGGAGTATCGATAGCTCCGGCACTGGTTCCGCGGAGTGATCCTCCGCTGCGGGTCCGTCCGAAGTCGATGCCGAGGCGACCGTCGCTTCCGTGGTAGCGCACGCTCCGAGAACGACCAGCACCGCGAGAGAGACCGTCACCAGGAGAACCGGTCGGTCAATCAAAGAGCAGCTCCTCCACATCCCGTTCCACTCGGGGCACAAGCTCCTCCCACAGAGCTTCAAAAAGGTCCGCTTCGACCCGCTGCAGCACCTCCGGATCGAGCGGCTGGTCCGGATCTATTGTATACCGGATTCCCGGGTTCATCAGGGACTCTTCGATATCCGGCAGTAGAAACCGAAGACCCGGGACGATCAGATCGCGATCGGTGTACCGGCTCGTGTCAACCGTCGATTCATCCGAGCGGCCGGGAAGCAGCAGAATCACGAGCAGGAGCAGCAGGAGAAATACCGAACCTCCCGCTACCGGGATCCACCGCTTCATCGACTAATCCTCCCGGGATTCGAGTACCAGCGAGTCCACCGAATCGGTCTGACCCGGCTCTTCCACCTCGCCTCCGCCGACCTCGCCGTTATCGCGGTCATCACTATCGCTACCTTCATCACGATCGCTACCTTCATCGCCGTCGCCGTTTCCGTCGATCCGTATGGCCACGATCCGACTCACCCCGCTCTCTTCCATCGTAACACCCAGAAGCGTATTGGACCCCGCCACTGTCTTCTTGTTGTGGGTAATCACGATGAACTGAGATTTCTCGGCGAACTCCGTGAGCATGTTGACGAAGCGTCCCACGTTATGCTCATCCAGCGCGGCGTCGATCTCGTCCAGCAGCGTAAAAGGCGCGGGACGAACCATGAACGTGGCGAACAGCAGCGCCACCGCGGTGAGACTCCGCTCGCCACCGGAAAGCAGAGTGATACTTTCCAGCTTCTTACCCGGCGGCTGCACCAGGATATCGATACCCGACTCGAGTACGTTGTCCGGATCCACCAGCCGCAGTTCCGCCCGACCTCCACCGAAGAGCCGCCGAAACACGGTGTGGAAGTTTTTACGGATCCGGTTGTAGGTATCCACAAAGAGCTGCTCCGACTCACGTTTGATCTCGGCGGTCACCCGGACAAGATCGTCCCGGGCGGTTTTGAGGTCACCAAGCTGACTCGAGAGAAACTCGAAACGGTCCGCGACCTCGGCAAATTCCTCGACTGCCATGAGGTTCACGCTTCCCAGGTCCTTCAGTTCGCTCCGTATCCGGCTCGCTTCCTCCCGAAGGCGCTTCTGGTCGCCGTCGAACGCCGGTTTCCGCTCTTCAAATTCCCGGAGATCCCGTCCATGACGCTCGGAGAAACCGTCAAAGAGCGCGCGAATCTCCGTTCGCTTCTCGGCGAGCTTGACGTGCATCTCTTCCATACGCGTCTGAGCCTGCGCCAGAGACTGCATGAACGTCTTGAGCCGGGCTTCCTCCTCCTGAAGGCTCCGATTGTTCCCGGCGATCTTCTCTTCCAGGGAGCGGAGTTCTTCCCGGAGTTCCGACTCCTGCCGCGCAAACTCGTCGTGCTCCTCCTGGAGACGGGTGATCTGCTGGTCCAGCTCCTGACCCCGCTCCCGGTTGCGCTCAATCCTCTTGCGAAGCTCCGTACTGCGGCGGGTGGTCTCCTCTGCTTCCTGCCGGAAGCGACGCGCCGAATCCCTGTGGGTGCCGATCCGGTTCTGCAACTGCACCCGATTGAGTTTCATCTGTTCAAGGTTGCCCCGTTCCGTATCGATCACCGTACGAAGCGACTCGATCTCCTCACCAAGCTCCCGGATCTTCTCGCGCAGGTTCCGGTTGGCCTCCTGCAGAGACTCCACGCTGTCATCCAGAGCACGTTTCCTGGTTATCGTACCTTCCGGCGCGAGAAAATCGTCGAGAAAACGCGGAATCGACCCCTGGTAACGTTCCAGAGCGGACAACACCCCCTGTACGGCCTCGTCGAGCGCGGAAAACGCCTGTTCCGCGGCGCTCCGTCGTCCATCGGTCGTCTTCTCCAGGCGCAGATGATCCAGAAGAGAGTCTCGTCGTCCGCTCAGTGTTATCCGGAGCTGTTCCAACGCGGCATCGAGAGACTCCTCGTTCCGTCGGCGTTCCGCGCTGGAATACCCGGACTCCCGCAGTTTGGTGTCAAGCGCGCCCACGAGCTCGTCCGTGACCGCCCGCAGTTCTTTCTGGTACGCAGCTACCTGCCGATCGTTTCCGGCAATCGTCTTCTCCGCGTCACCGATCTGCCGGCGTGCCTCGGCCTGCCGTTCCTGGCTGCGGTCAATCCTGTCCTGGATCGCCTGGATCGCCGTGTCGACTTCCTCTATCTCCTTCTCCATCTCCACGGCGGCGATTTCCGCTTCTCCGGCAGCCGCCTCCTGCTCAGTGACCTTTTGGTCGAGAGCCTTGAGCTGGTTCTCTTCCGACTGCAGCTGATCACGGAGCTGGGTCTGCTGATCCCGGATAAGCGCGATCCGTTCCGTGCGGGAGCTTTTCTCCAGGCCTAATCCGTATAGGCGTTTCTGCACCTCCACCAGTCGGCTCTCCATGGAGTTAACCTTGTTGAGCTCCGTCTCCAGTTTTTTATTGAGGCCGTCGATCTCCGAGCGTATCCTGTCCCGGTCTTCCGTAGCGGCGCCGGACCGCGAGGAAAACTGCTCCTCCTGCTCGCGGAACTGCCGAAGCCGGGCAACCTGGAGGTCCACCTCGAGATTGAACTGCTCATCCCGGAGCGTCCGGTACGTCCTGGTTTTTTCCGCTTGCTTCTTGAGGGTCTCGTAGGACCGCCGCACCTCCGAAAGAACCGACTCGACCTCGTGCATGTTCGCTGCCGTACGTTCCAGCTTACGGTCCGCTTCACGCCCACGCATCTTGTACCGCGTTATCCCCGCGGCTTCTTCAAAGAGTGCCCGTCGGTCTTCAGGACGGGTGGAAAGGATCTGGTCGATCTTACCCTGCTCCATGATCGAGTACGCGGTTTTTCCGATCCCGGTGTCGTAGAAAAGTTCACGAACTTCCCTGAGCTTTACCGGTGTTCCGTTAACGTAATATTCGCTCTCGCCGCTGCGGAAGAGGCGACGCCGTATCGTGATCTCCGGAAAATCCAGGGGCAGAACCCCGTCGTTCTCGAGGGTGAGCGTGACTTCCGCCACGTTAAGGGGCTTACGGGAATCGGTACCGTTAAATATCACGTCCTCCATCCGTTCCGCCCGGAGACTGCGCGTGGCCTGCTCGCCCAGAACCCACTTGACCGCGTCCACGACGTTGCTCTTGCCGCAACCGTTGGGGCCGATCAGCGCGGAAATCCCGTCGGTGAAGCGAATATGGCTCTTTTCTGCGAACGACTTGAACCCGAAGAGATCTATGCTCTTAAGAAACACGGTTGCTCCCGTTGTGTTGACGACATAATATGATCCTCCATCATGACCGGACCAAAGACCAATAATCAAGCCCACCAGAACCCCGGCGAGACGGTCTGCGGCATCGACGAAGTCGGGCGCGGCCCGCTGGCGGGACCGGTTGTCGCCGCGGCAGTGATACTGCCGCCCGGCTTCGATACGACCTCCCTGAAAGACTCAAAGGCTCTCACCCCGGAAAAGCGGGATCTTGAACGCGCCCGGATCACCGCCGCGGGTATTCCCCTGGGGATCGGCTGGGTCTGGCCCGCGGAGATCGACGAGATCAATATCCACCGGGCGGCGCTGCTTGCGATGGAGCGGGCCTGGCGGGAACTGCGCGAACACCATGCCGCGGTCGTACACCTGATCACGGAAACGCTCGTAGACGGACTTCACCTGCCCCGAGGGCTGGAAGGACCCGCCCGAGCGATCGTAGGCGGGGACGGCACCGTACCGGCGATCATGGCAGCGTCCATAATCGCAAAAACGATTCGCGACGAGTGGATGGTGGATTACTCCCGCCGGGACGACCGGTACGGATTTGAGCGGCATAAAGGATATCCCACGGCGGCGCATAAAGCGGCGCTTCAACGGTACGGACCATGCCCGATTCACCGGAGAAGCTTCCGGGGAGTAGTACAGGAATAGCGGGGGCGTCGGGAGCAACTAATCGGTTGGCGTTTACTTCGGGCGGTCGCCTTGGTTGTTGCCACCGTCGCGGCGCGGGTCTCGGGGGCGGTCCTTGAAGTCGCTGCGATCCTGACGCGGGCCTCGGTCGTCGCGGCGCGGGCCTCGATCCTCTCGACGCGGGTCGTGAGGACGATCGCTCTGGTGATTACCACTATCGCGGCGGGGTCCGCGCGGGCGGTCGCCGTGGCGGTCGCTCCGGTTATCACCACTATCACGCCGCGGGCCCCGCGGGCGGTCGCTGCTGTAGTCGCTGCGGTGATCGTGCTCAACCGGCCGTTCCCGGTAGCGACGCGCTTCCCGGTGGCCGGAGGGAGATTCCCCCTCGCCGGTGCGACGGTTCCGGATATAGTCCATGACCTGTTCAAAGCCCTTGTAGAAGAGGTGGAGATCATCCTCGAACACTACCACCTGGTGGCGCTCGTACTCTTCACCGCTCTCGGACTTCTTGCTCTCCACGATTGTGAGAAAAAGGTCCTTGTGACGGTTTTCCTTGACGTTGATGAAATAGGTACGCCGATCGTTGCTGCTGCGTATACGGGCGGAATAAAGTTCGCCTCTGACTCCCATGTTATTTCTCCTGCGCCACGGAGGACGCGACCTGGCTGGTTGCATTTCGGAGTTTCACCATAGCAGATAACACACGTCCGGTACAGGTGCGATCGGCCGACCGGTCATCGCCGAACGATAAATTCCGTGGTCATCGCCGAGAGGTCGCGGTAATAACCGCGATACCTCTCGGGCATGAGCAGGGCCAGCTGATACATGATCTCATCGGCGATGCGACGCAGCTCCCCCGCTGTCGGACGGCGACCCTCGGGGCGCTTCAGGTAAAACGGATCTCCCACCGCCATAGAGATCCGGGTTCGGCGCAACCGCAGTACGTTACGCGGGAGGTCCTGCACGCCCCACTGCACAAGCGGAATGATCGGAACGTCCGCTTCCAGAGCGATCATCGCGGTTCCCGGGCGACCACGCTGGAGCGCTCCGGTGGTGCTCCGGGTACCCTCCGGGGCGATACCCAGAAACTCGCCCCGTTCAAGCGCGTTCAAAGCGCGTCTCAGGGCCCGACGATCCGGGCCGGACCGGTTGATCGGAATTATTCGCCACGTCTGCATCAGAAACCGCGTAAACGGGTTGTGCCACAACTCCAGCTTACCGAGAGCAGTCTTTTTCCTCCCACGGAGCAGCGCGTAGTAGATGGGGCCCTCGAAATTCGTGGTGTGGTTACTCGCCAGGATACCCGGTCCCCGGCGAGGGATCTTGTCCAGTTCCCTCGTGTCCACGACGCATACCAGGCGAATTATTCCGCGGAGCACCGCGTTTACGAGTCGTTCTGTGAAAGATATTCTCATATGAGGGTCATCTCCTGTGGACAGTCTACCCGTTCCTACATAAAATTCGAAGACAATCATGGAAGGAATCAGCAGCGGTTTCCAGACATCCACCGTTGAGGTGGTGATCTTTCTCGTTCTTCTCGGAGCAATCGTCCTGGGAATCCTCGTGGCGCAGATTCTGCGTAAACGCGCCGCCGTCCGGGAACAGAAGCGACGAGCCGCGTCACCTAAAAAGCCGATTCTCCGCACTTACGCGCAAACGACACGGCAGGAGCCCAGCCTCTCGAGCCGGGAGCGCGCTACCCTGGACCGCCTGGCGTGGCTCCTGAAGGATCCCACCAAGTCGGAGCGGCTTCTGCAGGACGACTCCCTCGTCCTGAAGGTAGCGCGTCAGGGTATTCGCGAAGGCGTCGTCAGCGAGATGGAAGTAATGCGGTTGCTCCGGCGTCTCCAGGTTGACGTAACACCGCTGAAACAGAAAGACACCGCTTCCACCGCGGTCGTTCCTACCGGCGCGGAAGTTTCCATTTCCAACGCGGAGATGGCGATGGGCACGGGTACTCTTCTTCTCAGTACGGACGCGTCGCTGCAGCTGCGCATCGATAAAGGGGCCTCCGGTTTTAAAGCGGGCGATCCGGTGGACGTGGTGTGTTACAGCAATGAAGGAATGCACCAGTTTCATACGGTGGTGATCTCCGTAAACAGCAAGAATGTCAACGTCCGCCACTCCGATCATGTCCGCTTTGCGCAACGCCGGAAGTACCGGCGACGGGAGATCGCGATGCCCGTACAGATTACGATGCCCGGAATCGGCACCAAGCCGTTGAGCTCCTCCACGGAGGATCTGAGCATCGGCGGAGCCGCCCTGAAGAACCCGCGTAAAAAACTCGCCGTCGGAGCCTACCTGGAGTGCGCGATAGAAACCGGCGCCGCCGCGCCACTGGTCGTTCACGGCACGGTGGTCCGGCTTTCGCGACGGCGCAAAGTCGCCCACGTGGCGTTTTCCGGAATGGATGAGCGCACGCGGCACCGTCTTTTTCGACGACTGATCCGCGTCGGATGAAACATCACCGTACCGTTTGACGCCGCGTTGCTCCCTGCGTAGCTTAGGTTATACTGATAGTACGGGATAAAGATGAGGATACGACGATTCATACCACTGCTGGTTCTCCTCGCGACCGCACTCCCCGCGGCGGGAGAAACGCTGCTGCTCGAACTCCACGGCCCGATCGACCGCTTCCAGGCGGTGTACGTACAGCGGGCGGTTGAGCGCGCGCAACGGGAAGAGGTTGCACACCTGGTGGTGGAGATCGATACGTTCGGCGGGCGGGTGGACTCGGCGCTTCAGATCGCCAGTTCCCTTGGATCCGCCACGGTGCCTACCGCGGCCTGGGTGGCGAGCCGCCCGGAAGGAACAAGCGTGAGCTGGTCCGCCGGGGCTCTGATCGCGCTTGCCACGAACAGGATCTATATGTCTCCCGGCACCTCTATCGGCGCCGCGGCTCCCGTGATCCAGGCTCCCGGAGCGGAATCGACGGCGGCGGACGAGAAAACGGTAAGCGCGATTCGCGGACAGATCGCCGCCCTGGCGGAACGAAACGGGCACTCCACGGTGATCGCCCGCGCGATGGTTGACCCCTCGCTGGAAGCGCACCTGGTAAGCGTGGACGGTGAAGAACGTATAGTGGACCGGGACGAGCTCGGATCTCTCCACCGCCGAGCGGAGGCGGGCGATATCCAGCTTGAGGAACTGCGGACAATCTCAGAGGAAGGCGCACTCCTGACGCTCACCGCCGGAGAGATGGACTCCCTGGGTATTTCCGCGGGGTCACCGTCAAACGTGAACGAACTCGCGGAACTGCTGGGCGTGGAGGTCGGCACGATATCACGGATCACACCTGAAACGACGGACCGCATCGTCGCGGTGCTGACGGGGAGCGGTTTCACGTCGCTACTGATCCTGATCGGGATCGTGGCGATCTTTACCGAGGTGAGCAGTCCCGGGTTCGGGCTGCCCGGAGCGGTGGCGGTTGCTGCGTTTGCCACGCTCTTTGCGGGAAACATGCTTCTGGGACGGGTTGGATCGCTGGAGATCATCCTCTTCATGGTAGGGATTGTCCTTCTCGTTTTTGAGATCCTGGTCATACCTGGATTCGGCATAGCCGGCATCAGCGGGCTCGCCGCGATCTCGGCGTCGCTGATCCTGGCACTGCAGGAGTTCATCATCCCGGAATACTCCTGGCAATGGGAAGTGGCGGGACGCAACGTACTGGTTGTATTCGGGAGTATCGCCCTGTCCATGGTGGTACTCGCGGTGTTTGCGATGGTGATACCCTCGCGTCCCTTCTTCGCCCGTCTCTCCCTTGGGACGACGCAGGATGCGGCGCAGGGTTTTACCGCTCAGTCTCCGACGGTGGCGGTTACCCTGGCGGGTCGGCGCGGACTGGTACGGAGCGATCTGCGCCCGGCGGGATCCGTGGAACTGGACGACGGCGATGTGATCGCCGCCGAGAGTGAGGGTGATTACGTGGAGCGGGGCACCGCAGTTACGGTGATTCGTGCCGACGGCAATCGTGTGGTGGTACGGAGGAGCTGATATGACGCTCTGGGCTGCGTTCGCACTGATCGCTATCGGAATTCTTGCCGTGTACCTCGAGTTCTTTGTCCCGGCGTTCGGCGTAATCGGAATCGGTGGTATCCTCATGATCATCGCGACCGTGTTCTTCGCGTATCGTGACCTTCCGGATCTCCAGGCGACGATCATCCTCCTCACGGCGTTGTTCGTTACACCCACGGCGATAATCTTCCTGTTACGACGGTTTCCGAAGAGCTTCCTTGGACGGCGCCTGATTCTTCGGACGCAACTGACCCCGGAACCACCGTCCCAACGGGACGGTACCGGCTCCGAACCTACCACCCTCGTGGGAATGCGCGGTACCACCCTTACTCCTCTCCACCCCTCCGGACTCGCACTCATCGCAGGTTCGCGGTATAGCGTGGTAACCAACGGCGAGTATCTGGAGCAGGCGACTCCGGTAGTGATTACGCAGCACTTCGGCAGCCGCATAGTAGTGCGGCGCGCGCCGACCGATGTAGACACAAACACTGATTCCAATACTGCAAACCGCAAGGAACCAAACGCTTCGACCCCTGAAGGAGGCTCCCATGACGATTGAAATCCTGATTCTCTACATTCTTATAGCGCTGGCCGCACTGGCGCTGTTCTTCGTGTTCATCAAGTTCTTTGGACTCTGGTTTCGGGCTCTGCTTTCAGGGGCATCGGTTCCGCTGGCACGGATCATCGGCATGTGGTTGCGCAAGGTCACCCCCGGGGCGATCGTGGATAGCCGGATCATGCTGGTAAAAGCAGGCATACCCCTGGAGACGGAGCTTCTGGAGACGCATCACCTTGCGCAGGGAAACGTCCGACGCGTCAGCCAGGCGCTGGTGGCAGCAAACAAGGCCAACATCCCGCTCGACTTCCAGCGCGCCGCTGCGATCGACCTCGCCGGCCGGGACGTCCTGGAAGCGGTAAAAACCAGTGTCAATCCAAAGGTAATAGACTGTCCCGATCCGGAAAAATCCCGCGCCGCGATCGAGGCGGTAGCAAAAGACGGTATCCAGCTGCGCGTCAAGGCTCGCGTGACGGTCCGTGCAAACATCGAACGTCTCGTGGGAGGTGCCACGGAAGAGACGATTATCGCCCGAGTCGGCGAGGGAATCGTCACCACGATCGGCTCCTCCGAGACGTACAAAGCGGTTCTGGAAAACCCCGATCTGATTTCGCGCCGCGTACTGGAGAAAGGTCTTGACGCCGGGACCGCGTTCGAGATCCTCTCGATCGATATCGCCGATATCGACGTCGGCGAGAACGTCGGAGCCAAGCTCCAGGCCGACCAGGCGGAGGCGGACAAGCGGCGTTTCCAGGCGCAGGCGGAGCAACGCCGGGCAATTGCGGAAGCGCAGGAACAGGAAATGCGCGCCCAGGTCCAGGAGAACCGCGCCAAGGTCGTACTCGCCGAGGCGGAGGTCCCGAAAGCGATCGCCGCAGCGTTCCGCGAAGGTCACCTCGGTATCATGGACTACTACCGCATGCGCAACATCCAGGCGGATACGCAGATGCGTAATACCATTGGCGGTGAAGAACCAAGCGGCGGCGGTAGCGGCGGTGCCGGTGGTTCCGGAGGATCCGGCGGCGGAGGACGCGGTGAGAGCTGACGCGATCTTCAGGCTGATTATTACGATCTTCTTTCTCTCGCTGCCCCTGCTTCTTGCGATCAAACGCAGCCGCCGGGAAGCGTACCGGCGGCAGCACGCCGCGAGGGGTCTGCAGGAGCAGGCACGGTCGCCGGAAGACGATCCGCGGAAACAGGACCGGGACCGTAAGAGACAACGCCGTTCCCGGCGTCCCTCCTTTCTGCGGCGCATCGCGGAAGGTATAGAGTCGGCCTGGGAAGAGGATTCCGATCGCGACCTCCAGGAGCATCCGGAACTCCGTCGCAGGCGGACGTCCCAAGGTCCGTCGCAGACTGCACGGCCTGCCCGAGGAGCCTCGGAACGTTACGGAAAAGTGCGCGTTGCCACCCCGATGAGCGGCAAGGAACAGTCAGGATACAAGCCGCTCAAGCCGGCGAGCGGAGGAATGTACCATCCGCCCCGGGATAGCGCGGTACGTCACGCCGAGGCGATGCGACGCGCCGAGGAAGCGCTCTTCCGGGTGGAACGACTCCCCGCCCTGCAACGCGCAATCGCGTACCACGAGATCTTCGGGCCTCCCCGGGGTCTGGAGCCGAACGATCCCGAGCGCTTTTAAACTCGAGGAGATCAGGAGTTACCATGAAAACACGATTTATCGGTTTCGGTCGCCTGGAAATCGACGGCACGACCTACACGGAAGACGTCATGGTGGTAAACAGCAGCGTCGTTCCCAGGGAAAAGGCGATATCCCGCCAGTTGAAGGGACGGTACGGACACACACCGCTTTCCGAAGGCGAGCCGATTCCCTGGGACTGCAGCACCCTGGTGGTGGGCACCGGAGTCCGGGGAATGCTTCCGATCACCGACGAGGTTCACGCGCTAGCTGAGGAGCGCGGTGTGGAGCTGGTCGCTGTGCCTACGGAAGAAGCCTGCGCCGTGCTTAACAACGCGGACCTGGACAGCACCAACGCGATCCTGCACCTGACCTGTTGAACGACGACGCTCGCAACACCGCCCAGGATCAAATCGGTCGCGTCGCAACCGGTCAGCCGTTTCCCGCGGAGGAATACTGGGACCGGGCCTGCCGGGAACTCTCCGATCGCGACGAGATCCTCCGGGATGTTATCGCGACCTACCGTGACGAGCGTCTCCAGGGCAGTGGCGACCCGTTTCGCACGCTTCTCAACGCGATCACGGGCCAGCAGATCTCCGTCACCGCGGCGGAACGGATCTGGTCGCGGTTACTGGAGATGCTTCCAGGCCTCACACCCGGGTACGTTCTTCAGTCCGGCCCGGAGGATCTGCGCGCCGTCGGACTTTCCCGTCGCAAAACGGAGTACATCCGGGGAATAGCGGAAGCGTTTGAAGCGGGTACCGTGGATCCCGATACGTGGTCCGACATGGACGACGGTGAAATCCGGGATCAGCTCATTTCGCTGCGCGGTGTAGGCCCCTGGACCGCGGAGATGATGCTCATCTTCCATCTGCAGCGACCGGACATCCTGCCTGTTGGTGACCTGGGGCTGGTAAACGGCGCGAGCCGTCTCTTCGGGTGGGAGGGTGACCTGGATCTCAAACAACGGATCGAGCTCCTGCGGGAACGGGCGGAACGGTGGAAACCGTGGCGCACCGTCGCCACGTGGTATATCTGGCGCGATCTTGACGCGGAGCCGGTGGTGTACTGACCGTCGGACCGAAGGTCGACTCGCGAACAAAAACGTTCCCGAGCGTTTGAAAGCGTTCTTCAAGAATCTTCAAGGACGTTCCGTCTGCGAAGATTCAGGGAGGTCTTCCTCGATCACGAAACACGCTCCCCCGCCGGGAGCGTCCTCCACGCACACGGTACACTGCATCGCCCGGACTACGGTGTGAACCACGTACAGGCCGAGTCCCATTCCCTCGGCGCGGTCGGATGTAGTAAAAAAGGGGTCAAATACGCGGTCCTTTATCTCGTCCGGGATACCCGGACCGTTGTCCATGACTTCGATCCTCTTGCAGCCCTCCCTCCGGCCGGTGCGGACGCGGATCAATCCCTCCGATTGTCCGCTGGCGGCGAGTATTCTCACTGCGTTTTTCATCAGGTTCATGAGGACCTGCTTCAGCTGCACCTCGGAAAACGGGAAGGTAAATACTTCGGGGTCCAGATCGATCTCGAACGAAACGTCCCGTGCTTCCGGCAGTTCCCGTAAAACCTCGATCGACTGCCGAGCTACGTTGTCCACGTCCACCGGTACGATTTCGATCAACTCGGGTTTTCGGAAAACGGTCTTCATGCTCCGCACTATATCGGCGGCCCAGTCGGCGCGCTCCGATATACGTTCCAGGCTCTCTTTCGTCGTCCGAGGATCCGGCGGGGAGGCACCCTCGTTTATCCAGTAAAGAGTACTTTCCGCGATAATCTTAATCGACTGCAGGGGTTGGTTGATCTCGTGGCCGATCGCTGAAGTAAGGCTTCCCAGCGCCGCGAGCCGCTCCGCCCGCGCCAGGAACTGCTTCTGTCGCCGCCGCGCTTCCTCCGCGAGTTCTCGCGCCTTCCGGTCGCGTTCCTTCTGGAACATCACCGCGATCGTTCCCGCCAGGGCGCCGCATACCTCCCTGACCTGCCGGCCGTAACCGGCGCGGGAGCCGAACAACACGACACCTCGGGCCGCTTCCTGGTCCGTCACTGGATAGAAGAGCAGACGGTCCGAAATCGAATCCAGCGTGCGCGGATCGAGCTGTTCCCGGAGGATCTGCCCGAGGCGCTCCGTAACCACCAGGCCGCCGGAACGGTTCAGATACTCCCGTAACTGATCGTCAAGGTTTACCGTATCAGGCCATATCCCCTCACCGTGGTGCGCGATACGTTTAAACACACCGGTAACCTCGTCTCCCTGGTATACCGCCAGGTGCGCAAGGAACGGGATCGACTCCACCTTGTCGATTATTCCGGGCAGGTGAGTCAGTGGCTCATCCACCCGGGTGGTTTCGGTCAGCCACGTATTGATAAAATGAAGGTTCGCCGTGGTACGTTCCATCCGCTTCAGAAGAAGCCGCTGCTCCCGCTCGCGGTGAATCGTATCGGAGATATCCTCAACAACGACCATTACCGTTCCCGAGTCGGCGGGATCATACGTAAAGGGAGTGACGTTGATGTTCAACCATTGCAACGGTCGTCCCCGCCTCTTGATCCCGACAACGCTGTCCCGGACCGGCTCGCCGGAGTTCCTGCACCGCGCCGCGGGCAACTCCTCGGGAGACAACGGATTGCCCTCGGAATCTACCAGATTCCAGGCGTTCGTGTCGAACGTCACACCGTCCGGTATTCGTCCAACGCCGTCGAGTATCGTTTTTGCCGCGGGGTTGCACTCCAGGAGCGTGTCCGATCCGTCCCGGATCAAAACCCCCACGGGGAGCAGCTCAAAAAGCACACGGTACTGGTATTCCGTGAGCTTCACCTGCCGACGCAGGCGTTCCTCCGCCTGCTGGAGCAGGGATTGTGTACGCCGTTCCCGGGTTATATCACGAGCGTTGACTACCACCCCTTGCACGTCGGGATGGTCCAGGAGGTTCCGCAGGCGTACGTCCAGCCAGCGGACGTCCTCGTACCAATCGCGGACGCGGACCACCGTGGAGATAATCACCGCCGGCGCCGACAGGGCATCCCGGAACGCCGCGTTCCAAAGTGCTGCGTCCCCGGAAAAAGGAAGCGCGTCCGGGTCAAAGCGGTATCCCGGGCGCTCATGACCGTCCCCGGTTCCGGCGTCTACGCGGTATACCGGGTTCCGGTTGCGATCGTATACGATTACCGTGTCCGACCCCTGTTCCACCAAGGTCCGGAAGTACTGTTCCCGGGAGCGCCGCTCCTCCAGAAGTTGGTAACGGGCGAGAACCTCTTCCACCACCGATTCCAGTTCCTCCGGTGAGGCGGGTTTCCGGACAAACCGGTTCACGCCGATATTGATCGCCCGGACCGCCACCTCCTGGGACTCGTCGCCGGACACCACCACCACCGGAACGGTGCCGTTCTCCCGACGTACGCGTTCAATGAACTCCAACCCGTTTTCACCGCTCAGGCCGATATCCACCAGGACAAGGCCGGGGCGCTCCCGCTCCCAGGCGTCCAGTGCTTCCTGAAGGGAGACGCAGGAGATAACTTTCTGAACGTACTCGTCGATCGTTTTTGTGAGCACCACCCGCCAAAGGGGGTCATCCTCGAGAATCAGCGCGCTGATCGACAGCGCCCGTGTGTTCATGGCGAACAACCGTCAGCCCGCAAGGCCGAGGTCATCCACCACCGCCAGAAGGTCCTCTTTCTTGAACGGTTTGGTGAGAAAAGCCTTTGCACCCTGCAGGAGAGCTTTCTTCCGTACGTCCTCCTCAAACTGCGTCGTCAGGACCACGATCGGCGCCGAGCCCCGATACACCTCGAGGAACTGCATGCCGGTCATGACGGGCATATTGATGTCCAGAACGATCAGGTCCGGATCACCGGATTCCTTAATTTGATCGAGCGCTTCCTGCCCGTTTCCCGCTTCCTCCACGGTGAATCCCCGGGCTTGCATCGCCAGGGTTACGATCTTTCTCATCGTCACAGAGTCATCGACGTTTAAAACTTTCACTGTTTGTATTCCTCCAATACGCTGGTCTCTTCAAACACTTTGAACCGCTTCCGGAGCTTTTCCTCCAGGAGCCGAATTCTCTCCGGGTCCCGTTCATCCAGGTGGATCGACTCCGCCGCGAGCTCCTCCCTCCGTTCCCGGGTCTGTTCCACCAGGTCCAGGATGATCTCGTCCACGTTCTCCACCTGCTGGCGCGTGATATC
>SLRR01000232.1 GCA_007130865.1 Spirochaeta sp. | reverse complement strand
TCCCCGGGCTTGAGGCCGAGCTGACCCGATACGTAGATGGTATTCCCCACCCGGTTGGCCTGTGAGTACGGTCCCACCGGTGCCGGCGCGGAATCGGTAAAAACCACTTCCCGTTTTGCTCCGTCATTGTTTGCCATCTGATTCCCCCTCATTCTTGAGATCGCGAAGATAATTGTAAACGGTAAAGCGGGAAACGCCCAGCTCGGCGCCCACCATGTCCACCGCACCTTTGATATCGAATATTCCCTGCCGGTTCAAGTCCGCCACGATCGCCCGGTTTCTCGCCTGCGGTGAGACGCCACGCTGCGCCGCGGCGTTCCGAATCGCCACGTCCAGGGAGCGTGTCACCAGGTCTTCCGCGCTCATCATGTAGTGCTCCGGAGAGTCCTCCCGATCGGCGTCGGATCCCGTCTGCCGCATAGACGCAAGGAACCCGATCACGTCACTGAGCGGAACGGAGAGATCAAAGTTTACACAGACCATGCCGATCGGCGTCTCGCCGTTCCGGACCACCATCGTCACACACCGCAGAGGTCTGCCGTCGGCGGTGGAACTTGAATAGACTCGGAAATCTCGGTCTTCCCCGCCCTCGCCGTCGGTCTCGGTGGCGTGCAGGATCCGCAGCGCCAGATCGGTCACGGGCGATCCCACGACACGACCGGTAACGTGTCCGTTTTCGATATGGACTACGGAATGGGCCAGGTCCTCCAGCGAGTGCAGGAGCACCTCGCAGTGGTGCCCGAGAAATGTCGCCAATCCGCTCACGAGCGGTCGCATCGCCGCGAGGATGCGCCGGTCTTCCCGTTTGAACGGCCGCGGTGGCCGGTGTGACGGTGAGGCGTGATCGGAACTGTCTGCGTGAGCCGAGTTGTCCGCGCGGTGCTCCCGGTGCGATCGATCCAGCGGCGCCGCTTGAGCCGCGTCGTCCGCTGACTTCATCCGATCGCCTCCCGGGCGGAAAACGCGCGGCCGAGCCGCTCCATCCCCGTATCGAGAAGCGCCCGGGGACACCCGAAGTTCAACCGGAAACACCGATCCCCGCCGGGACCAAAAGAGGTACCGTCGTTCAGAATAATCTGCGCGTCTTCCCGGAGAACCCGCACGATCTCCTCGTGGGCAAGCCCCGTTCCCGCAAAATCGAGCCACAGGAGGAACGTCGCCTCCGGGGTGGCGGCGCGAACACCCGGGACGTGTCGTGCCAGGTACTGCAGCGCGCTGTCGCGGTTTTCCTGGAGGTACGCCAGGACCGCGTCGAGCCACTCCCCACCGTATGCGTAGGCCGCGTGCATACCCACCACGGCAAAGGTGTTGGCATGGTACAGGCCGAACGTACGGGACTGGGCGCAGTCGAAATCGGCCCGAAGCTTCTCGTTGGGTGTAATTATCACCGATGCTTTGAGACCGGCTATATTGAACGTCTTGCTCGGAGCGATTCCCGTGATCGTCCGTTGCGCGATCTCCGGCCCCAGTGAGGCAAAGGGACAATGGACAAGATCGTCCAGGATCAGGTCCGCGTGGATCTCGTCGGAGAACACCAGCAGGTCCCGTTCGAGCGCTATTTCCGCGATTCCCTCGAGCTCCTCCCTGGACCAGGCGCGCCCGACCGGGTTGTGGGGGTTACAGAGCACCAGCATGCGCGTATCGCGATCCACCAGGGAGCGCAATCCCTCCAGGTCGAACCGGTACCGGCCGTGGATATCGTCGTCTCGACGTAGCGGGTTGTACACTATTCGACGCCCGTTGGAGAGTACGGAACTGTGAAACGGAGGGTACACCGGCGGCTGGATCACGATCTTCTCGCCCGGTCGGGTAAAGGTCTGGATCGCCACGTTGAGTCCGGTTATCACCCCGGCGGTGTAGGACATCCACGAGGGGTCGACGGACCAGCGATACCGCGACTCCACCCAGGCGGTTACCGCCTCCCACACGTCCCCGGGCACCTCGGTATAGCCGAAGATTCCGTGGTCCACAGCAGCGCGGATCCGGTCGAGCACGACCGACGGTGCCCGAAAATCCATGTCCGCCACCCACATCGGGAGGAGTTCGTTCGAAGGAAGCACACCGGTTGCACGATCACCGTTCCGGAGCGAATCCCCGTCGTCGCACCCGCTGATCGCACGTTCGATCCCGTCCCATTTGATACAATTGGTATTACGTCTATCGATTATCTCGTCAAAATTGAAGCCTCCGGCCATCCCCGTCGCTCCTTTCCATCCCAGAGTAGCCGGTGTATGCAAAAACGGTCAACATTTTTTCAAATTTTGTTGCTGTTTTTCAACACGCATTTGAATTTTTTAATTGACATATCCCCTCGTATATAGAAACATTATTCCACGCAATATTTGCAAGGAGGTACGTATGCGAGACGGTTTACGTTTGATAATGGTGGTATTCCTGGTACTCACGTTTGCGCTTCCCCTTATGGCCGGTGGCGCCCGGGAGGCGGATGACACGATTCACGTGGCTCTTTCGGCACCGATAACGGGAGACTGGTCGGAGTTCGGCGTCAATTTCCGGCGATCCGTGGAGCTTGCGATCGGAGAGCTCAACGAGCAGGGCGGTATCCTGGGACGGCAGGTACGCCTCTCGGTAGGTGACACTCAGGGCAACCCGCAACAGGCAGCCACGCTCGCCCAGCAATGGACGAGTGACCCCACGATCGTAGCGCAGATCGGACCCTTTGCGTCGGGACCTGCCATGGCGTCTCAGCCGATCTACGACGCCGCCGGGATGGTGCAGCTCTCCCCCACGGCGAGTCACACAGAGTATGCCGGGGGATCACGCTGGAGCTTCGGTATCGTGGGAACCCAGGCCGGAGAGGGACCGTTTAACGCGGATTACGCGTACAACAAGATCGGCATCCGCAATATCGCGATCCTTCATATCAACAACGACTGGGGCATCGATACGGCGGAATTTTTTACCCGCGCGTTTGAAGATCTCGGCGGCACGGTGACCCGCACGGAGTTCTACTTTGAGGGCGAGAGTGACTTCACGGCGGTACTCGCGAGCCTGCGTGAGACCGGCGCTGACGGTCTCTTTATCGCGTCGTTCTACAACGACGGCGCCGCGATCAATATACAACGCGCTCGCCTGGGATGGGATGTTCCGGTGATCGGTCCCACCTCCCTTTACTCGCCACAGCTGATCGCTCTCGGCGGCGAGGCGGTGGAGGGTCTGTACACGGGAACCGGTTTCTTCACGCCCGACCCCGATCCGGCCGTGAGGACCTACGTCGAGGCGTTTGAAGCAGCCTACGGGGCGCTCCCCAACTTCCACGCCGCCCTCGCTTATGACGCGATGATGCTCCTGGCCAACGCGATCGAGCGCGCCGGCAGCACCGAGAGCGAGGCGATCCGCTCCGCCCTGGCGGAAACGGCCGATTTCCCGGGCCTTACCGGAAGCATCACGTTCACACCGCAAGGAGACGCGGTGAAGGGATACCGGATGCTGCGGATCCGGGACGGTGAGTTTGTAATCTACGAGTAAGACCCTGCAGAATCGTCCGATTCTACCGGCCGCTCCGGTCCCCCGGGCGGCCGGTCACGATCGACTCACATCCCTGAACGGAGGGCGACGGTGTTCATTCAACAACTGATCAACGGGATCACCCAGGGCAGCCTTTTCGCGCTCCTGGCGATCTCCTTCGGCATCGTGTACGGGACGCTCCGGCTGCTGAACTTTGCCACCGGGTCGATGTACATGATCGGCGCGTACTTTGGATGGATGTTTGTGCATTACGTTACCCCCAACCTCTTTCTCGCGCTCCTGGCTGGGGCCGCCTCGGGTTACGTGGTAGGATACGTGCTGGAGCGGTTCGCGTTCCGCGCGCTTCGAGGCGTAGCGCGTATTGCATCGCTTATCTGCACGATCGGGTTCGCGATGTTCTTCAACGAACTGATGACGGTTGTCTTCGGGGCGGAGCGGAAAGCGATGCCCGCGTTTTACGGCGAGACCGCATTCGTGATCCAGGAAGTCTCCGTGAGCTGGATGCAGATAATCCTGGTGGCGGTAGCGGCGGTCGTCCTCATCCTGCTGCAGCTTCTCATCTACCGCACCAAACTGGGCCTGGCGATCCGGGCGGTATCGCTGGATTTCAAGACGGCCAGCCTCATGGGAATCCCCACCGACCGGGTGATCTCCCTGACGTTCTCGATCGCCGGGGCGGTCGCGGGAATTGCCGGCGTCCTGGCGGCGGCATACTACAACGCTCTCTTCCCCTACATGGGGAATATGGCGGGGCTCAAGTCGTTCTCCGCGGCGGTCTTCGGGGGACTCACTTCCATTCCCGGGGCGATCCTGGGAGGATACCTGCTGGGAATTATCGAGAACTTCGCGGTGCAGATCATCTCCTCGGGCTACCGGGATATCATCGGGTTCTCGATCCTGGTCATCTTCCTGTTGCTCCGTCCACAGGGTCTCCTGGGACGAAAGGTCGATTGAGGGCGGCCATGACGAATACTTTACGGAACACACGATATACGATCTCAACCCTCGGTCGTCGCCACAAAGGAGCGGTAGCGATCGTGACGGCGCTCCTCCTGATAGCGCTTCCCTACCTGCTGACCAGCGCGTACCACCTGCGAGTCGCAACCCTGGTCGGTATCTACGTACTGCTCGTGTCGGGACTCAACGTGATCATCGGGTTCACCGGGATGTTTTCCCTGGGTCACGCCGCATTCTACGGCATCGGCGCGTACACCTCCGCGATGCTTACCACCATGGCGGGCTGGTCGTTCTGGATCGCTCTGCCCGTGGCGGGTATCGTTGCGGGGCTCTTCGGTACGCTGATCGGTCTGGCAACACTGCGCCTGCGCCGGGTGTTCCTGGCGTTCACCACGCTCGGATTCGGGGAGATCGTACGCATACTCATCCTGAATCTCCGGTCCATTACTCGCGGACCGATGGGCATCTCCGGGATTCCGATACCCACCCTTTTCGGGTGGACCTTTACCGGCCGGGGCTATTACTACCTGATCCTGGTACTGGCGACGATCACGGTGGCCACGATCTACCGGATCTACCACTCCCGGGTGGGCCGGGCGCTGATCGCGATCCGGGAGGACGAGACCGCCGCGGCCAGCATGGGGATCAACGTCTTCGGCTACAAAGTCCTGGCGTTCACGATCGGTTGTTTCTTTGCCGGAATCGCGGGCAGTTACTTCGCGCACTTCCAGCGGTACGTCAGTGCCGAGTCGTTTGCCAACCTGGAGTCGTTCGCGATCATCACGATGCTCGCCCTGGGCGGAACCGGTTCGATCATCGGGCCGATCCTGGGATCGACCATCCTCGTGCTGATCCCGGAAATCTTCCGCGTGCTCATGCAGTACCGCGGGGTTATCTACGGACTCACCCTGATCGTGGTGATCGTGTACCGCCCTGGTGGTCTGGCCAACGTGAAGGGCGTGTTCGAGAAACCGAAGTTGCCGAAACGACCGGGAAAAGGGCGGTTCGGGTTTGCGCGTCGCCGTACCGCGGTCGTCCCGGGAGGTTCCGCATGATTCTCTCCGTGGAGAAGCTGCGCAAGGCGTTCGGCGGACTGGTAGCGGTGAACGACGTGGACCTGGAAGTACAAGCCGGGTCGATCCACGCGATCATCGGACCCAACGGCGCGGGGAAGACCACCTTTTTCAACGCGCTCACCGCGATCGTTCCGGCGGACCGGGGGACGGTTACCTTCGAGGAGCGGTCAATCCGAGGTCTTTCCACCCACGCGATCGCGGAACTGGGGATCGCCCGAACGTTTCAAAACATCCGGCTCTTCCCCTACCTGTCGGTGCAGGAGAACGTAAAAGTCGGCACGCATACGCGCAACCGGTACCGGTTGTTCGACGCGGCGATCCGAACGCCCCGATATCGCAGGGAGGAACGGGAAGTGGATGAGTCCGCCCTGGCCTTGCTCGAGAAGATGGGTCTCGCGGACAAGCGCGACACCTTTGCCCGCAACCTTGCCTACGGAGACCAGCGGAAGCTGGAGATCGCCCGCGCTCTGGCCACGCGACCCCGCCTGCTGCTCCTGGACGAGCCCGCGGCAGGTATGAACGCGCGGGAAACGGAGTCCCTGGACGAGATTATCCGCTCCCTCAAAGAGGAAGGGTTCACGATCCTCCTGATCGAGCACGACATGAAACTCGTCATGAGTATCGCCGACCGCATCACCGTGATCGATCACGGGATAAAGATCAGCGAAGGGACGGCGCGGGAGGTACAGAACGATCCGAAAGTGATCGAGGCGTACCTGGGTAAGCAGGAGGAGGGAGCATGAACCTGCTCGAGGTAAAGGACCTGCAGGTCCACTACGGCGCGATAAACGCCCTCAAAGGTGTTTCCCTCACCGTTGAAGAACGGAGCATGGTGACGCTGATCGGCGCCAACGGGGCCGGCAAAACCACGCTCCTCAACACGATCTCCGGCGCGGTTCCCGGCAGCGCCGGGAGCATCCTCTTCCGCGGTGAAGAGATCCTCAACGAGCTCCCCCACCTGATCACGCGGCGCGGCATCGCCCACGTTCCGGAGGGCCGCAAGATATTCGGAGAGCTCACGGTGGAGGAAAACCTTGAAGTCGGAGCGTACGTACAGAAGAACCGGCAGCGCGTCCGGGAGCTGATCGATCGCAATTACGAACTGTTCCCGCGGCTGGCGGAACGACGACGCCAGGAGGGGGGCTCTCT
>SLRR01000020.1 GCA_007130865.1 Spirochaeta sp. | reverse complement strand
GAGGAAGCCGCTGCCGAGGAAGCCGCTGCCGAGGAAGCCGCTGCGGAGGAAGCCGCTGTGGAGGAAGCCGCTGCCGAGGAAGCCGCTGTGGAGGAAGCCCCTG
This sequence comes from Spirochaeta sp., assembly GCA_007130865.1. Classification (GTDB taxonomy): domain Bacteria; phylum Spirochaetota; class Spirochaetia; order DSM-27196; family Alkalispirochaetaceae; genus Alkalispirochaeta. The sequence continues at coordinate 22,035 of SLRR01000020.1, read as the reverse complement.
CGGAGGAAGCCGCAACCGAGGAAGCCGCAACCGAGGAAGCCGCTGCGGACGCTTCCGGTGACCCGGAAGTGATCGCGATGCAGCAGGCCGCTGCAGAAGAAGCTGACCAGGCGGCGGCTGATGCGGATGGTGACAAGACCGACGATGCCGACGAGCAGGTCGAGGCCGACGCGGACCAACGCGGTTCCGAGTAACGACAATGGAAGGGCGGTTACCGCCTCACAATTTAGAAGCGGAAGTCGCCACACTTGGCGCTGTTCTGCTGGATGCTCCCGCAATAACCCGGGTCGTGGACCTTGTCCGGCCCGGGGATTTTTATCGTCAGGCTCACGGACGGATCTTCGAAGCGATCGTGAACCTCTGGGATCGGGGCGAGAGCATCGATCTCATCACACTCACCAACGAACTACAGAGCGCCGGTCAGCTTGAGAAAGTCGGCGGCGCGTCGTATATATCGTCTCTTACCACGGCAGTACCTACCAGTGCCAACGTGGAGTACTACGCCCAGATCGTCCAGCAAACGGCGATTCGTCGCCGGCTCATAACGCTGGCGGCGGAGCTCACGGAAAACTGTTTTGATGAGACGATACCCACCCGACAGGTGCTGGAGGAAGCGGAACGTCGGGTGTTCGAGCTTGCCGAAACAAACCAGACCAGATCCTACCTCCCTGCCAAGGATGTCGTCAAGCGAACGGTAGCGGCGATCGAGAAGCTCTACCATAACCAGGATGCCTACACGGGTATTCCCTCCGGTTTTTCCGCGCTTGACAATATGACCAGTGGCTTCCAGAACAGCGAGTTCATCGTGATCGGGGCACGACCGTCGGTGGGTAAGACAGCCCTGGCGCTTTCCATGGCTGCAAATATGTCGATCGCGTCCAAGGTACCGGTCGGTTTTTTCACTCTGGAGATGAGCGACATGGCGCTGATGCAGCGGCTCGTCGCCGGCGAGGCCAAGATCGGTAGTCAGGTGATTCGAACGGGTATGCTGCGTTCGTCGGATTTTGCCAATCTCACACACGCGGCGGGCCGTATCTACGAGGCGCCGCTGTGGATCTCCGATTCACCGGGTATGAGACTTCTTGATCTGCGAGCTCAGGCACGGCGCATGGTCAGTCAGCACGGCGTGCGCGCGATCTTCGTGGACTACATCACGTTGATAACGAACGAGCACAGCGATGCGCCTCGGCACGAGCAGATCGCCGAGGTTTCCCGGTCTCTGAAGTCTCTGGCTCGGGAACTGAATGTTCCGGTTATCGCACTATCTCAGGTCTCCCGCGATACGGAGGGGAAGCGGCCGCTCCTGTCGAGTATCCGTGAGTCCGGTAGTATAGAACAGGATGCGGACGTGGTATTGTTTCTTCACAGGGAACGGAACGTCGACCAGGCTACCACGGAGGCGTTGAACGTGGTCGAGACGGAGCTGATCGTGGCGAAGCAGCGTAACGGCCCGGTCGGTACGATCAAGATCGCGTTTGTACCGCGGTATACAAAGTTCGAGAACCTGGCGGACGATATCGATCAGGGAGGAGGATGAGCCCATGGATCTGCAGAATATTTACAGTTTTGAAGAGCTTACGAACGAAGCAGAGCGTCTGGTGATCGAGGAGCTGGGGCAACAACTGGAGGAACTCGACGACCCTTCGATCGTTAACGACGAAGGCACGGTGCTGGATATCGCGGCGTACGCCCTCAATCGTGTTCCTCCGATGTACCGTGCCAATCTTCTGGGAAGAATCTACGCCGACACACTGCGTGAGCGCCACGAACAGGAGATCCGTGACGCCGTGCGCGCCGCGATCGAAAAGGTCACTTCTACGGGGTGAACCGGAGGATTCGTTTAACGGGAGGGCGAGATGCCCCGGGGTGTGATACCCGGAACCGGATCTACGAGGAGGGCGCCGGTTCTCCTCCTTCAGGATCGTAACCTTCCGTTTCTTCTTCCACCTGAAATCCACGGCTCCGGCCGGTTTCAAAACGATCGATCGCAGGGGGCGCATCTTCCTGGCTCGAAGGCCGCGGCGGACGTACCGATGAAGTCGCTTCAAAAATGAGATCTCCCAGTGTGAACCGGTCATCGTTGATGCTGAAATAGTAGTCCGAGGCGAGGGCGGGGCGGCTCGCATAGAATCGCCCGTCCGGGCGCAGGGCGACCCAATCGCCGGTACGATCAGAGTCGATTACGACCAGGTCCATCGCGGAGTTGCCGTCAAACCGGTCGATAAGCGAGACGGTACCATCCCAATTTACCGAGAAGACATAGTCTCCGCTCAATACAAGCCGCCGCGGGATATGAGCCTGGTTTCTGGCCAGCTCGGAAACACGCGCTCCGTCCCACCTCAGGATACCGCCTCGATCGTCCAGCGTGGTATAAGCTGTGCCACGAACGGGATCCACCGTAACCTGAGCGTCCAGGTGTTCGCCGGGGATCTCGAGTATCGTGCGGCGGCGACCGTAGTTTGGACCGTCAAACACTTCAACTACGGTATTGAGATCTCCCGTTCGGCTCTCCACCACTCCCACCGCGAAGAGTCGGCCTCTCTGATGATCGTAGGTCAGTGCGAAGACGAGGCGCGCTTCAGTGTCCATAGGAACGGTCTGACCCGTTCTCGGGTCGATACGGAGGATCGCGGAATCGAGAACGCCCCCTTCGTACGCTTTTCCAAGAAACACTTCCCGTCCGGAGCGGATCGCTGTCTGAAGCCCTGCTCCGCGGTACGAGAGTGTTTCCGCCCCGGTCCAGTAGTTGATCACGCTTAACAGCCCGGCCCGGGTGAGGATGACCAGATCATCCCGATATGCCGAGATCGAGACCACACCCGGGGGGATCGTAACGGGCAGCGGACTGGTCCGACCGGAGAGCGGTTCAAAGAGATGCAGTCGGGCGTCGTTCATCCCCACCGGAGTCCAGAGAAGTATGTGGTCGTTGTTGGTTTCGAGAAAACGCGCTCCCGCACCGACGGACATCTGAGCCGACTGCTGGTCTACGAAGCTGACAGAACGGTCCGGCCCGCTTATGTCGCCGAAGAAGTCACTCGCGATCGAGACGAGTTCGTGGGCGGTCAAGAGATACAGACGGTTGTCCGTGAAGAGCAGGTCCCGGATCGGATCGATAATCCCTCCGGCGAATTCGACCGGATCGTTCTCAAACGGCGGCCACCTCAGGAGCGTTCCGTTCCGGTCTGCTCCGTACAACTCTCTTCCAATCGTTACTATCCGCAACGTGTGGTCGGGGATATTACGGCGTGTCTCGAAGCGCTGCTGAAGCCGACCGTTTTCATACCGGTATCGGCGTATCGTTTTTCCTCCGACGAGCGCGCGCGCAAGGACGATGATATCGGGAGCACCCGGATCCCGCTTGATCGATTCGATCTCCCCGGCGCGGACCTCTGCGACGAGATCCCCGCTCAGCAGATCCAGAACGCCCAGGAGACCTGCCTCCGTTTCGACCGCGGCATAACGGCGCTGCTCCAATAGGACAAAACGTTTCAGATCAGGGGGTGCTTGAAATCTGCCGTCGATCGCGCCGGTGACTACATTCCGGTACGCGATAGCACCGGAGGAAGGCGCATAGGTCATTACCCGTTCTTCACTCGTAGCGGTTATGAACCAGGAAACAATACCGGTGGACTGTCGCAGAAACGGCAACTGTCTGCCCGTGGAGGCGTCGAGCATGCGCATGCTGCGAAGATCCGGCACGGAATAAATCAGGTACGATCCCTGAGGAGATATCTCCATCCACAAAACCTCGTCGTCCGGTGCGTGCAGGTAGAGGCGTTCTCCGGTTTTCCAGTTCCAGACCGAGATACGGTGTTCCCGACGGCCATCACTCGCGTATATCGCTACACGATCACCGTCGGGAAAGAGCGCGATCGCCTGCAGGGGCAGTCGATCCGCGCGGATCGTCTGCAACAGGCGATCCGTTGCCGGGTGCCACACCATGAGCTTACCGTCGTGACCGGCGGTGAAAAGGCGGTTCTCCGAGACCTGGACTGCCATAGCGGTAATGGCAGCATCGTGGCTCGACCGGATCGTCGTCACGGGTCGAGTCCAGACGGTAGTGACGGAAGCGACGGTGAGGTGCAGCAATCCCAGGAAGATCAAACTGGAAAGTCGGTTTGTCATGAATCTAACTCCGGGCAAAGAAAAGAATATCATTGAACACGGCAAAAAACAGGAGCCCCAGGATAATTATGTTACCAACCACCTGATAGCGATAAACCAGCCGGGGATGCAGCGGGCGTCGGGATACGATTTCCACCAGAGAGAGGACGATCTGGCCTCCGTCGAGAGCGGGAATCGGCAGGAGGTTCATAAAGAACAGGGTGATACTGATGAGGCTCAGGAAGTTGAAAAATGAGAAGAGTCCCGTACCTATACCGGCACGAAACCCTTCGGCGGCGACTTCTCCCACGAGGTACGTTATCCGGGCCGGGCCCATGAGCGCCTGGTTGAGATCAACGCCGGAGAAGAGCAGGCTGATTCCACGTATCGTGAGCTGCAACGTCTGCAGCGACTGACGGAACCCTTCCGCGAGCGCGCCCAGGGGGCCGTAGGATGGACTGTGAACCTCGATCGTCTCGTAGGCGATGCCGATGTAGGGACGGCCTTGCTCCGTCTCTCCGGGTACGACCCGAAGTTCCCTCTCCTCGCCGTTTCTCTCAACCGTGAAAGGAATCGAGACGCCGCGAGACCGACGGATCACCTCGTCCACGTCTACCGTGTGGGATACGTTCGAATCGTCGGCGGCAACGATCCGGTCGCCCGCACGGAAGCCCGCGATATCCGCGGGTGATCCCTCGGCAACACCACCTACGACGGGTTCGACCCAGGGGTAAACACCGATCCTGCCGGCTCCGGTATCCTGGTCGAGAGCCGGAACGAGGGTGGAGGTGTACTCCGTGCCGTTCCGGCTGTAACGTACGGAAAGCTCGCGCTGCGCTGAACGACTTACGATCATCTGGAGCTCACGGAACGAAGAAATCTCGGTTCCGCCGATCGCAGTGACGTAGTCACCGGTGCGGAGACCGGCGTCCGCCGCGGGCGACTCAGATTCCGAAACGTAGTCCCGGGCAAGTATGATCCGGTTGGAGAAGGTATAAGTGGAGTAGCCGATCACCGCGATCACCGCCAGAACGACCACCGCGAAGAAGAAATTCACCGCCGGTCCCGCGATCAGGACGAGGATGCGTTGCCACGGCCGCGCACCGTAGAAGTCGCCCGGTTCCACGTCGATGGAGGAGCTTTTTTCCTGCCAGGCTCTGATCAGCGCGTGCTCACCCTGCATCTTGCAGTATCCACCGATCGGCAGCAAGCTGATCCGGTACTCCGTCCCACCCCTTGTGAAGGACCAGATCTTACGGCCCCAACCGACGCTGAACGCCTCCACGGTAATTCCCGTGGCTTTCGCCGCGATAAGGTGACCCAGTTCGTGTACAAACACCACGAGACCGAGGCCGAGTAATCCAACAATAACGTTCAGCATCTGTCGCGACTCCTAGATCCCCACAAAAAAGAGAACATAACCGTAGTAGAAAAATGGTGCCGCGAAGAGGCTCGAGTCAATCGAGTCGAGCAATCCACCACGTCCCGGGATGAGTTGTCCCGAATCCTTCACCGCGGCGGATCGTTTCAGAGCCGACTCTACGAGGTCCCCTGTTATCGTTGCGGCGCCGATTACCGCGCCGAAAACAACGTGAGTAAGTACCGTTCCCGGAAGTATTTCCGGAAAAGCGATTCCCGCCACGACGATCACCAGCGGACTCGCGATGAAACCGCCGATAAAACCGATAACCGACTTGTTGGGGCTGATCGCCACGGGTGGGGAAGCTCCCGGGCGGGTTGTAGCCTTTCCGAAGAGCCGTCCGAAAAACCAGGCGTTACTGTCGTTGAGGTACGTGGCGAGCAGGAATATTACCACCACGTGAGACGGGTGGGAAAGATTGACCAGTCGCAGGGCGTGCCAGACAAAAAGTCCGGGATACACCAGTATGAACAGGTGCGTTGTAACCGTAGGCAGAATCCCCGCGTAATCACCATTATGATCCCGGAACACCTGCAGCGCCATCACTCCCGCCGTGACGAGCATGATCGTTCCCATCACCGAGAAACCCGGGGAGGGCATGCCGGGAATCCGGGCGGCCAGGTATCCTACGACCGGTACGATCGCTCCCATGAACAGGATCGCCATGGTACTGTATCGATACGCCCAGATCCGCCGTGGAAAAAAAGCCGAAGCCTCCACGGCGGCAAGTGCTGATGCACCGATCGCGATCAGGGCGAATATGGGCAGTCCCTGCGCGGGAAAAAGAAACGCGCTTAGCCCGAGAACGGGTATACCGATAAAAAAAACGAGAAGTCGCAGTATGGTGTTCCGTGTCATCGCATCCCGCCGAAATTACGTTTGCGTCGTTGGAAGTCCGCTAGAGCTTCCCGTAGATCATCTCCAGTCCATTCCGGCCATAATCGCTCGCTGAAGTATAACTCTGCGTACGCACTTTCCCATATAAGAAAGTTGCTCAGGCGCCGTTCTCCACCGGTACGGATGATCAGATCCGGGTCGGGAAAGTCCGGCAGATCCAGGTTACTCCGGATATCCTCGTCGGAGATCTCCGGGACTGTGGCGTTTTCAGGCCGGTCCTGAAGAGCCCTGTTTACCGACCGGACAACCTCGTCGCGACCGCCGTAATTAACGGCGAGATTTATCGTTATCGCTTCGTTGTTCTGAGTTTCTTCCGTGACCGCCGCGATCTCTTCCTGTACTTCCAGGGGAAGTCCCGCAAGGTTACCGCTGTGGCGGACACGCACGTGGTTTTCGCGATAGAAATCGTATTGTCCCCGCAGGTTGCGCGCCACCAAGGCCATAAGAAAAGACACCTCGTCCCGGGCGCGGCGCCAGTTCTCCGTGGAAAACGCGTACAGCGAGAGGTACGGAACATCTTCCTCGATCGCTGCCAGGACGATGCGTTTGGCCGCTTCCACGCCCTCTCGGTGACCGCGGGTGCGTCGCAGGCCGCGGGCGGTTGCCCAGCGGCCGTTGCCGTCCATGATGATACCGATATGTCGGAGCGTGGGATCGGCTTTTGCCTTTTCTTTTCCCATCAAATCTCCAGGATCTCGTGCTCCTTGGCCGACAATACCTCGTTGATCTGCTCGATGTACTGGTCGGTCAGTTTCTGAACCTGGTCTTCGCCCCGTTTGAGGTCGTCCTCGCTGATATCGCCGCTTTTCTCCTGCTTCTTGAGCTCATCGTTGGCGTCCCGCCGAATGTTACGCACCGCCACCCGTCCCTGCTCCGCGGTATTCTTCGCGAGCTTGACGATCTCTTTTCGCCGTTCTTCGGTGAGGGGTGGGATATTGATGCGGATCACCTTGCCGTCATTGCTGGGATTCAGGGACATCTCCGAGGACTGAATCGCTTTTTCAATCTCCGGCAGCACCGCCTTATCCCAGGGCTGAATCACAACGAGTCTCGACTCGGGAACGCTGATACTTGCCACCTGGTTGATCGGCGTCGGTGTTCCATAGTACGGGACACGCAGCTTGTCAAACATCGCGGCGGAGGCTCGGCCGGTACGCAACCCCGCCAGCTCCTCTTCGAGGCTGGCGGCGCTTTTCTTCATGCGATCTTCCGCGTCTTTGATAATTGCATCCATCGCGGATCCTCCTCTCGGAACAGTGGTTTAAACCTCTTCTCCAACAGCGTACACCAGAAATCCGTTCACTGTAACGGAGGAGCCCGCTTCCTTGGAGATTTCCTTTGCCACGGCGCCAACGGACTTCTTCTCGTCTTTCACGAATCCCTGGTCAACGAAGCAGATCTCCGCCAGATGCTTGCGCAGTTTACCCTGTACTATACCTTCCAGGACTTTCTCGGGTTTGCCGAGATTCTTGGCCTGCTGCATGAAGATCTCTTTTTGTTCCGCGATGTAATCGGGTTCGATCGTATCGCCCGAGAGATACGCCGGACGGAACGCCACCACGTGCAGGGCACAGTCAAAGGCAAAGTTCTGCACGTCTTCGCGCTCAAGTGCCGCGGGATCGTCTGCCTTAACCTTGACGATACCACCGAGACGGCCGGAATCGCCGTGAATGTAGGACGCGAAAATCTCGTTGTCCTCTTTATCGATCCGGCTGAAACGGCGGAGACTCATGTTCTCTTTGATCGTGCTGATCGTGTCTTTAACCTTGGATTCGAGCTGCTCGTCCGGAGCTGCCAGGTTACGTTCCAGCACCTCCCGGGTCAACGCGTTGCCGAGTTCAACGAACGTCTCGTTCCGCGCAACAAAATCCGTTTCGCACGCCAGCTCCAGCAGCACGCCGCTGTTACCCTGGGTATGCGCAAAAATCCGGCCTTCGTTGGTGGCGCGGCCGCTGCGTTTTGCCGCTGCGGCTTTGCCGAGTTCCTTGAGAATTCGCTCCGCTTTGGCAAAGTCTCCCTCCGCCTCGGTAAGCGCGTTCTTACAATCCATCATCCCCGCTCCGGTCTTGTCCCGAAGCTTTTTCACGTCCGCTGCAGTAATTGCCATCTATTTGTTCCTCCTGGTGTTCGGCGATAGAGTCGCGCGCGTCAGCGCTCTGTGAGCGCCCGCGTCCACGCAAGGACGCGGTTCCTGCGGCTCCCGCGCGCAGATTCCACCGGGGTGCGCGCTTTTCCCGGTTTACACCTCCGCGGTTATTCCTGGTAGAGAGTCTCCTCGTCCAGGCCCGCTTCCTTGGCTACCGCCTCTTCCGGCGTAGTTTCATCCACCGGCAGTTCCGGGTCGTTGCCCGGTTCGTATTCGGAGTAATCCTCCGTGGTAAAGCCTTCATCCGTGTCCTCACCGGAACCGACCGCTTCGGCAAGTTTTATCTTTTCCTCGTCCGATATCTCGTCGGTAGGCTGATTCTCTTCTCCGCCGCCGTCTTTGGAGGTGACGTCAGAGAAATCGTCGCCGGTTTCATCGTCCTGGAGGTTCTCTATAACTTCAAGACCGATCTCGTTATCCGCTTCTATCACCGCCTTGGAGATGATCTGAGTAAAGAGCGTGATCGCGCGAATTGCGTCGTCGTTGCCCGGGATCGGGTAGTCTATGCCGGTGGGGTCGCAGTTAGTATCCACCACGGCCACGATCGGGATCCCCATACGCTTGGCTTCCGCGATCGCGATCCCCTCTTTGCGCGTATCGATGATAAAGATAGCTCCGGGAAGCTCCTTCATCTCCTTGATACCGCCAAGGTTCTTCTCGAGCTTCAGCTTCTCCTTGTAGAGACGCGAAATTTCTTTCTTGGTCAAACTGTCAAAGGTGCCGTCCACCTCCATCTTCTCGAGCTTCTTCAGCCGGAGAAGTGACTTTTTAATGGTGGAGAAGTTGGTGAGCATGCCACCGAGCCAGCGGTTGTTCACGTAGAACATGCCACAGCTGGTCGCTTCCTTCTCGATCGCTTGCTGGGCCTGCTTTTTGGTGCCCACAAAGAGCACGCTCTTGCCCTGAAGGACCGTCTGGCGGATCATCTCGTACGCTTCTTTGATCGCCACGATCGTCTTCTGCAGATCGATAATGTGAATTCCGTTCCGTTCCGCAAAGATGAATTTTTTCATCCGCGGATCCCAACGCTTGGTCTGATGGCCAAAGTGCACACCTGACTCAAGCAGGTTCTTCATCGTAACAACAGCCACGATTCCTCCTAACTTGCGGGCGCGAAACGCCCGCTCCTTCGCTTTGTCTCGAACGGTTCCCCCAAGGGGGTACACGCCGGAAGATTATGATTTATCCGGTTGGAAAAATCGCCTGATCATAGAATATACGGTGTGTATTGGCAAGCCCATCACCGCTTCGTAGCTGCCGCGGATATCCTGGACGAACGCTCCCGCGAGACCCTGGATGCGGTATCCCCCGGCGACACCGCGCCATTCCTCTTCTTCCTGGTGCTTCCGTGGCGCGAAATACCACTCCAGGTCGCTCTCTGTGAGCGGTGCAAACGTGACGTGGCTCGTAACAATCTCCTCCATCCATCGGTCCGGCGCACCGGGGTCGTCGTATAGGATAATCGCGGAATGTACCAGATGGGTCGTTCCCGAGAGGTGGCGCAGCATAAACCGCGCATCCTCCTGGTCGCCCGGTTTATCCAGCAGAACGCCTCCGGCGTCCACGGTGGTATCCGCCGCGAGAGCAGCTGCCGTGGAGGGGTCCGGCGCCACAGCGGATGCTTTAAGTCGCGCTCGCTCGAGCGTTACCCGACGGCACCGCTCGTGGGGATCGGACGTTCTTGACACAGTAGCGGTGGTAATCGTCTGTTCCGGGGCATCCGCAGATTTCACCACCACGGCAATCCCCAACCGGCCCAGGATCTCCAGTCGGCGTGGACTTGCACTGGCGAGTGTTATGCGAGGCAGCGTGTCGCGGATGGTATCTTTTTCCATACCGGACGGGAGATTACCACAGCGCACCACCATGGACAAGCAAACGGGGAATAGAGGAGTAAAATACTATAATATTTGGCAGGAGGAGTTAGCGTATGAAAGACATAGCTCGGTGGTTCACAACGATTCTGTTGGTGATCGCATTAACCGTTCCCGCGGTCGGTACGAATGCCGGAGAATCGAGCTTGCTCGATATGCGTCTCCGGCTTTTTTCCCGGGATCTTGTTGAACATAACTACGACCGTCTCTGGATCTACCTCGATCCGGCGTACGTCAGGATACAACGGGAAATTTTCGAACTTCAAGAACACCCTTTCTCCGGTGAGTTATTCGACACGTTGTTTTTCGGTGGCGCGGCCATGCCTGATGATTTCGATAACCGTGCGCGATCGGTCTCGGAAATCGCCTCAGTCGCGGATCCGTGGCTCGACGGTCTCGACCCGGACACGATGGAGGTATTCTTTACGGTCGAACTTACGGACGGTCGAACTGTCCAGTTCTCGCTATTCATGGATACGAGCACGTTGTACCTGTACGGACCATACGGGTGATTTCCGACGAAGCCGATCAGCATGAGGTTCACTGCGCCGCGTAGGAAAAGGGACCCGCGACGCGACACGGGATGCCGCCGGCGCACGTTGACATTTTTCCCGGTCCTCCGTATCATGCCACGCCACGGACACGTAGCTCAGCTGGATAGAGCGTCGGCCTCCGGAGCCGAAGGTCGTGGGTTCGAATCCCGCCGTGTTCAGCGTTTTAATTGCGATCCGTACAGCGCGGATCGCTTTTTTTTTTACAGATTTTTAACAGGTCGTTTTTAGCAATTCCGTGTCTACCGGGAGACAGAACTGATGCGCTCGTTGAGATACGCAGCTACGTACATCGTGAAATGGGTCGTAATCGCTTCCGTTGTGGGAGCCGCCGGCGGGATCGCGGCGGTAATTCTGCGGACGATAATTGAACAGGTCGCCCGGCACACGGTATTTTTGCCACTGTGGCTCGCGCCGGCGGTGGGTGGACTCCTGGTGATGTGGATCTGTTTCTGGGATTTCGATGCGGCCGGGTTCGGCACGGACCGTTACATCGTTTCCGTTAATCGTCGCCACGGCGATATGAGGCGGAAAACGGCGTTCACCAAGCTCGCCGCCACGGGAATTACCTTGGGCTTTCGTGGCAGCGGTGGGGTAGAGGGTCCGATGGTGGTGATCGGTGGCTCGATCGCAAACGTGATCGATCACGTTCCCGGCGTCCGAAGGTTGCTCTCGGACCATGACCGGAGAATTCTCACGATCTGCGGTGCCGCCGGATCGATCGGAGCGGTCTTCCACTCGCCGCTTGCAGGCGGGATATTCGCGGTGGAAGTACTCTACCGCTCGTCGCTGCACTATGCGGACCTTTTCCCGGCTATGCTTTCCTCCTCCATGGGGTTTGTTGCTTATGGTCTGCTGCGACAGGCCGCGCCGTTGTTCTCGATCCCCGACTATATCCCCGACGTCGGGAACGTGCCGTATTTCCTTCTGGCCGGTGTCGTTTCGGGTTTCGCCTCTCTCCTTTTCGTTCGGGTCTTCAGCGGGGTAAGCGGCGCCTTTCGGCGTCTTCCCCGGTCCGGCTTTCACCCTGTGATGGGAGGACTCGGAGCCGGACTGGTTCTGGTTCTGGCACCGGATGCTGCCGGAATCGGAATTGACGTAATCCAGGATCTGATATTCACGGTGCAGCCGGTGGCGTTTCTTCTGATGCTTCTCATCGTTAAAATCCTTGCCACGGCGTTCACCATCGGATCCGGAGGAAGTGCGGGGCTCGTAATTCCGGCACTCTTTATCGGAGCTGTCTGCGGCAACGTAATTGCCGGTGTCCTTTCCGTTGAAGACCCGGGCCTGGTAGCCTCTCTCGTAATCAGCGGTATGGCGGCGTCGCTCGCGGGAGTCGCCAACGTACCGGTTTCTGCGGCCGTTCTGCTGGTGGAGATGGTGGGGCTGCGCCTCGGTGTTCCCGCAACGCTTGGAGCGGTAACCGGATACGTGATCGGCAAGGGTCGAGTGATCTACGGAGATGCGTACGGACACGACGCAGATTTTCTGGAGTCGCGCGCGATTCAGGACCTCGACCGATCCGTGGACCACTGATTCTCCCTGCTCAGAACGTGTCCAGGCCGGTTGTCTTTCGAATTACCTGCCGGAGACTGTCGTTCCGGGAAACGACTACAATGCGATCCCCGGTGCTGAGAACGGTGTCACCCGCGGGGATGAAACTCGTCCCGTTTCGTGTCACGATCGATACGAGGGTGTCTCGCGGGAGGATCCGTTTCGAGAGTGGTTTGTCGTTTAACTGCGCGTTTCGGCCGACCTCCATTTCCACTGCGCTGATATCGCTTCCGGGTATCGCGTGGATATTGCGTATCGCGTGACGTTTAACCAACCGTGTGACGGTATTGGCCATCGTCGTCCTGACGCTGACAGGTACGTCGATCCCGAGGCTGCGCGCGATCGAGCCGTATCCCGCGTGAGTCAGGAGAGTTATCGCCCGGGGTGTTCCTCGCGATTTTGCGTACAGTGCCCCGATCATGTTGAGTTCCTCGTTACCCGTGGCGGCTACAAGTACGTCGTGACGCCGGTAGATCGCGCTGCCCAGACGCCGTTCATCACGGATGTCCGTGTTTATGATCGTCGCGTCCGGAAATAAGTCTCTTGCGGCGTTGCAGCGGTTCCGATCCCGGTCGACGATCGTGACGCGCTCCACCAGGCGTTTACGAAACCGCGTTCTGAGCCGCGATAGAACAGACTCCTCCGGAGATCGTCTCGTGGTCAGGCAGTGTCGTGCTACGGATAAACCCAAAATCCCGGCTCCCATGATGAGGACCCGGTCAAATTGTCCGTAATGTTGTTCCCGCGAGTCCGGTCGGGTCCCCTCATACTGAAGCAACTGAACGTACGTATCGGGTTCGCATACGACGTAGAGGCGATCTCCCGCGGTGACGCATGTCGTTCCGGTGGGAACGAGGAATTCGCGGCCGTGCTTGTGGATCGCCGCGATGAGGTAGGTAAGTCCTGTTTCACGTCGGATATCGGCAAGCATTTTTCCGTTAAAACGGCTTGTTTCGCTTAGCGGCAGGTCGCGCAGGACGAACCCCGTCTCGTCAAAGGGGATTACCTCGCTAACTGCACCGTGTTCGAGCGAGCGAATCACCGTCTGAGCCGCTTCCAGATCCGGATTGAGCACGTGATCGATACCGAAGAACGAGGGGTTATCCTCCAGGCCGGAGATGTAGCTGCTGCGACGGATTCGCGCGATCTTGACGATCGGGCGTTTCGCCGCGTTTGCCACAAGACCGCAGGTTACCATGTTTATTTCATCCGATCCGGTGACCGCAACGAACGCGTCCACATGATCGATTACCCAGTTGAGAAGTACCGACCGCCGTGTTCCATCACCGGTTTCTACGAGTGTTCCGGAACGCTCCGATACTGCCCGGGCGATCTCGGGATCTTTTTCAATGAGAAAAGCGTCGTACTGTTCGTAACGGAGATGCTCCGCGAGCAATTCCCCGAATGTTCCTGCTCCCAGTATCGCTACGCGCATGCGCGCCGGAGCGTAGCTGTGAAGATGACCGGTGTCAACTCGCGGAATCTCGGTTCTCCTTGACCGCCGTCCTGCTCTATACTGCCCGTCGTGGAACAGATTCGGTCGGTCCTTGAGGACTCGCAAACCAGCGGCACCCCATCGCTGGCGAACATCCTGGCGATGCTTGCGGCGGTGGCGATCTTCTTCTCAACCCTGGAGTACCTGATCCCCAAGCCGGTGCCTTTTTTCCGGATCGGTCTTGCCAATATCCCGATCCTGATCACGATGCGCTTTTTCCGACCCCGGCACGTCCTGGCGCTGACGCTCCTCAAAGTTCTGGGACAGGGGCTGATCAATGGTACCCTGGCGAGTTACGTGTTCCTCTTTTCCTTTACCGGATCCTTTGCAAGCGTTCTGTTGATGCTGGCGGTTATCCACCTGGGCGGAAGTCGCGTCAGTCTTGTCGGTGTCAGTACAGCCGGCGCGGTGGCGAGCAACGTGGTGCAGGTGACTCTCTCGGTACTCTTCATATTCGGACCGCAGTCCTGGGTTATAGCTCCGCCGTTTCTCCTGATCGGGTCGCTCGCCGGTATTCTCGTAGGGGTTCTGGCTGAACGGATCGTCTCGGTCTCACTATGGGTCCGGCGTCTGCAGGACGACTACCGTCGCATTAATGCGTTGTCGGCAGCTACGGGAGGCGTGAGATGAGTCTGCGCCGGCAGCATCCCTGGATGATGCGGAATATATCCGCCCGGTTGCTCTTCTGGGCGGGAATGGCCGTGCTGCCGGCGTATCTCCTGCAGTCGGTGCTGGCCGTACGGCTTGCCCAGGTTGTGCTGTTCGGTTTCCTGGCGGTGGTGGCGGGGAAACGGTTGTACTGGGCGTACTTCCTTACGATTATTGCTACGATCACGGTCTTTCACCTTCTCGTCCCGTCCGGAGTGGTGATCGCCACGGTCGGTGGATTTCGGGTTACTCTTGGAGCACTGCGCACGGGGTTGTTCAAAGCGCTGACGATAGTAGGACTTGTTTTCATCTCGCTCGTGGCGGTCCGCGCTGACCTGCGACTTCCCGGACGGCTGGGGTCGCTGGCGGGGAAAGTATTCTGGTCCTTTGAGCAGATTATGGAGCACCGGGATCGGCTGGAAGCGCGGCGTCCGTTTAAGAGCGGGGATCTGCTTCTCCTGGATCTCTACGAACGGCTCCTGGCGATGGACGAATCTCACGCCGCCACGGACCGACGGAAAGCCACCGCGGTTGTTTCCACCGGCGCAGGGCGTCTGGTGGCGTTTACCGTCGTGGCTCTGCAGTGGGCGACTTTGCTTGTAACGTAGAACCTGTTTCCGCAGCTCCCGTGACCACTTTTACAGAATCGAGTATAATTAAGGACTTGCACAAAGGGGGGAAACGACGATGAACGACATGATCATCAGCGGAATTCAGCAACTGGGCGTCGGGATCCCCGACACGGAGGAGGCGTTTAAATGGTTTCGCACTAACTTCGGGACGGACGTACCGGTGTTTCGAGAGGCCGCGGAAGCTCCGTTCATGACGCGGTACACCGGTGGTGAAGTGCAGTCCCGGGACGCGATGCTTGCGGTAAACCTTGCCGGTGGTGGGGGCTTCGAGATCTGGCAGTATACCAGTCGTGAGCCGGTGGGACCTCAGAAGCCCGTGGAGATCGGGGATTACGGAATTCTGGCGGGCCGGATCAAAGCGCGCGGTATTCACCAGGCGTACCAGCGCCTGCAGGCGTCGGGAGCGACGGTACTAGGAAAAATCATGGAGGATCCGGAGGGGATACTACGATTTGCCGTACGGGATCCCTGGGGCAATCACTACCAGATTGTTGACGGTGCGGAGTGGTTTTCCAAGCCGCGTAACCACGTGGGCGGCGTAGAAGGCGCGATGATCGGCGTATCTGACATGGCGGCGGCCCTGGATTTTTACGCTACCATTCTCGGCTACGACAGCAAGCGGTACGATGAATCCGGGTTTTTTGACGATCTCGCGGTTCTGCCCGGAGGGGACCGGACGGTTCGACGGGTTGTGCTGGAGCGGTCCGCGGGACACGCCGGCGCGTTCAGTGAACTATTCGGTGCGAGCCGGATCGAACTGGTGGAAGTTCCCGATCACAAAGGAACGCCCGTATTCAAGGATCGATTCTGGGGTGACCTGGGTTTTATCCACCTCTGTTTTGACGTTTCCGGGATGGATCTTCTCAAGACACGCTGTGAAGCCGCGGGGCACCCCTTTACCGTGGACAGCGGCGAAAGCTTTGATATGGGGGACGCCGGCGGACGGTTCGCCTACATAGAGGATCCGGACGGCACGCTCCTGGAGTTTGTTGAGACACATAAGCTGCCGGTCGTGAAAAAGCTGAAGTGGAACCTGGACTTGAGAAAACGGGACGCCCGCAAGCCGCTCCCGCGCTGGATGATTTCAGCTATGGGACTGGGACGCGTACGAAAGTAGCGTCGCCGGCGCGCAGGGCGACGGAGCGACCAAAAGTCGCCGCTGAGAAGCGAGCCGCACGGCTCGGCAAAGCGAGCCGCACGGCGGCGCCGGGACGTTTCCGTCGACGTAGCCCGATCCAACTTCCGCGCTGCTAAACCCCGTAGACTTTGCGGATCTTCTTGTCCTCGTCCTCGGTCATCGTCAGGCGCAGGCCAAGCTTGTCCCTCATCTCCCGGAACACCCGCAGCGTTTCCGCGACGTCTTCTTCGGTGTGGGCCGCCGTGGGAATCATTCGGAACATCAGCAGCCCCAGCGGGATTACCGGATAGGCGATAGCTGTGACGAAGACGCCGTTCTGCCGGAGAAATCCCGCCGTCCGGGCACCGACGTGCTCCATGGAGTGCTCGCCCAGGGGGACAAAGACGGAGCAGATCGGAGCCTCTCCGGGACCGACGTAGAAACCGAGGTCGCGCAAACCGTTCTTCAGACTGTTGCTGATCTTCCACATGCGGTCGCGGCGGTCGTCGCCGTTCTTTACCAGATCGAACGTTTTTCGCAGGGTCTGCACGTACACCATGGGAAGGCTCTTGGCAAAGACCTGAGTCCGGGCGTTGTAGGTGATCCACTCGGTTACGGATTTGGTGGATGCGGAAAAACCGCCGATAGAAGCAAAGCTCTTGGCAAACGTGCCGAAGTAGATGTCCACCTCGTCCTGTACACCGAAGTGGTCCGCCGTACCGCGCCCCTGAGAACCCATCGTTCCCCAACCGTGGGCGTCGTCAATGTACAGGCGCGCATCGTATTTCCGTGCCAGATCCGTGATCTCCTTAAGCGTTGCCAGGTCTCCGGTCATGCCGTACACGCCCTCGGTCATGATCAGGACGCCGCCTTTGCGGTCCCGGTTGATCCGCTTTAGAACCTGTTCCAGGTTGTCCATGTTGTTGTGCTTGAAAACGCGCAGTTGAGCACCGTTCATCGATTGCGCGAGAAACGCGCCGTCCACGATACACGCGTGGGAAAGCTTGTCCATCACCATGATGTCGTCTTTACCCAGGAGAGACTGGATCGTACCCTGCACGCCCATGTAGCCGTAATTAAAGAGAAACGCCGCTTCCTTGCCGGTGAAATCCGCCAGCTCCCGCTCGAACTCCTGGTGGTAGGCGGAGTTTCCGCTCATCATGCGCGAGCCCATGGGAGAACTCACGCCGAACTCGTCCAGTGCGCGGTGTCCCACCTCGATTACCTCGGGATGATTCGCGAGACCCAGGTAGTTGTTGATCGACCACATGATGTGCTCCCGACCCTTGAACTCCATCTTGCGGTCCGGGTTGGGGGGCAGGGTGGGGCGAGTGTAGTCGTCATCTCCCATGGCCCGCATCTTTCCAAAGTAACCACCGTCGGTACCGCACTTGGCGAACACGTCGGTAAAACCGTCCGCCTTGTCCGCGCTCGCCTTTTCCGCTTCCTGATCCAAAAGCACGTGTATCTCCTTGGACTCCGGCTGTAGCGCCGGTATCTGTTTTCCGTCGTGCCGATTGTGCCGATATATCTCCCGACGATCAAGGGAGAACGTCCGGCGTGTGAAACGACCGGCTGGTCGCCCCGGGGCGGTCCGATTGTTTCGCTCCCGATAATGAGTTTTTCTACCGTAATAAAGAGGTGAATTTTTGTCGATTCCGGTTCACTTTCTCCCGGGGCGGGTGTATGGTGGGCCCATGAAGGCCAACCGCCGCGCTTTGCTCGTGCGATCGGGTATGGAACAGTTCTCCCGGTACGGGTACCGGGACGTGTCCGTGTCCGATATCGTCCGGGAGTGTGGACTGAGTGTAGGCACGTTCTACAAGTATTTTTCCGGCAAGGAAACGTTCTACGAGCATATCCTCGCGGTTATTGAAAAGGAAGGGATCCGCAAAGCCGAGGAAGTGATCGGACGTCTTCACTCGCCGATAAACAAACTCAAGGCTTTGTACCAGTTCGTGGTGCTCGGTATGCGTCGTTACCCGATCCTTCGGGGAATCCTGCGACGGGACGAACGCTTTCTCTATCCAGGAATCGACCTCGAAGGCGGATCGGTGGGGAATCTTCGGCACCGGATCGAATCGATGGTACAGGAGATAATACGCGACGGATCCCGCCGCGGGGTGTTCCGGCCCGGCCTTTATCACGATGCGCAAGGCCTCGTGATGGCTCTTCTGGACACGGTTATTCTGAACCTTGAGGATCCCCGGGTGGAGCAACTCTCGCAGGATATGCTTGTATTGATCCAGCGGGGATTGCGTCGTCGGTTACGGCTGCGCCGGCGGGATGAACGCCGGGATCGGCGTATATTCGGCGAGGATACCCCCCTGGACTGGCTCGAAACTTGACACGGCAAGCGCCACCACTATAATTTGGGCCATTACATTGATATTGGGGAGGAAGGCTATGCAGCTGTGGTTGTTGATCATCCTTCCTCTTGCCGGTGCAATTCTAGGTTGGATTATTCGCTGGCTATACGCCAGGTTTCAGCTCTCTTCAACGGAACAGAGAGCCGAGCGACTGCAGAAGGACGCGATTAAGGACGCGGAAGCTCGGAAGAAGGAGCTGGTACTAGAGACGAGAGATGCCCTTCAACGGGAGCGGAATGAACAGGAACGGGAACTTCGCGAGCGACGGAATGAGCTTCAACGCCTTGAAAGGCGCCTCATTCAGAAGGAAGAGAACCTAGAAGAGAAGGCCTCTGCTGTAGAGAAGGAACAGCAGGGTCTTGTACTCCGCGAGAGGGAACTGGACGAGCGCGATAAAGCGCTCAATGAACAGGAGATTCACTGGCGCAACGAGATGGAGCGCATCTCGGGGCTGACCCAGGAAGAAGCACGCAAACTGATCCTCTCCTCCCTGGAGGATGAGGTTCGTCATGACGCCCAGGGCCTGGCCAACAAGATCGAGCAGGAGGCGATCTCAAACGCGGACCGGCAGGCACGGGAGATACTTATCTCCACGGTGCAGCGGCTGGCCAGCGAGGTGAACGCCGAGGTTACAGTCTCCTCGGTAAGCCTGCCGAACGACGAAATGAAAGGGCGGATCATCGGCCGGGAGGGACGCAATATCCGTACCCTGGAGACGCTCACCGGCGTGGATATTATCATTGATGACACCCCGGAGGCGGTGGTGGTCTCCTGCTTCGATCCGGTGCGCAAGGAGATCGCAAAACGATCGCTGGAGCGTCTTATATCGGACGGTCGGATACACCCCACCCGGATCGAGGAGGTGGTACAGAAAGTTACCGCCGACATGACGCAGACGATCTACGAGGAGGGGGAGAAGGTTCTCTACGAGCTCAGCATCCACCACCTCAAGCCGGAAGGTGTGCGGGGTCTCGGGCGGCTCGCGTTCAGGACAAGTTATGGCCAGAACGTGCTCGCTCACAGCAAGGAAGTTGCGGTTCTCGCCGGGTCGCTGGCAGCGGAAGTCGGCGCGGACGTGGAGATTTCCCGCCGCGGAGGAATCCTGCACGATATCGGGAAGGGAATCGAGACCGACGGAGACAGCAACCACGTGGAACTCGGCGTGGAACTGGCCAAGCGACTCGGCGAAGATCCGCGTGTGATCAACGCTATCGCTGCTCACCACGGCGACGTTCCGCACAATTGCATCGAGTCGGTTATCGTGCAGGTGGCGGACGCGATCTCCGCGTCGCGACCGGGAGCACGTCGGGAAACGCTGGATAACTACATCAAGCGACTGGAGAACCTGGAGGCGATCGCCGAGGAGTTCGAAGGAGTCGACAAAGCGTACGCTATCCAGGCGGGCCGGGAGCTGCGGATCATGGTCAACCATGAGAAAGTAAGCGACCAGCAAGCCCGGGAGATCGCCAAGAAGATCGCCCGCATGATCGAGGACCAGTTACGGTATCCCGGACGGATCAAGGTGACGATGATTCGGGAAACCAGGATCGTGGAATACGCACGATAATCATGCGTATTCTGATCCTGGGAGACATAATCGGTAAACCCGGTATGCGTGCCGTGGTGAGTGCCCTGAAGGGACTCATCCGGCGGTACCGGGCGGACCTGGTGATCGTCAACGGGGAGAACTCCAACGACGGGTACGGTATCACCGCGGATCTGGCGGACCAGCTTTTCCGAGCAGGCGCGCAGGTAATCACCACGGGAAACCACGTCTGGCACGACGACAAGGTAGGGGAACTGCTCGATTCGCGGCCGGAAGTTCTCAGACCGGACAACTACCCTGCGGGCGTACCCGGTAGCGGTGTCTTTGTCATCGATCGAAAACAGGGTAAAACCGCCGTTATCAACCTGCAAGGGCGGGATCGCATGCCCTCGATCGATTGTCCCTTCCGGCGTTTCCGGGAGATCATGAAGCGCCTCGGGTCCTCGATCGACCAGGTAGTGGTCGATTTTCACGCGGAATCCACAGCCGAGAAGGAAGCGCTCGCCCATTATCTCGACGGTGAGGCCACTGTCGTTTTTGGAACGCATACCCATGTGCAGACAGCGGACGATCGGATACTTCCCAAGGGCACCGCGTACATAACCGACATCGGAGCCTGTGCGGTCGAGCAGAGTGTTATAGGGTTCAAACCGGATATAAGTACACGCCGCGTGCTGACGCAACTTCCGCTCCGTAACGAAGTGGCCGACGGTGCGGCGGTTATTCACGGGTTGCTGGTGGAGAGCGGTGCCGGTTCCCGTCGAGCCGTTTCGGTGGAACGTATACGCTTCACGTCGCTGGTTTAAGCGTTGGAGTACACGCGTGAACTCGCGTAAGAAAAAAAGACACCGATCGATCCTCCTTCTGGACGCCCTGGTGCGGCAGTTCCCGGATATTACCCGGGACGACCTCTACCGGTACGTAATGTGCGGCGAGGTATACCAGGAAACGCAGAAGCTGACCGATCCGCGGCGGCGGGTCGATCCTGATCTGAAACTTTCCATCGTCCGTGAACGGTTTGTGTCCAGGGGCGGGGATAAGCTTCTGGCGGCGCTGAAAGAATGGAAAATCCAGGTGTCCCGGCGGCGATGGCTCGACGCCGGCGCGAGCACCGGGGGGTTCACGGACTGCCTTTTGCAGAATGGAGCACTCCTGGTTCACGCGGTGGATGTAGGCTATAACCAGCTTGACTACCGATTACGCCGGGACTCTCGGGTGCGGGTGCTGGAACGTACCAATATCCTCCAGGTGGACCGACTCGACCCTGTGCCGGATGCGGCGGTTTGCGACCTTTCCTTCCGTAGCCTCCGGGGCGTTCTGAGACACATTCTGGATCTTACTTCGGAGGGTTGGGGGATAGCACTTCTTAAACCTCAGTTCGAGGTGGCGGCGGAAGTGCGTTGGGGGAATCGGGACGCAAATGACGCCGGAGAGGGAATCGTTCCCGAGGACCGTCGGGACGAGGTAATCGACGGTGTGATAGAGGCGCTGGAACGCGACGAGGGGGTCACCGTGCTGCGGCGGATGGCCAGTCCCATTCCGGGGCGTCGTGGGAACAGGGAGGAGTTGCTCCTCGTGAGGTATTCACCACCCTGTTGATTTCCGACTTGTCCGGTCTGAAATCAGCAGGAGGATTCCGCCCTCACGCCACCGCTGAAGAGGACCGCTCCACCATCCCCAGT
>SLRR01000065.1 GCA_007130865.1 Spirochaeta sp. | reverse complement strand
TCGCGGTCGGCCTTCGTCGCGGTCGGAACCGGCGACGCGTATGGTACAATCACCTATGCAATACAGAACACTCGGAAGCACAGGACAGCGCATCAGTGTGATCGGCCTTGGTACGTGGCAGTTCGGTGGTGAATGGGGGCAGGAGTTTTCTCCCAAGGACGTGGATGGGATCATGGGGGCCGCTCTCGACGAGGGGATCAATGTACTCGATACCGCCGAATGTTACGGAGATCATCTATCGGAATCGCTTATCGGCCGGCGCCTTCAGAGAGAGCGAGAACGCTGGTTTGTGGCGACGAAGTTTGGTCACTCCTACCATGGATTCCAGGACAGGACCCGCCACTGGACGGGCGAGGCCATGAGAACTCAGCTCGAGCACTCCCTCCGCGCTATGCAGACCGACCACGTTGACCTGCTGCAGTTTCACAGCCCGACAGACGAGGAGTTCATGCAACCAGAACTGTGGGATGCGCTTGCCCAGGTACGCCGGGAGGGTCTTGTCCGACACGTGGGGCTTTCCCTGGCAAACGGCAACGACGGTGCGGTTCAGATGAAGCATGCCCGTGAGGCGGGATGCGAAGTGTTGCAGGTTGTTTACAATCGCCTTGACCGCACACCGGAAGACCGGATTCTCCCGACAGCCCGGCATCAGGAAATGGGAGTTCTCGCGCGGGTTCCTCTGGCGAGCGGGTTTCTGAGTGGGAAGTACGACGCTTCAACGACGTTTCCAGAGAGTGACTGGCGGTCCGGCCTCTCCGTGGAAAAACGTGACACGATGCTCCGGGAGGTCGAATGCATCCGTGCCGAAGAACTTCCCCGGGACGCCTCCATGGCGGAATGGGCGCTGGTCTGGCCCCTGAGGAACGACGCGGTTACGGCGGTGATACCCGGCTGCCGGTCCGTGGAGCAGGTTCGAACCAACGCGCGAGCTGTTCGGCGGCTTTCCTGAGAGCCGTTCAGGGTCAAAGGCGACGCGTTCTTAACCGACGCGTTTCTAAACGACGCGTTCCGAAAAAAAAGGCCGACGGGAGAAACCCGCCGGCCTGACTGCAACGATATGCGCGCGTGTTACATGAACACCGCCAGCAGCACACCCGCGGCGACGGCGGAACCGATAACACCCGCCACGTTGGGACCCATGGCGTGCATCATGAGGAAGTTGCGGGGATTGGACTCCAATCCGACCTTGTTCACCACCCGTGCGGCCATCGGTACCGCCGAGACACCGGCGGCGCCGATCAGCGGGTTGATCGGACTCTTGGACACTTTGTTCATGATCTGCGCCAGGATCAGACCCGTGGCGGTACCGATCGCGAACGCGACGAGGCCCAACACTACGATACCCAGCGTCTCTACCCGGAGGAAAACCCCCGCTTCAAGCTTGGACCCGACTACCAGTCCCAGGAGGATCGTCACGGTATCGATGAAGGAGCTCTGGAGTGTCTTGGATAGCCGGTCCGCCACGCCTGATTCCTTCACAAGGTTCCCGAACATGAGCGCACCGATCAGAGGTGTTGCCGTGGGTAGAAGGATAATACACAGCCCCAGTGTGATGATCGGAAAAAGGATCCGCTCAGCCCGGGAAACGTCCCGGAGCTGCTTCATCACGATCTTGCGCTGCTCCGGTGTGGTCAGCGCTTTCATGATCGGTGGTTGGATGATCGGTACCAGCGCCATGTAACTGTACGCGGCTACGGCGATCGCACCGACCAGATGCGGCGACAACCTGGAGGAGAGGAAGATCGCCGTAGGACCATCCGCTCCGCCGATAATACCGATCGATGCGGCATCCTGAAGGGTGAAATCCATTCCGGCGTACACGCTCAGTGCGACCGCACCGAGGACGGTGGCGAAGATGCCGAACTGCGCCGCCGCGCCCAGCAGTGCCGTACGCGGGTTGGCGATAAGCGGCCCGAAATCGGTCATCGCCCCGACGCCCATGAAGATCAGGAGCGGGAATATACCGGTATCCAGGCCGACCATGCTGATCATTCCCAGGAATCCCTCCGGACCGGAGATCGCCGCTACGGGAATGTTGGCAAGAATACCACCAAACCCGATAGGAAGCAGGAGGAGCGGTTCAAAATTCTTTTCCACCGCCAGGTAGATCAGTACCAGGCTCACGGCGATCATAGCCAGTTGACCGCCGGTAAACGCAATAATTCCGGTTGATTCCCAGAGGCTTGCAACGGATCGTGCAAAGTTCATAGACACGCTCCTCAGGAGTTTGCGCGGAGTACGAGCAGCTTCTGATCCGCCACCACGTGGTCGCCGTCAGAGATCTCGATCGATTCGATTACACCGTCGGCGTCGGCCTCGACGTTCATCTCCATCTTCATGCTCTCCATCAGTACCACGGGCTGCCCCGCCGTAACCGTCTCACCTACCTTGACGAGGGCTTTCAGAACGACGCCCGGCATCGGCGCGGTGACGTCCATAGCGGCGCCGGTGGCGGCCGGTGCTGCGGCAGTCTGCCCGGCACCGGCTGCGCCGCCGGCCTGGCCACCTCCGGCGGGCGCGGCGCTGCCGGACTGCTGCACGGTGAAGGAGTAACTGGTGCCGTTCACCACGGCGTTTCCGCCCTTCACCTCAACTGTGTACTTCTCGCCGCCCAGGGTAACGTCATACGTACCGTCTCCTCCGGCGGGTGCGGGCGTACCGCCCGCCGCGGTCGGGGCGGCGGTCTCGTTTTTGCGGATCTGCACTTTGCCGTTGCCCTTGAGAAATGCGATGCCTCGGTCCTTGCACGTGGCCGCGATAAACACGTTCTCCTCGGTCTTCTCGAGACCGGCTTCATCAAGTGCTTTCTCCGCGGCGGCGCGCCCCTTGGAGGGGTTCTTGTCGTTGAGCAGGCGCGGACTCTCCGTCGTCGGCTCCATTCCCATCTGCTCCTGCGCGATCTTCACGATTTCCGGGTCGGGATCGGTGGGGGTTTTGCCGTAGTAACCGAGCACCATGTGGCCGTACCCTTCGGCTATCTTCTTCCAGGGACCGAACATCACGTTGTTGAACGCCTGCTGAAAGTAGAACTGCGACACCGGGGTGACGGAGGTGGCGAAACCACCGCGCGCTACGACCTCACGCATCGCAGCCACAACCTCGGCGTACTTGTCCAGGATATTGTGGTCCCGCATCATCTGCGTGTTGGCTGTGAGCGCGCCACCGGGCATCGGCGAGAACGGGATCAGGGGCTCCACCGCCAGCGCCTCCGGAGGTATGAAGTAATCCTTCATGCAGTCCTTGAACACCTCTTCCGCTTCCATCACCTTGTCGATGTCCACGCCCAGGTCGTATTCCGTTCCGCGCAGGGCGTGCCACATCACGATCACGTCCGGCTGGGAGGTGCCGCCGGAAACCGGAGCCAGGGAGAGATCGATCCCGTCCGCACCCGCGTCGAGAGCGGCTTTGTAGGCGTGTACCGCGAATCCCGCCGTGTCGTGCGTGTGGAACCGGATGTGAGTGTCCGCGGGAAGACGTTTGCGTGCCAGCTTGATCGAGTCGTACACCACTTGCGGGGTGGTAGTACCGGAAGCATCCTTGAAAACCACCGAGTGAAAGGGAATCTCCGCGTCCAGGATGTCCTGAAGGGTCTTGTCATAGAATTCCGCCGTGTGAGCTCCGCTCAGTCCCGGAGGAAGACCCATCAGGGAGATCGCCACCTCGTGGTTCAGGCCCGCTTCCGCGATACACCGACCGCTGTAGTTGAGGTTGTCCGCGTCGTTCAGAGCGTCAAAGTTCCGGATCGTGGTGATCCCGTGTTTCTTGAAAAGCTCCGCGTGGAGCTTGATCATATCGCTGGGCTGGCTTTCGAGACCCACCACGTTGATTCCCCGCGCAAGGGTCTGAAGGTTGGCATCCGGTCCCGCTGTGGCGCGACACGCGTCCATCATGTCAAAAGCATCTTCATTGCAGTAGAAATACAACGACTGAAACCGGGCGCCGCCACCTACCTCGAAGTGGTGAAGGCCCGCTTCGCAGGCGGCATCCAGGGCCGGTAGAAAATCCTTGGTCTGAACGCGTGCACCGTACACCGACTGGAATCCGTCACGAAACGCGGTACACATCACATCGATCTTTTTCATCCATTCCTCCTGTGCGAAGCAACAACCGCCAGAACCGCCGCTACGCGATCGGTCGACGAGGGGTCGTCTGTTTTTTTGGAAAAGCGTTGTACCACTGCGGTCATAACCGACATCAACATGACCAGCAGCACGAGAAACAGGAAAACAACGCCCATGCCGATAACCATGAGTTGCAATCCGTCTGTCATCATTCGGGGATCTCCTTGTTTCCAATGTCATAACACGGTTCCCGGGGGAATTGCAAATGTAATTTTATGATCCGTGGTTTTCGTTTAAAGTTCCCGAATGTATACAAATGAATGGCATTTCGTACGGAGAAATCTCGGAAATCCTTTGACGGGTGGAGTAGACAGTTTTACTATGCGGATATGAAACACACAAATCTGTTCCTGGACGAACGCGTTCTGGAACGGGCCAAAGCGATCTCCGGTATCAACACCTATTCATCCGTTGTTAACCTGGCACTGCGGGACTTTGTGCGCCGGAGAACGTACGAGCGGATACCCTCGTACGTTTCCGGTAGTGATCTGGAACGAGATTCGAGCCCGGGTCCAGGCGCGTCGATCCTGGAGAAACAGGTTCGCGAAGAGCCGTGAGCGGGTTTACGCTCCCGCCAACCGGTACACTTCACGGATGTCCGCTTTCGTATACCCCGGAACACCCCAGAGCGACGCCAGTTGCAGCGCTTGCGCGGTATATCCGTCCACCTCGGGCGCGTTGATTCCGCCTTCCTGAAAAGTAACGGGTGTGCCGATCTTTCGGTACCAGCTTTCGAGCGCGGTGATCACTGCCTCGACAGTGTTGGCGTCGGCGACCTCCGAGTTATCGGCGTTGCCGGTCGAGCCTGCGGTACCGACATCGAGGACCCCCGCGTCCATCACCCCGCTGCGTGCCAGGATCTCCCGGCCAAAACGAACTATCCGCCCTCCGTGCCGTTCGCGGGCAAACTTCATCCACGCCGGGATAACGATCGAAAGGCCCGCCCCGTGGGCGATGTCGTGGTACGCGCTCAAAGGGTGTTCCAGCATGTGGTTGGGTATTGTTGCGCCCCGGACGCCGGCGTTCATCAGACCGCTCCAGGCGAGGGCGCCCGCCCACATCACCGTGGACCGAGCGCCCAGGTCCGACGGGTCCTGCATAAGCCGGTCCGTGGCGGTTATCACTGCGCGGCACACGCCCTCCACCATCCCGTCCTGTACGCCCGCTTCCGGATCGCTGGATGTGAAGTATCCCTCCATCATGTGCGAGAGAATATCCGTACACGCGTAGGCGGTGTACTCCCGCGGGATCGAGGTCGTTACCGTGGGATCGAGAAACGCCGTGTGCGGGCAGAGGTGCGGTGAACGAACGCTGAACTTTTCCTTTGTCTGCTCGTTCGTTATGACCGAAACAGCGTTTACCTCGGAAGAACTGGCAGGAAGCGTCTGTATCGCCAGGATCGGCAGAGCGCCGGAAACGGTACGCTTCCGGATGTAAAAGTCCCAGAGCTCACCGCCTTCGTACGCACCCGCGGCGATCGCCTTCGCCTCGTCGATCACGCTGCCCCCACCCGCGGCAACTACCAAATCCACCCCGGCTCCCCGTGCGATACGGGCTCCTTCCTGTGCGTGGGAGAGGACGGGATTGGGCTTCACCCCGGGGAACTCGGTGACGGACACGCCCGCGGCGGAAAGCTGGTGCAGAATCGTATTGTAGACACCGTTCCGCGTAATGCTGCCGCCGCCGTATACCAGGAGCGCCCGTGTACCGAGGGAACTTGCTTCTTTACCCAGTGCCTCCAGCACGCCTTCGCCGAATCGCACCTTTGTCGGGATCTGTAGTTGGAATGGTTGCATAGGCGAATTATAACACCACAGCGGCGTTTAACGTCACCCGGCGTCCCCGATCCGCGATGTGACGTCATACGCGGCGGCCAATTAATTGTTGCTTTGATAATCACATATATAGCCACATAAAGGTGATGTTTCTTTTGCGCTATCCCGGATAGGCGTTTATCATTTCCGAAAAAGTACATACGGGGGCTTGTATGATCTGCCGCGTTCGAATCTGTGTAATCGTTCTCTGTATCCTGCTTCGTATCGGGATACCCGGCGTGCCTGTCTTCGCCCAGGTGCCGACTCATTCGCGTGATCCCGAGGACGTAACCCGTCCATGGATCACGGTGGTCGTCCCGGCGACCGAGGAGGATGACACCCGGAGCGAGGTGCTGGCCGGGGTGATCGCGGACAATCTGGAACTGACGTTGCGCTTAATCGGTGATTACGTGGTACGTCCCCGCCCGACCGCGCGGACCGCGCCGACGGATCCCGAAACGGCGGCGCGGTACGCCGAGGTCGAACAGCTGGACTACGTGGTGTTCGGCAACGTGGCGGAGCGGTCCGACGGAACGACGCTCTTTATGCTATCCGTGTACAGCCGGGAGGAGGGGACGGTTACGCTGGAGCGGGAGGCGACAGCAGAGACGGTGTTTGACACGTTTGACGTAGCGGACGCGCTGGCGGCGGACGTGCTGGGGGCGTTCACGGGGCAGCGGATCGCCTACGGCCGGATAGACCTGGTGAACGTGGCGGAGGTACCGGGAGAATACGTGGTGTACCTCGACGGAGAGGTGGCCGGGAGCAACCTTGCTACGCTGGAACGGGTGCTGGTCGGAAACCGGCGGGTGGAGATCGTGGCGCTCGAGGGTCCGGGCGCGGGGCTGACCGCCGC
>SLRR01000042.1 GCA_007130865.1 Spirochaeta sp. | reverse complement strand
TCCAAGAACACGATCTGGAATATGGCCTTTGGCTATCCGGAGGAAGAGAGGGCGATCTACTTCTGATTTGCCTTACCTTCGAACACCGCACGTACCGGGTGTGCCATGACGGTGCACCCGGTATAGACTTTGAAGCGACGGGCGACACCCGGCCTGAAGAGTCCGGATCGCTCGTCGCTGTTTTTACTTGCTCGCCGGACCGTTCATGAGCGACGCGATCAGATCGTCCACGTCGCCCTGGTCCACGTTTTCCCGCCGCTCGAACGCCAGCTCCAGGTTCACCTCACGCAGTTTGGTGAGCAGGTTGTGAACCAGCATGAAGAGCACCTTCATGCCCGCTACCGAGTCTTCCCGGAGTGCCTTCACGAATCCTTCCCGTTCAAACCGCATGAGCTGCAGTTTTTCCTGGGCTACCACCGAGGCGGTACGGGGCATAGTAGAGAAGATCGCCGCTTCTCCCACCACCTGCCCGGGTCCGAGGGTAGATACGTAGGACTGACGCCCTTCCTGCTCGACCATGACTGAACACGTCCCGGAAAGGATCACGTATACTTCCTGCTCCACGGCGTGCTCCGTGATAAACGTCTCCTGCGGGTCGCACTCCACAAAGTCGGAGCACTCCATGAGACGGCTGATCGCATCTTCCGGAAGATATCTGAAGAGCCTTACTTTAGTCAGTTTGGGCAAAAGGCTTTCGGTACGTACACGGATCGTTTTCATGTTACGAGCATACCTCCCGGGTCGTGTTATTACAACGGAATGCGCAAGAATGACTTATTATTTCAGTTAGTTAGGTGTCTGCTCGATGGTGCCCATGAACGTGACGCACCGGGGGTAACAGTGGTATCTTGAACAGACAATCACCGGAGGTGCTGATGAAACGCAAAGCACTTTTCGCGACGGTGATACTATCTTTCTGTGCCGGATTGCTGGCGGCGGAAACGGGGGCGTTGTTTGCTGTCGCAGAGGAGTACAACCAGGAATACCGGCGACTTCAGCTGAATCACGAGCTCGCTGCTCTTCGTGCCGAACGACAGAGCATTCAGGCGCGCGACCGTGTCGATGAGTTGCAGGTCGCGGAGACCATCTTTTCCGCCCGCGAGACGTACCGGCGGGGCCTGGAGTCGTTTTATCATGCCGTCCTCGACGTGGCGTTCGAGGTTCTTACGAGTTCTCTCCGATTGGATCTGGCGGAACACCAGGTCACGCGGGGAACCGAGCAGGTGAGCCAGGCAGAGCTGCGTTTTACGCGAGGCCTCGTACCTCAGACCGAGGTGATAAACTCAAGGATCGAGCTCCGTGGCGCCCGGCGGGATCGCGATAACGCGCAGTGGTCGCTTCAGGACGCGCGTATCGTTTTTACCGACGCGCTGGGTGCGGATTGGAGCCAGGACCTCCTGCCGAGGGTCGATGCCGCGTCTTTTCACGGAATCGACGATCCAACCGGCGATTGGAGCGAGAGGGACGCGGTCCTGGCATCGGTACTGGAAACAAGCCCGGCCACGGGTCGTGCCGGGGTTGCCGCCGAGAAGGCTCGTGTCAGGCATGGCCGTCTTCCCGCCAACGCACCGGCTTTTGATCGTCGTATTGCGGACGCTGAAGTCGAGCAAGCGGAGTTCGAGGTGTCCCGGGTACGAGCAGATACGGAGCGACAGTTCGAGCAGGTCCTCCGGCAGCTGCAGTCGCAGAGCGAGACGATTCTGATTTACCGGGAGGAACTCGAATTACGGGAGGAACTCGCCCGGGAATCCCGGTTGAACTTTGAACGCGGCATGGCGACTTCCCTCGAACGGGACCAGGCGATGATTCAACTTCTGCAGACCCGTATCCAGCTCCTGAACGCGGAACTGGAGTTCTTCAAGACGCGTGTCACCCGTCAGCTGCTGCTGGGTAAGACACCCGCGGGAGAACCGATCTGGTGACGACACACCCGACACGGAGGCCGTCCCGGGCGCACCGCCGATCGACCGTGCGCTTTCCGGCGACGTTTCTGGTGCTTCTCTTCCTTACTACGGCCGCCGCGACGGCGGGTGACTGGGAAGCGCTCCTGGCGGAACGCCTCGAGGAGAGCGTGGAGTACCGCGAGGCGGTCCTGGACCGGAGGGCGGCGGAGGTTCGCGCCGGTGTTCGGAGCAGATCCCTGGCGCCGTACCTGGAAATCGGTACCGGACAGGACGGCATCGCGATCGAGGACGGCGAGTTGCAGCCCGTGCAGCTTCGATCCACGCTGGCGCTCCGACACGTGTTCGGCGCTACGATCGAAGTGGGCGTTCCCTTTCTGATAACCGACTCGGAGGATCCCACCGGTTCTGTTTCCCTGCGCGTCTCGCGGCCGCTCTTCAGCGACGACGGAGCCGCTCTTCCGGAAGCGCGGGCGGCCCTGCTGCGCGCCCGGAACCGGGAACGTTCGGCGTACCTCGACGTGAAGCTCGATCTGGTCGAGGAAATCCTGGACGCGCGGTATTCGACGCAGCTTCTGGACGCGAACCGCGCCAACCTTCGCGTTCTGGAACGAGTGTACGAGGCAGCGGTGGATCCGCAGGACCGCCGGGAGGTCTCGCGCCGCATCCTGCAGATGGAACGGGGCATCCTGCAGGCGGAATACCGTCTGCAGGGCCTGGACGCGGGGATCCGTCGGGATGAGGGAATCTTGTACGAACAGGTCCTCGCTTTGAGCGAGGTCTGGCTTCTGGAGATCGAGCCGGAGATGCTCCGGCCGGAGCTGTCTCCGCGTCTGCTCGCGCAGGAGTACGAGCTTGCGGCGGCGCAGTTCCGCGGTGACCGATCGTTCCTGCCCTGGGTTCCGAATCCCGTTTTTCGCGCGGGCATCGACTACGATCCCTGGGAAGACACGGTGCAGTGGAGTTTCTCCGTCCAGTTTGACGCGACGCTCCTGGACCGCGGCGAACGGCGGCTGGAGGCGATGCGGCGACGCGAGCAGGCGGAGATCGAACGACTCCGCCTTCACCGCCTGACCGAGGTGATCGACCGCGAGGTTGCGGATCTCCGTCATCGCCTGGAGATCCTGAATTACGACCGGCGCCTGAAGGAACTCGACATCGAGGACGAGCAGCAGAACGTCCGGGAGGTTCGCGCGTTGTACGAGGCGGGGTTTGAGACGGAGGAGAACCTGATCGTGGCCGAGACGGATCTTTCCGTGGAGGAACTCGCACTGATTCAGATCGAACACAACTTCATGCTGGGGCGGTTGGAGTTGCTACGGTACGTTGGGGAGCACCGATGAAGTACAGCGGAAATTCGAATCGTTTTCCGGGGGTTGTCGCGATCGCCGCGATTCTGCTGGTAGCACCGCTTGCCGCCCAGACGCCCGGGGGCGGGCCCGGCGGAGGCGCCGGGGGTGGCCGGGGCGGAGGCCCGGGCGCGGCCGGATCGTTTCAGGAGCGGGAATCACCGCTGCTGGAGGCGACTATAAGCGAACGCGTCCTCAATGCGACGGTAGCAGGCCGGTTGCGCCCGGCGGTCTCCGTACCCCACGCTTCCACGACGAACGGCATCGTTACGACCGTTCACGTTCAGGTAGGTGACCGGGTGACCTCGGGGACGCCGTTGTATACGATCGAACGGGACGAGACCGCCGGGAGTTATGCTCCCGTAGTGGTACGCTCCCGTGTGGCCGGGCTGGTTTCGGAGTTGTCCGTACGTCTCTGGAACGAGGTCCGATCCGGGGAGGTCGGGGTGGTGATCATCGATCCTGATCGTCTCATCCTGGAAACGCACATCACCGATAAGGACGCCGACCGGGTTATTCCCGGCATGGCGGTGGAAGCGGTAACCGCCGGCGGCGCTGTTGTTTCCGGTCGGCTCCTGGCTCGCTCGCCGGAACCGGATTACGGGACGGGGCTTTTCCGTCTTCGCTTTGAGTTCACCCCGGATACCGGCGAGAACCTGTCGGGCCGGTTTGTAACGGTGGATCTGCCGGTAGTTCGATTGGAAGGGGTCTTTGTCGCCCAGGATCTTCTGGTCCGCCGTTACGGTCAGTACTACCTCTGGGTGGTTACTCCGGGAAACACGCTGCGACTGCAGCAGCTTTCCCTTGGTACCACCGTGGACGACGAGATCCTCGTTACTGCCGGGTTGACGCCGGGCATGCGATACCTGCGTAGCCCCACCGGTCGGGAGCGCGAGGGAATGCCCGCGCCGGGTACCGGAACGGTACCGGAAGGCGCTTCCGAGGCCGGGTCCTGAGATGCTTCGTCTGATCTTCCGTAAGGAACTCGGCGTTCTGCTGCTCTTTGCGATTCTGGGGATCGCCGGCGTGATTCTCGCGTCTCAGTTGGCGGTGCAGCTCTACCCGCGTACCAGTCGTCCCGCCGTGACCAGCACGATCCAGCACCAGGGGTACTCCGCGATCGCGTTCTCCCGGGAATACGGCGAGATGATCGAATCGCAGCTTATGGGGGTGCCCGGGCTTGCACGTCTGGAACTGCGCTACGGGAGCAACCAGAGCCGTTTTACGATCACCTTCGACTGGGAGGTGGACGCCGAGGTTGCTCTGGCGGACGCGGAATCGGCGCTGAACCAGATTGAGAGCCGGTTGCCGAGCGAACTCGGCGGGGTGAGTCGGGTACGGTTTTCCACCGGAGAGAACGCGGGCTTTCTGATGCTCGGCGTCAGTTCTCCCACGGTGAGCGCGGAGGATCTGTACCGGATGGCTACCGGGTCTCTCGAGGCGCGCATGAGCCAGGTGGATGACGTGGAAATGGTGGAGATACTCAGCGTAGAGAGCCTCAACGCCGAGATCATACTCAGGCAGCACGACCTGCTCCGGTACGGACTCACGATCTCGGATATCAACACCGCCATGCAGCAGTCCCGGGCCGTTCGGTCTATCGGTTCGCTCCGGGAGGGGAGGTCCCGGTTGAGCGTTCACGTACTGCCCTCGGCGCCGGATCTGTTCGATATCGGACGGACCGTCGTTCGTCGCGCCAACGGTACCGCGATCTACCTTGAGGACGTGGCGGATATCGAGATCGCCTATACGATTCCACAGTCAACGTTTGTCATGGAGGGCAGCCGCGGTATCCAGATCGTGGCCACACCGATCGACGGCGGTAACATCCGCGCGATGTCGCAGGAAATAACTGATCTGGTCCGGGAAGCACGGGCGGAAGGAGACCTCCCGGAGGATGCGGAGATCAACCTTCTGCTGGACCCGGCGGAGTATATCAACCGGTCGATCACCAACGTGGTACAGGCTGCGGTGATCGGAGCGGTTCTGGCGATGCTGGTGGTGTTTCTCGCGCTCGGGAAGGTACGCAACACCGTTTTGATCGGGATCTCCCTACCGGTGACGATGATCCTCACCTTTATTCTGCTTTACGTTTCCGATATCAGCCTTAACCTGATCTCTCTCGGCGGCATGGCCCTCGCCGTGGGGATGGTGGTGGATTCCTCGATCGTCGTGATCGAGAACATTCACCGTTTCCGTATGGAGGAGAACCACCGGGAGAGCCGGAAGCATCTGCGCGATCTGATTATCCGTGCGGTTCGGCAGGTGCGGATGCCGATCATCGCGTCCACCCTTACCTCGGTGCTGGTTTTCCTGCCGATCTCCTTTACCGCGCCTCTGACCAACGCTATTCTCGGCGAGCAGTCGATGGTAGTGGTGTTCGCCCTGCTCGTATCGCTGGCGGTGGCACTGACCCTGGTGCCGCTCGTGGCCTACCTGGTATATCGGCGTCATATCTCTGAAGACCGAAGCCCCGCGGTGCTGGCCTATACCAGGAACGTGAGCGTGCGGGTCGTTTCCGCGCTCGAACGCGGGTATATACGGTTACTGCGTCCGCTTGTGACGCGTCGCCCGCGAGCGGTGTCCCTCCTGCTTGTATCTCTGGTGCTGTTGGTGGCCCTGGTGGCGACGCTCCTGCCGCGGATTCCCCGGGAGGTGCTCTCTCCACCTTCGAGCGACCGGGTGATCGTCTTTTTCCGATCCACCGGGGATATCACGAGCCAGGAGATTGTAGAAGAGAAGTTTCCCGAGATGACCGCGATCGTCCAGGAGGAACTGGGACCCTACGTGGCGCGCGTGTACGGTGAAGTGCGCGGTCGCTTCAACCGCTTCTTTGTGGCGCTCCACAGTCCCCGGGATGCGGACCACGTTACCGGTCGCCTTCAGGAGCTTTTTGTCTCCGACAACGACTGGTATTACAGCGTGATCAGCTGGGATCCGGCACAGCTGCCGCTTCCGCGGACGAACGATCTGCAGATCAGCGTGGACGGTCCGGACGAGACCGGTGTTGTTGCGTTACTGGAGCGGGTTCGGGATCTGGTGAGAGAATCGGATTTATACGCATGGGTTTTCACGGTACCGTCGACCAACTACACGGACGAGCTCATCCTCCACCCCCGGGAGCACGTGATCGAAGGTACGTCCGGTTATACTGAGTCTCAGCTCGTTTCGATACTGCAGCGCGCACTCAGCGGGACCCAGGCAGTGGAATACGAACACCAAGGGCTGACGGTAAGCGCCCGCGCAACCTATCCGGAGGAGCTGCTCGACGGGCGGGCCCGTTTTGAGAACTTTCTCCTTCCCTGGGAGGACGGTGCATTGCCGGTGAAACACTTTTTCGATTTTACCACCGCCTCAAACGTTGCCGAGATCGCCAGCGAGGACGGCGAGCCGATCTACCGGTTGTATGGCAATATGACCCGCGGTACGCCGGCTACGGAGCGTCCTCTGGCGGAGGAGCAGGTTCGGGAACTGCTGGCGGAGAACCTGGAGGTTCCCGACGGTTACAATATTCGCTTCGACAACCCCCAGGTGGAGCTCGACGAGGCGATCCGTTCGCTCTTCATCAGTCTCGG
>SLRR01000202.1 GCA_007130865.1 Spirochaeta sp. | reverse complement strand
CGGACTGGACGGCCCGGCCGGACTCGTCGGTGAGAACCAGTGGCACGAATCCACGGTGGTACCCGGGGTTGTCCCGAAGGCACCACAGAAGCGCTTCCCACGCGGCCGGGGAGACGATCTCCGCCGCCTGTTCCGGTCGGACCCGGAGCCGGCCTGAGAAACGGCGCTTTCCGGGAGGAAACCGCAGCGAGAGGATCTCCCCCAGGCGCAGTCCCTCCGGCGTGGCTACCGCCGGGGTCCCCACGGGGAAGGCTGCCAGGTGCTCCGGCGGTAACGTCGGAACGAGGACGCTCAGGGCGGTCCGGTCCCGCGGGTCGGTGACGAGCGAGATAAACAGACCCTGGTGCTCGATATTGGCGATTCCGCGGTGGACGGTCCGTACCGCGCCGGTAAACCCGAGTGGAACGAGTGCGCCCGGGTATGCCTCAGCGCGCCTCATCGGTGACGATCGGTAGCGTTACCAGCAGCTGCACAAAAGGTTTCTGCTCGCCGCCGGAGTAATCCACGCCGTTGGATGCGGAGATAGTACCGTCCATGCGGTGCAGCAGATGCCGGCAGATAAACAGTCCTGTCCCGTATCGCCACTCCTCCTGGTCGATCTCCAGGGGAAACGCGTCGATCGAATAAAACAGGTCAAACACCAGTTCCGCGTAGTCGTAGGGGATGCCCACCACGGGGTTGCCGTCCCGGTCCTTCTCCTTGGTCGTGATCGGAGCGTTTCGGACCGTGATCTCCAGCACTTCCTGCGTTGTGGGTTGTTCGGGAGAACGTCCGGCGGCGGTGTGCGCGGGGGAGGTCTCCGCGGGGGCGGCGCGCCGGGAGCGCTCCTTCCGGTCGAACCCGATAAAGATTCGGGAGTTCTCGGGAGAGAATTTCACCGCGTTCATGAGAAGCTCGTGGATGATCTGCGGGAAAACGGTCCTGTCGATCGAGGTCGTGCCGGAGAACGGCCGGGAGGGCTGGATGAACGACACCGACCGAGCGTGACTGCCGGTGAGCTCCGCCAGGGTTTTCTGCGCCTGCTGCGTGACGTTCGTAACAACCTGGGCCACCGGAACCACCTCCCGGTTGAGCTCCATTCGATCCAGGTCCCCGATGTAGGAAACGAACTCAAACACCGCGCGCTGTCCCTCCGCCGCGGTGAGAGCGATCCGGGCCACCTCCTCGCTGATGCAGTAGCTGCCGTCGGACTTTTTCTCCTGCATCTCGCTCTTGAGCAGGTCTATCCAGAGAAACCCGCCCGCCTGATTGATATTTCGTGAGAGGAGCTGGATCATCTGCTGTGTCTGCGCGATATCCTTGGTGCCGTAGAGGTTACGCCAGCTCACGAGCTTCCGGTTCTCCAATTGCAGCAGTTCCCGCTCCTGCTCGATCCGGGTGATCAGGCGCGCCTGTTCCCGTTCCCGGATAGCGTGCTCTACCCGGAATACCAGGACGTCTTCCACCACCGGCTTGATTATGAAGTCGTCCGCGCCGAGTTTGATCAGCGATACCGCGGTACCTACGTCGTCGTTGGCGGTGAGGAAGAGGAACGGCGTGTCCTTGTCGCGGACCCGGACGGTGCGCATGAACTCCTGGCCGTCCATGCCGGTCATGTAGAAATCGGAAAGTACCGCGCGCCAGGTGCAGTCGTCGTAGTGGTCCCACGCTTCCCGGGCGGACTCGTAGGTCATCACCCGGTGTCCGTGCGCCTCCAGCGTCTTCCGGATCAGCGCGAGCGTGACAAAGTCGTCGTCAACGACCAGGATCGGGTTGTCATCGTGAGCCGTCGTCATGAGGTGACTCTATCATGTGTCGCGCGTTTCCTGCCACCAAATTACTCGAATCTGTGGCGCCGGTATCCAGTTTAAAGATCGATACGGTCTCCGCGAGCTGCTTTGACTGAGATGCGAGAGACTCCGCGGTTCCGGAGAGCTCCTCCGCGTGGGCGGCGTTCTGCTGGATCACCTGGTCGAGCTCGGCGATAGCCCGGGAAACCTCCGCGATCCCCGTCTGCTGTTCCGTGGCGGAGGTGTTGATCTCTTCCACAAGTTCCGCGGTGCGCCGGATTTCCGGTACCAGTTCCGCAAAGAGAGCGCCCGTGCTTTCCGCGGTCTTCACGCTCTCCGAGGCCATCGTCATGATCTCCCCCGCGGCGCCGCGACTGCGTTCCGCCAGTTTTCGGATCTCCCCGGCCACCACGGAGAATCCCTTCCCCGCCTCTCCCGCGCGAGCCGCTTCGATCGCCGCGTTCAGAGCGAGCAGGTTGGTACTGCGGGCGATATCGTCGATTACCTGCACCCGCTCGGCGATACCCTGCATATTCTCCACCGTTTCCCGGAGGGATTTCTCGCCTTGCGTGGCGCTGTCGGCGGTCGTCTCGGCGATTTTCTCGGTGTGACGCGCGTTGTCCGCGCTCTGCCGGACACCGGACTCCATCTGTTCCATGGAGGAGGAGATCTGTTCGATCGATGAGGCTTGCCGGGCGGCGCCGTCCGCTACCGCGGATGCCGCCTGGGAGAGCTCCTCGCTGCCTGCGGCGACCGTATCGGAGATCGCCCGGACGGTGCGGATTGTGGAGCGGAGCTCCCGT
This sequence comes from Spirochaeta sp., assembly GCA_007130865.1. GTDB lineage: Bacteria > Spirochaetota > Spirochaetia > DSM-27196 > Alkalispirochaetaceae > Alkalispirochaeta. The sequence goes on along the minus strand of SLRR01000202.1, from coordinate 4,290 downwards.
ACCATACTGCCCACGGCGTTGAGCACCTCCCCTGCCTCGTCGGCCCGGGCGTTCTCGATATTCATCGTGTAGTCGCCCTGCGCGGCCCGGCCGGTTACGTCGATCACCGTCTTCAGGGGTCGCATGGAGCGGACCGATATTCCCACAACCGCCAGGAGGATTATCAGCATCAGCCCCAGGGAGAAGAGCGTCATCGTGACGATATCGGTACGGAGTTCCTGTACCACCGCCGTCGTATCCATCGAGAGTAGAACGTGTCCGATCAGGCGGCCCCGGTAGTCCTCCAGGGGGATCGTACCCAGGCGTAATTGTCGTCCCTCGATATCCAGAGGATCACCCAGGGGGACTTCCGCCGCTGCGGCGGCTCGTACCAGTGCCGAGGAAAACGAATAGTACTGCACTCCGTGATTGAGCACGTCCTCGGTACCGTCCGCAAGGCGTCCCGCCGCCTCAAAAACGGACGGCTCGATCCCGACCGCGTACGCCAGGTCGAACGTGTCCGCCACGCTTTCCACGATCGAATCGATCGCCCCGCCGATCTCGACGCTCCCCTGGTGCTCACCTTCCACGACAACGGGATACACTATTCTCACACCGGGCCCGCCGCGTCCCACTTCCAGCCCGACCACGGGGTTCACCGTGCGGTTTGCTTCCAGGATCGTCGCGCGGAACGCGGACAGATCGTCGTCGTACGTCTCGGGAGCGTGAAACCGGTAGAAACTGGTGGCGGGAGGTACGTGGAACTGGTACTGCGCGATGCCGTAACGGCTCGCCATGTCGGAGAAGAGCGCCGCGTGGCGTCGTGCCACCGCCTGGCGGTCCCGCGCGGCAAAGGCCTCCATGATCGCGTCGTCGTAAAGCAGGGACTCCATCACCAGGGAAAGGTTGGAGAACTGCTCCTGCAGGAGCGCGTCAAAGCTCTGCTGCGCCTCCGTGAACCGGTTTGCCGTGGTCTCGTCCATCTGCTGCTGAAACCGGCGGATCTGGATCCCCACGTTCAACGAGCTCAGGATCAGAATGCCCACGGTTACTGCGATAACAATTTTACCCTTGATCGTTACTGTTCTGCCGAGCATGACCGTCTCCCAGGCGCCGAACGCCCTGTAGAATTGCTTGTCCGGAAACTCCCGACATTCCGGCCCGAAACGTCATTATAACCCTGAATGGAGAAAAATGCGGTCTCGAGTTTTATGGAAATCCGGATCGTTCCCGGGGCAGACGGGGGATGCGCGGCATCCATGAAGGGTGCGGAGTTGCGCACCGATAAAGCACGCCCGGTGCGCCACGCGTCGGTTCGCCGTACCGGGCGCGTATAAGCCTGTCACCTCCAGGCAGATACCCCTTGCCGGACGCACAAAAAAGAGCCCGCCGGATAACCGGCGGGCCCGAAACATGCGTTCGACAACCGGATCAGTCGATCTTGGCCGCTTCCGGTTTGAGGATCCCGTTCAGGACGATACCGACGATCGCTGCAAATCCGAGACCACCAATGGTGAATCCACCGATCGCAAAGTCGATCTCCGCCGCGGCGGTACCAAGACCGAGCACGAGCATCGCCGCCACGATCATGAGCTTCTTGGAGTCGCCCATATCAACCTTGGCGTCCACCATGTTCTTGACACCGATCGAGCTGATCATACCGAAGAGCAGGATCGAGATACCACCGACCACCGGATCGGGAATCGTCGCGATCAGGGCGGTGAACTTGGGGATCAGGGAGAGCAGGATCGCGAAGACCGCGGCGATCCGCATGACCCAGGGGTTGTAGACTTCCGTCAGAGCGATCGCGCCGGTGTTTTCACTGTAAGTGGTGTTTGCCGGACCACCGATCAGAGCGGACAGGGAGGTGGCGAGACCGTCACCGAGAAGGGTCCGGTTGATACCGGGGTCCTTGATGAAGTCACGCTTGGTCACGTTACCGATCGCCAGGACGTCTCCAAAGTGCTCCACGATCGTAACGATCGCGATCGGAACGGCAAAGCTGATCGCCGTGGAGGAGAACTTGGGAAGGGTGAAGTTGGGCAGACCGAACCACGCCGCTTCCTGGACGCCGCTGAAGTCAACGATGCCGACGATTATCGACAGGATATATCCGGCGATGATCGAGAGCAGCACCGGCAGGAGCGAGAGGAAGTGCTTGCCCCACGCTTTGAGCGTGACCTTTACGAAGATCGCCGCCGCAAAGGTGAAGATCGCGATACCCCAGCTGCCGAGGACGCCGATCTGCTCCCTCACGCTGCCCACGTACGCGTCGGTGGCGTTCATGATCGCTACGGGAGCGAGGATGATACCGATCAGGATGATTACCGGACCGGTAACCCAGGGGGGCAGGATGCGGTGCAGCACGTCCGCGGAGACGAAGGTAAAAATTATCGCCACCACGATATACATGAGACCGGCGACAAAGATACCGCCCAGCGCGTATTCGAGGCCCTCGCTGGCGCCGATCGCAAATAGTGCCGGCAGGAACGCAAAGGAACTACCCAGGAATACCGGAACTTTCCACTGGGTAACGATATGGAAAATCCACGTACCGATACCGGCAGCGAACAAGGTGACGCCAACATCCAACCCGGTCAGCAGCGGAACCAGTACCGTGGCTCCAAACATGACAAAGGTGTGTTGTAAACCGAGGACAACCGTTTTACCGGTTACCGGTTCATTCAGGGAATCGGACATATATCATCTCCTCACAAAGTTGTAATACTGGCAGCCAACGGCCACCGATACGAACGTACACCGGAAGTGTACATGCGAATCGGTATTTTTCAAGCAGCAGGGCACATTTTCTCCACGGAAACGACTCCTGCGTGATTGAGACATACCGGTAAAAGAATGCGTCGGTTTTATCGGGACTGCAATAGAATCTTTGTTCAGAACCTATGAACGTTTGTAACCTTGACAGGAGAATCGCCGCGGCGTACGGTGCACCCGTGACACTTACAGGTAGATTACAGCCGGTTCCAACAAGGGGTAGCCCCGTTGCCTGCTGAGATGGACAAAGCCGCATGGATCCTGCCGGAAGGCGCGAGCGGCCCCATGATTCCCGACATCGACCGTGATCCCGACGCGCTCCTGAGACTCGCCAACGCACGGATGCCCTTTGGACGGTACAAAGGAGAGCTCCTGCTGGACCTTCCGCAGGAGTACGTGTTCTGGTTTGCCAACCGGGCGCGTCCCGGTACGACGGGAGCAACGCGCGTGCGCGTGGACGGCCAGCTGGCCGCGATCTATTCGATGCGTTTCAACGGACAGGAGCAGGTTTTGCGCGCGCTGGTGGAGAGCGACGAGGATCTGTCCGAGGACTCCGATCAGGTCGGTCGTGGGTCGGGTCGGATCGATTCCGACGAACACGACTGGATCGTCTCGCTCTTTGACGACATGGAACAGGATTGACCCCGTGCCTGAGCGGCGCCGATCCAACGTGGCCGGGGACGGAACACGCGGCGGAACCACCGAGGGACTCACCGGAGCGTACGTAAAACTCTTCCTGGCGCCGGTGCTCTGGGGAGGCAGCCTCGTGGCGGGCCGGATCGTTACGGTGGGCCTCCCTCCTTTTACTATTACCTGGGTTCGCTTTGTCCTGGTAACGATCTTTCTCCTGCCGGTGCTTCGCTTCCGCGAAGGACGGCTTGTGCGTCCTACCTGGTCCGATCTTGCGTTCATTATCGCGCTCAGCCTCACCGGGGTGGTGCTCTTCAACTACTTTCTCTTTGCGGGTCTCAGAACCGTCACCGCAGTGAGGAGCGGGGTGCTGATCGCGCTATCGCCGGCGGTGGTGGCGCTCATCCTGTGGGTGTTCTTCCGGGAGACCGTCGGTGGACTCGGCGCGCTGGGCATCGTGGTCGCCTTTCTCGGCGCGATCGTCACGATAACGGAAGGAAATATCGCCCGGGCCGTGGCGGGCGGCGTATCGCCGGGAGATTTTCTGCTCCTGGGAGCGGTCCTGGCGTGGTCGGTCTACACGATCACCGCCCGGTACGCGATGCGTCGGCTCACCCCGCTGGCGGTCCTCACCTGGTCCTCCGCGGCGGGAGCGCTCCTGCTCACACCGGTGGCCGCGGCGGAGCGGGCGGTAGCGGCAATCCTGGCACAACCGATGGTGACGTGGATCGCGATCCTCTATCTCAGCTTTGGCGCGGCGGGACTGGCCTATCTCTGGTACTACGAGGGAATCAAACGGGTCGGCGCGAGCGAGGCGGCGATCTTCCTCAACCTGGAACCGGCGGCGGCGCTTATCCTGGGCGCGGTGATCCTGCAGGAAGCGGTCACCCTGCCGGTACTGATCGG
>SLRR01000139.1 GCA_007130865.1 Spirochaeta sp. | reverse complement strand
CCGCGTCGGTTTTCCCGCCCGCGTCGGTTTTCCCGCCCGCGTCGGTTTTCCCGCCCGGCTCCTTTGGATCCTCCACAGCCGCTTCACCTTCGACATACGTATCCACTTCCGGCGGCGATTCGCCGAGGGCGGCGCCGTTCCGGGATGCTGAAGCCCAATCCGGTCCGTGGCGCATCTCCAGGTACTCCAGGAGCATCCGAGCGTCATCGATCTGACGATCCGCTCGTTCGATCAGGTCCGAGAGACGCGATACCCGATCCTCCAGCAGGGATATGTTCCGGTCTCCCACCTGGTTGAGATCCGCTATCAGCACGCGTACTTCCTGGTTGAGATCCGCCAGAATGCGCTCCGGCTTGAGACGCCGTGTCACCAATCCCCGCATCCAGAGGGCGAACACGAGAAACAGCACGAGAGTGGAAAGAAGATAGAGCGTGAAGTTCATAGGTTAACCGGACAGATCTATATTCTGACCAAGATCGGGGTCGCTGAACGCTGCGCCTTCCTTTGATTCCTCGTCGGCTCGCGGCCGTTCTTCCTGCGACCCCTCCCGCGAGGTATGACCGGATTCATCCTCGTTAACCGTCTCCGGCCCCTCAGACACCTCATCGGTCTCGTGAATGGTGTGGCCCGCATCCTGGGAGCGCCGGGCGATCTCCTCGCCTGCGACGGCCTGATTCTGGATGACCGCCTGCTTGATCGCGGATTGTTCCCGACCGATCGTGCTCAGCCGCACGAAGAGTGTCTGCAGATCAATGGGTTGAATCGCCATCGCCGCCCCCCCTCTTCTTGATACTGATATCGGCCTCGCTCTCCTCGTACTTGGTGACTTTCACCATGCCCGCTTCCGCGATATAGGTGACCGCTCGAGCCTCCCGTCGTACCGGCAGTTGTGCGTCTTTGATCGTGATCTTTACACCGGGGAAAACGGTCCCGGAGACGCTGATCCGACCGCTGGTCTTGAGTTCCTCCAGGTATGCGTGAATAGCCTGGATTTCTTTACTCAGCTTCTGCCGTGATGCCTGGATTTTCTCCTTACGCGCCTTCATCGCGGCATAATGCTTCAGTTTATCCGGCGGTATCTGGCGCTTGTTTTTTCGCATGTTCTCGATCGTCGCCATGTTCAGAGTCAGTTCTTCCAACTCATGAGCGAGCTCGCCGTCTTTCTCTTCAAGCTCGAGCAATCTGGAGCGACTCTTGGGGTCGTACCCGACTTCCACGAGTGTCTCCATCCCCGCCACGGATCCGAGCTGCTTGGCATCCACCTCTTCAGCGGCTCGTATGTGCCCTCCTACGATGCTCGCCCGTTTACCGCGACAGATTATGCGCTTATCCGAGAATACCGTGCTGTTGATGATTCCGTCGGAGACTACCACCATATCGCCGGCTTCCACCTCCGAGTTCTCGATAAACTTCGACCAGATGCTGCCGCCGGCTCTCACGCCGCCATCACCTTTTCCAGCGATGCCCTGGTGAACGATCACATCGCCCTCTGCTTCCAGGGAACTCCGCCCGACGCTGCCCATCACCTCTATATCGCCGGCGGCACTGACGCTGAAACCGTCTTCTACACTGCCCTTGATTATCACCGTACCGAGGAAGCGGATATTGCCTTCCTTGACATTGACGTCGCCTTCAACAAGGTAGATCGGTTCTACCGTAACCTTGTTGTTTACCAGCTTAACGAGTCCGTTGATCTCCGCCACTATCGTTTTACCGTCGTCGGAGAGACGGGTGTTCTCACCGATGGGGGGATCGATCTCTTTTCCGTCCTTGGCAGGTATCATCCTGCCGGTTACGGTCTGACCGGGAGTTCCCCGTTCGGCCGGTACGAGGCGCGCCAGAACCTGCCCTTCCACGACGTTCTCGATCCGGTTGAGTTCCTTGAAGTCAACGCGTCCGTCCTTGCTCTGCTGCAGCTGAACCTGGCGGTTCTCCGTGCGAAAATTGTAGACGGTCCGTGCGTCCGCTCCGTTTACCGGACGCGTTCCCTCCGCTATAAGGATCTGATCCCGATACCGCGGATAGTCCTCGAGATCGCCCAGGGCCTGCTCGTCTATTCCGTGAATTATCCCGTTACTCTCCAGGGCCGCCCGGATACTTTCCGCGGTGGGGTCGGATCCGCCGTCGCCCGGTGCGCTCAGCGTGATGAACGCTTTCATCTCGCCCTCGGTGATGTCACAACTGATGAACGAGTCCTGGGCGGGATTGTAATCAAAGTCCGCAATGTTAACCCATTCACCGTCGGCTCGCTTGACGATCTGCGAGACCATTCCGAGATCAGGCTTGTTGGAGGTCCGGGCGGCGATCGCCGACAGTGCTTGCCGTTCCGTCACCGGTTCGCCGTTGCCTTGCGGCGGCGTCACCTTGAGCTGGACCCCGTCCGGGGTGAGTCGTACCAGTGCCTCGCCGTCAAGATCCTGCGGAGCGTCCGGCTCGAAGCCGAAATCCATATCCAGCGTGTCTTCCGCGGCGGAAACTTCCATTTTTTCCCGCATCGGGTAAGCCACCAGTAAATAGGGTTTCTTCCCTACACCGAGGACACCCCGGGATCCGCGCTCGAGGACCTCGTACTCTATCTTCTTGATCGGTAACGCCAGCTCTACCGAAGCTTCACGGAGCGCGTCCTCCAGGGTTGCACCGCTCACGTTCACGTACTTGCGAGCGTTGTCATCCTCCGCGCTTTTGCGCATGAACGCCTGGAGCTGCTCCATCGTTACCATAACTACATGATTCCTCGTTTGACGCTGGTCAACCGCCCTCTCAACCGAATGATAGCCTTGGTGTGCAGCTGGGAGATTCGGGACTCCGTAACCCCCAGGACAGCGCCGATTTCCTTGAGAGTCAGGTCCTCGTAATAATATAGCACGAGGACCTTCTTCTCTTTATCGGGTAACTCGTTGATCGCCTCAATGATTACCCGCTTGATTTCCTGCTTTTCGACGATCGAATCGGGGTTTCTGCTCTGAGGACTCTCAATACTGTCCCCTATGGACATTCGATCGTTCTCTTCTCCCGCGTACCAGACGTCGTTAAGGGAGAGTACCGTGGTACCGCTGATCTTCATGACCAGCTTCTCAAACTCCTTCATGGAGACGCCCAGTTCCCGGGCGATCTCCTGGTCCGTTGCGGCTCGTCCGAGTTGCGATTCTACGCGACGCACCGTGTCCTCGAGTTCACGCGTCTTCTGTCTTACCGACCGCGGCACCCAGTCCAGTTGTCGCAGTTGGTCGAAGATCGCTCCGCGAACGCGTGTGACCGCGTACGTCTTGAACTTCACGTGCTTGCCCGGATCAAACTTGTCGATCGCATCGAAAAGACCGATGACGCCGTAACTTACGAGGTCGTCGAACTCCACGTTCTGCGGCATACCCACGGCGAGCTTCCCCGCCACATACTTGACCAGGGGCAAGTACTGTTTTACCAGGCGGTTTCGAATCGCGTCGTCCCGGGTTTTGCGGTACGTTCGCCAGAGTTGTTCTTCCGTCTTTTCCGTCAGAACGCCGTCGTTCATTCCCCTCCCCGTATCACGCGTCGCGATTCATCATCGTCCGCAACGCCTTAGCTATCGTGGCCGGATCGTTTCCGGCGTCACTTTTTTCCGACGAACTCTGCCCGCCGGAGCCGTCAAATTCAGAACCCCCCCCTGCGTCACCCGCCTCCGGTGATACAAAGGAACCGGCAAATCCGCCGATATCGGGCATCTCCTCGATGGAGTCATCGCCATCATCGGAGTTGACGCCGTCGAGGTTGGCCGTGGCGGAATCCGTGTCGGCGGAGTCGCCGTCGGCGTCCTCGGTGTCGTCCGCATCGTCCGCTCCGGCCCCCCCGGCGACAACCGAGCGCATAACCTCGTCCTCGTCGTCGACACTCCGTTCTTCCACTTCCTCCACCAGGTCGTCATCATCCCGGAAGGACTGCTCCTCGTCCTGGTCGCCCTCGTCGCCGTCATCACCTTCCACGACGATATTCAGACGTCCTCCCGAACCACCGGCGTCCGGGGCTTTTATCCCCGGGTCCTTACCGTCACCGGAGCCGGCGGAAGATTCCAGAAGCTCCGGCAACAGCCGCGCAACCACCGCGGAGACGGCCGCTCCCCCGGATCCAAAAACAAGCGCCGAAAGAAGGGCGCGAACCAGCGCGGTGGTGAAACCTACACCCGCCAGCATCCCGGTGAGCGCCGAAAGAACAAACGCCACGCCTGCCACGAAAACCGCGACCTTGAGAACCCGTTCCATTCTCTACCCGACAGAGTAAGGCAAATTGAAAATAGCCGTCAAGTTACCACACTTCGCACCGGAACGTCCGGCCCGTGTGCAGTCATTCCAGCCGACGGAACAGTCGCTTGAGAAACTGACCAACTCCTCCCCCTTCCCGGTACTCTACCTTCTCCAGTCGTCCCGCGATCTGGTTTATGCAGATCGAGGCTTTGCTCTTCGGATCAAGGATTAAAAACGGTTTCTGCTTGAGGATCGCCTGTTGAACAGCGGGATCGTCGTAGATGTAGCCCAGGTAATCCACCTTGAGATTGAGGAACTGCCCGGCGATATTGATCACGCGTTCCGCTACTTTCTTCCCTTCCGTGACCGACTTGACCCGGTTCACCACAAGCTTAAGACCAAGATTGAGGTTATCGATCTCGGTAGCGATGATCTTGATAATTCCGTACGCGTCGGTTATCGCGGTAGGTTCCGGCGTCGTGACGATGATCGCTTCGTCGGCGGCACCGACAAAGGCAAGAACGTTATTGCTGACCCCGGCGCCGGCGTCTATGATGATTACGTCCGCGTGCGAAAGATGATAGAGTTCCTCGATGAAGCTCTGGCGCTCATCCTCGTTCAGGTTGGCGATCTTGGCAAAACCGGAAGCCCCCGCGACGATCTGTATGCCATAGTCCGTGTCCATGAGAATGTCGCTCATCTGTTTCTGCTTGCGGATCACGTGGTAGAGGTTGTACTTGGGTATTATACCCAGGACCACGTTCACGTTGGCCAGACCCAGGTCGGCATCCATGAGGATCACCTTCTTGCCTAACGCCGCGTAGGCAAGCGCCATATTGGTGGAGACGTTGGTCTTACCGACGCCCCCTTTCCCGCTGGCGATAGTGATGATACGCGTTCTCCGTGTCTCCTCGGCGCCCTGTCCGCGCTGCCGCATTATCGCCCGTAACGTTTCTGCCTGATCGGTCATATCCCTACTCCATTACTCCGGATTCTTCCGCCGGTTGACGTTCTTCCGAAAAAGCTCTGCTGCCGGGAATATCGTTCAGGCGTCGGAGGAACGACTCCCGCCGCGCCCGCTCGATATCCTGTGGTACGCTTTGACCATCGGTCAAAAAACTCACAGACTTTTGTTTTTCGTGTAAAGCGCTGATTATTCCACCAACACAGGCAGTTTCGTCCATCTTTGTTACCACCACCGCCTGGTAATTGAACGGCTCGAACTGGCGGATTATCTCCTGGATGTCCGACCTCTTGGTGGTGGCGCTCAGCGCCAGGTGAACTTCTCCGCCGGCGGCACGAACCATCTGGTTGACCTCGGCGAGCTTTCCATAGTCGCTGGGGCTCTTCCCGATCGTATCGATGAAGATAAAGTCCGCTTCGTTATGCAGATCGAGTTGCTTGCGCATCTCCTCGGGACTCTCCACGGCGTGGACGGGAATACTCATGATCTCGCCGTACTTCTGTATCTGCTGCAACGCGCCGATCCGGTACGTGTCGATCGTCAGTATGCGCACGTCGTAGGAGGGATCCGCCACGGCACCGTACATCGCGGCGAGCTTGGCGATCGTCGTGGTCTTACCCACACCGGTCGGCCCCACCAGCACCACCACGTGCGGTATGCGGCTCCGTTCCTTCCAGGGATAGACCGAGATCGTTTCCCCGATCCACTCACAGACGCGGGCGCCGATCGTATCGAAGTCGGATAATTCGTCCAGGGTGCATTCGCGACGGAGCCGCTCCACCATCATCCGCGTATAAGCGGGTGAGAAGTCGTTGTCCTCCAGGACCGCACGCAGCTGTTCAAGAGCTTCCGGCTCGCCGGATCCGGTACCGGACCGGCGGGACGTGTCGGAGTGAATCGTTTCCCGCAACGCCCGGATCTCCGTGAGAACCGATTCCAGGTCGTTGGAGGTCTTACCGTTGGCCTCGGGGAGCGGCGTCTTCTGCGACCCTTCGCGGCCTCGAACGTGCTCCAGGATCTTGGTGCGTTCCTCCCCTATCGTTCCGCGCTGCACCGGCTTCAGCGGCGCGTGGCTGCAATACCCCGTCACTTCCACGGCGGTACGGCGAAACAGTCCCAGCACGCCGCCGGTACGGATCTCCTTGCGGGCGAGAATCCGCGCGCGGTCGCCGTACTTCTGTCGTATCTTTGTCTGGACTTCCTGATCGGTCGGTGCCTGCTCCACAAAATAGTCCATGCCTTAATCCTCGCTCTGCGTTTTTATCTGAATCTGCCCCAGGGACTCCACCGATATATCCGCGGATATCTCGGGAATCGAGAGGACCGCCACATCGGGAATATCCCTGCCCAAACTCTGCTTGACCAGGGGTCGCGCCGCTTCAGAGCACAGGAGAACGGGTAAGGTGCCCTGCTCCTGCATGCTTCGAACCGTGGCGGACGCGGCATCGATCCACTGCCGGTGCCGTGCCGGGGGCAATGCCGATACCGGTCCGTGGGAAGTGTCCACCCGGCTATCCACGATCTCCTGCTCCAGCGCCGGATCTATCGTAGCTACCCGGATCGTTCTGTTCTCATCGGAGTACTGCAGACAGATCTGCCGGCCAAGAGCCTGACGCGTCTTTTCGATCAGGAACGTGGTATCCTTGCTCACGGAGGCGTTATCCGCCAGCGCTTCGAGAATAACCACCTGGTTGCGGATAGAAACCTGCTCACGCAGCAGCCCCTGCAGAACTTTCTGTATCTCTCCGAGCCCCAGCGAACTGTTGACCTCGTCCACCACCGCGGGATAGTCCGGTTTGAGCTGGTCCAGCATCTGCCGTATTTCCTGGCGCCCCAGCAGGTCCGAGGCGTGACGCTTGATCACCTCCGTAAGGTGCGTCGCCACGATCGACGGCGGGTCCACCACGGTATACCCCGCCCGTTCCGCACGCTCCCGGGACTCCTCGGTGATCCACATCGCAGGCAGACCGAACGCGGGATCCCGGGTAGGCTCTCCATCGATCTCCTCGCGGACGCCACCGGGATTGATGCACATGTAGGAACCCATCCGGATCGTACCGCGTCCCACCTCGACGCCGCGGATCTTCAGGCTGTAGTCGCTCGCTCCAAGGCGCATGTTGTCTATTATTCTGATCCGCGGTACCACCAGTCCCAGCTCCAGAGCCATTTCCCGGCGGATGCTGGTTATGCGGTCCAGAAGTTCCGCTCCCTTCTCCTTGTCCACCAGCGGAATAAGTCCGTACCCGAGTTCCATCGAGAGAGGATCCAGCGGAGCCACGTGGGTCGGTTCCGCCTGGGCCGGCTCCTTGGTATGTTCCGCCGCCTGCGCAGCCTGCTCCTCCGCGGCCCGACGGTCCCGTGCCTGCAGGCGGAATGCCGTGAAACCGGTGAGCAGCGACATCGGTATCAGAACATACCACGGAAACCCCGGTAAAACGGCGAGCAGCAGGAGAAATACCGAGGCGATCCAGTACACCCGCGCCTGGTTGGTAAACTGCGTAGCCACGTCCTCGCCGAACGTTCCGTCGGAAATCGCCCGGGTTACGATCAACCCCGTGGCGGTACTTACCAGGAGCGCGGGAAACTGCGTGACCAGACCGTCACCGACGGAGAGCGAGACGTAGGTATAAAGCGCGTTGGTGATCGTCTCACCGTGAATCGTCGTTCCCACCACGATTCCGCCGATGATATTCACCACCGTTATAAGGATTCCCACCTTGACGTTGCCCGACACAAACTTACTGGCACCGTCCATCGCTCCATAGAAGTCGACTTCCCGTTCAAGTTCCAGCTTTTTCCGGGTCATCTCCTCTTCCGTGAGAGATCCGTTATTGAACTCAGCTTCGATCGCCATCTGCTTGCCCGGCAGGGCGTCCAGGGTGAACCGCGCCGCCACCTCCGCGACGCGGGTAGCACCCTTTGTGATAACCACAAACTGTACCGCCACCAGGATGATAAAGATGATGAATCCGATCACGAGTCCCTCGGATCCCTCGGTCCCGACTACAAACGTGGCGAAAGCGCGTACTATCTGTCCTCCGAACTGCTCCCCCTGGCTCAGGATCAACCGGGTAGAGGACACGTTCAGTGCCAGTCCGAACACGGTTGCTACCAGGAGCAGTGTGGGAAACACGGAGAAATCCAGGGCGTTCCTCGTGTAGAGCACGATCAGGATCGTCAGGAGACCGAGCAGGAGGTTGGCCGTCATGAGCGTATCCAGCAACACCGTCGGCAACGGGATGATGAGCATCATCACGATCACTATCACACCAACCGCGACGATCAGATCGCTGCGGTGTCTCAGCATGTCGCCCAGGGCGGAACCGGCTTGCGGCATCCCTTGGGTATCAGCCATACATCACCTTCTTTCCGGTCATCTTGTAAACCTCGCGCAGAACGATGACCATCGCCTCGAAAAACTTCTCGGGAATCTGTTCTCCCACGTCCACCTCGGCGTAGAGAGCCCGCGCAAGGGGTTTGTTCTCAATCTGCGGTACCTCTGCCTCTTCCGCGATCCGACGGATGCGCATAGCCCGTTCATCCTGTCCCTTGGCGGTCACCGTCGGAGCGCTCATCGTTCTGGGGTCGTAGTGCAGCGCCACCGCGAAGTGGGTGGGGTTCGTCACCACCACGTCCGCCTGTTGGACGCTCTGAACCATATTCCGGGAGAGAAGATCCTGCATGCGCTGCCGCATGCGGTTGCGTACCATGGGATCTCCTTCAAACTGCTTCCGCTCTTCCTTCACTTCCTGCTTGGTCATCTTGAGTTGTTCCCGATGCTGTCGCCGCTGGAACGCGTAGTCAAAGAGACTGACCACAAGGAGGATGATCGATGCGGAGATCAGGAGCAGAAAAACGAGCTCCGCCACGTACACAAACGACTGCTGGTACGGTCGTCGTACCAGGTTGGCCAGCGTATCAAAGCGAGCACGGATGAGTCCGTAGGACAATACTCCGATCACGATAACTTTTCCGAGGCTGCGCATGAAGTTGTAGAGCGCCTCGATCGAGAGAAAGGAGCGCTGCGCCCACTTGCCCACGTTCGGGGCGATCCGCTTCGGATCAGGGGTGATCGTCTTGGTGGTAAAGAGAAACCCGAACTGCACCACGTTACCGAATATCGCCGCAACGAACGCTACCAGCGCGATCGGCAGGACGATCCTCGGGAAGAAGCTGAAAAACGCCCGCGCGGCGATTCCCGTCTGGACCGGATCGAGTTCCGCCGCACGCCCCAGGTAGAATCGCGTCATGGAAAGGATTGTATTCAGCATGTACTCACCGAGCAGTCCCAGCGTTACCACTGAGAATAGCATCACCACCGCGGAACTCACGTCGGGGCTCTTGGCAACCTTGCCTTCCTCCCGGGACTTGCGAATCTTCTGTTCCGTCGGGTCCTCGGTACGACCTTCCTCTTCCGCGGCAAACCACTGCAGGTGCATCGCAGCGAGCTGTCGCCGCAGTTCGTCCCGGGCGGATCCGTAATCGTCAGGAAACGTCGGATCCGGTACGGTGCTCACACCGACGACTATCACGGTGAACCTCCCTGACTCCATACCTCGCGACCCGCGAGAAGCGTATCTATCTGATGAAACGCGCTGTCTATCACGACCTCGAACGCTTCCACGAGGAACGGCATCGTGAGAAAGATCAGGAGAAACGCTACACCGATCGCCAGGGGAAATCCCAGCATGAGCAGGTTCATCTGCGGTGCCGCCTTGCCGAAGAGCCCCATCGTCACCTGCAACATGAAGAGCGTACCCAGGATCGGAAACGCCAGGACCAGACTCTGCTCGAAGAGACGACCGAGTCCGGCTGTCACCAGCGGGAAGATATCCGGTCCGGCCCCGGCCAGGTCCGCCGCGGTGAGCGCGGAGAACGACCCGAGCACTCCGTGGAGAAAGATACGCTGCATTCCCCCGGAGATAACGAACACCATCATCGCGATCATATTGAGGAACTGCCCTACCAGGGGAATCTCGATCTGCGCCATCGGGTCGAACACCTGGGAAGCACCGAACCCCATCTGCAGTGAGAAGAACTGCCCGGCAAGTTGAAAAACAGCAAAGAGCAGGACCAGGAAGAGCCCGGTCAGGATCCCGATCAGCATCTCCCCGACCGCCAGCAGAATGAAATCGAGTCCCGCCACCGGGAGCGGGTACCCCCCGGCGAGCACCGAGGGGAGAACCCCGAACGCCGTGAAGAACGTTACCGCCACCCGGGCGATCCCGGGAATTGCCTCGGAGTTGGTAATAGGCGACACCCGGAGCAACGCATAGATCCGAACAAAAACGAGAAAGAATATCGGTGCGTTCCGGGCGATCACCTCGAGTACCATCGTCAGCCCATGCTCCCGATCTGGTTCATCAGCGTCAGGGTGTACTGTACGAGCATCTGCATTATCCAGGGGCCGAAGAAGAGCAGCGAGATCAGAATCGCCGCGATCTTCGGGACAAACGTGAGAGTCTGCTCCTGGATGCTGGTGGTGGCCTGAAAGATACTGATTATCAGACCGGTAACCATCGCGATCAGCAGAATCGGCGACGCTACGATCAGAAGCTGAAAGACGCCGCTGCGAAAGATCATTATCGCCTGTCCCAAGCTCATAAATAACCTCCAAAGCTCTGCACGAGCTGCTGCACGATCAGGTTCCACCCGTCCACGAGGACGAAGAGGATCAGTTTGAATGGAAGTGAGATCATGATCGGAGGCAGCATGATCATACCCATGGACATGAGTACCGACGCCACTACCATGTCTACCACGATAAAGGGGATGAAGAGCAGGATACCGATCTTGAACGCTATCGTGAGTTCGTTGAGGATGAACGCCGGTATCAGCACGTGCGTGGGGACGTCCGCCAGCGTCTCCGGTCTGCTCAACCCCGCAAGTCGCATGAACAGCTCCACGCTCCGGGTATCGCTCTGCATCTGCCGGAACATGAAGATCCGCATGGGTGTCTCAAACCGGCCGTACGCTGCGTCCAGACCGATCTCACCGTCCCGGAGCGGAACGTAGGCTTCCTCGTAGATCTCGGTAAACGTGGGCCACATAATGAAAATCGTCATGAACAGCGCGATCCCCATCAATACCTGCGTAGGCGGTACCTGTTGCAGAGAGAGCGCGCGTTTCACGAAATCCAGGACGATCGCGATCCGCAGGAAGCTGGTCATAATGATGATGATTGACGGCGCGAGACTCAGCACCGCCAGCATCAGCAGCAGCTGCAGCGAGAACGCTACCTCACCGCCCCCGTCGGGACCGCGCAGCTGCAGGTCCAGGAAGGGGATCTGAAGACCTTCTTCACCGGTTGTCGGGGCCAGAAGAGGATCTCCCAGGGTATTCACGTCGGGATCGTTAACCGACTGCGCGCCCGCCACCGTTCCCACGAGGCTCACCAGTGCCACCGCAAGTACCGGCACCGCCTTCCGGAGTCTCATCGCATTCTCCTCAGGCGTTCCTGCTGAACCTGGAGAAATGACCGGATCTGCGTCGCTTCCCCGTCCGCGGACGGTGTGGGGCCGGCGGTAGTCCCACTGCCGGGAACGGCCGCGTTCCCGATCCAGCGGCCGAGCATCGACCCGAAGGTGCGTGGCTGCGACCGCTCGGCGGTACTGGACGCCGCCAGGACGAGTTCGTCGATCGTTTCCTGGTCGTCCACGGTAGTGATGAGCTGCAGACTCTGGTCTCCGCCACCAAGCACCATCACCTGCCGGCCGATCATCACCGCGTAAAGATCGCGATTAGCGCCGATGTTCCGCGTCGCCAGGAGGCGGATCGGCGAGTCCTCATCGCTGTCCTTTGACGGTGTCCGGCGACGCAGAAACGACACGACGCCATAGATAGCGCCGATCACCATGAGCAGCACCAGAACCATTCGCAAGAGGTCCGCTACCCCGAACGCGCCTACCTCGCCGACGGGCTCGCCGTCCTCACCGGTGTCGGAAGCCGGAGCGAACCGGAGTTCGCGTTCATCCTGTCCCCGTTCCACCGCAGGCGCGCCGTCCCCGTCACCGGAAACGGCTCCGTCCTGCGCGTAGAGTGTACCTGTCAATGCCATGAGCGTCAGCGCACAGAGCGCCGCGCACAGAAGACGTGAAGTATTCAGTGTTCCCCTCCCCTCGTACACGAATGACCGGGTCTGCCGCCCCGTTCATTCGCAATCAGATCGTCACGTCATGTCGGTTACCCGTTCCATAGGCGAGACGATCTCCGTCACGCGCACACCAAAGTTCTCGTCGATAACCACGACCTCGCCTTTGGCGATCAGTTTGTGGTTAACCAGTATATCCACCGGCTCACCGGCGAGCTTGTCGAGTTCGATGATCGTACCTTCACCCATCCCCAGGATCTCCCGGATCAGCTTCTTGGTACGGCCGAGCTCGACCGTCATCTCCATGTACACGTCCATGAGCAGACCGATATTGCCCTGCTCGGATCCACCCGACCCCTGTTGCAGACTCGGAAACTGTACGGACTGCACATTGGCGCCGCCGCCCATGCCGGGCATCATGTTGCCCATCTGACCTCCTCCCTGAGGTTGCATGCCGCCCATGTTACCCATGCCGCCCATTCCCGCCATGTCTCCCATGCCGGTTCCCATCGCCTCCATGCCGCCGGACGGGGCGGGCTGGGCTGCCCCCGCAGGTGCAGCCGATTCAAGTTTGTTCGCAAAAGATTGCTCGAATATCTCGTAAACAACGGTGGAATCATCCTCGCCGAGCATAACCGCGTACCGGGCGTACACCGGTTCACTCGGCAGACCCAGAGAATCCGCGGAAACGATCGCGGCGGTCGGCGGTTCCGGCATTATCGTGGCGCCGGTTTTCTCGCTGAGCGTATTTATCACGGGACCGGAGACCTGGGAGAAAACTTCCTGTACCGCGTTGAGCGCGGCGTCGTCCAGCTCCACCCCGTCCAGTCCCATCGAGGCGGAAGCAAACTTGATCGCATCCTCCTCGGTGATCAGGTACAGGTGCCGGCCCGCGTCACCCAGATTATACGTAATCTGAACGATCTTCCCGCTGAGACCGCTGGGAGCACCGGCGTTTACCGCCGGCGCGTTTACCTCCACGGTCCGGCCGGTGATCATCGCCATGTTGGACTGCTGCTGCTGGATCGTCTCCGTGAGAGCAGATTTCAGTCCCTCCAGAGATCCACCGCCCGGGGCACCACCGCCCCCTGTGCCGGAGCTGTCACCCAGGTCTATACCACCGGTTCCGGCCAACAGAGCATCTATTTCGTCCTGGGACAGGGACCCGTCGCTCATTCCCTACTCTCCTTCTTCCGCCACCAGTTCTTCAAATTCTTCCGTCTCCAGCGGTTCTATGTGGCCCGTTACCTGTACCGCCAGCTTGTTGGCGATCTGTCCAGGCTTGCACCAGAACTTCTTCCGGTCCCCCACGCGAAGCGCCATGTGATCGCGTATATGCGAGTCCTGGAGACGTATTACGTCGCCAACCGCTAGGGACAGCACGTCCCGGACCGTGAGATCCATCGATCCGATCTCCACCACCATCGGAACCGAGATCGTGGAAAGGCGTTCCCGGAGAATATTCAGGTTCTCCGTGGTCGCTCCCCGGCGAACCGAGGAATACCAGTACTGCGCGGAAAGCTTTGATATAATCGGTTCGATCGTCAGGTAGGGTATGCAGAAGTTCATCATACCTTCCACCTCGCCTACCTTCGTCTCCAGCGTCACGAGCACCACCATTTCCGTGGGCGGAACGATCTGGGCAAACTGCGGGTTTGTTTCAATCTGACCGAGTCGTGGTCGCAGGTCGATCACCTGGGACCAGGCTTCGCGCATGTTTCCCAGGATACGGACGATTATCCCCTCCATGACGGAGGTCTCGATATCGGTGAGATCCCGCGTGACCTTTGTGCCCTCGCCCTGCCCGCCGAAGAGGCGGTCAATTATCGAAAAGGTGATCGCCGGGTCTATTTCCAGGATCGCGGACCCCTTGAGCGGATCCATGTTGATTACGCCGAGCGTGGTGGGGTTGGGGATCGATCGGATAAACTCCTCGTAGGTGAGCTGATCGACGCTCGCCACGTGTACCTGCACCAGGCTGCGCAACTGCGCGCTAAGCGCGGTGGTGGTGAGGCGGGCAAACGTCTCGTGCATGATAGAAACGGTGCGGATCTGCTCCTTGGAAAACTTGTCCGGGCGCTTGAAGTCATAGATCTTGATCTTCCGCGACTCCGTCGGCTGGGAGAGTTCCTCCGTCTCGACGTCACCGGACGATATTGCCGTGAGAAGCTGGTCTATCTCATCCTGAGACAGAACTTCGTTCATATCACCCTAAATCCCCCGTTACCATTTTTTGCACAACCACCGACCTTTTGCAAGGTAAAAAAGCACTTTTCCTAAAATTCGATAAATTCGTAACGGCTGAACGCCACGTCACGGATCCTGTTGGACATTATGCGGTTGATCTGCTCCCGCAATTCCCGCTTCACACGCTCCCGGTTCTCCACGCCTTCCAGCTCCCGCACGGAACGGGAGGAGAAGTAGATCGCGACCGCTTCGCGGATCTGAATCTCCCGACGGATCAGCTCCTGCAGCGTGGCGTCGTCTTCCGGCCGATAACCGATATGAGGTGTCACGATGAAGGTGCGGCGCACATCGTCGGCGGTAGTACCGCGAACGTCTCCGATCTGGCTGAACCAGTCGAGCATCTCCGCGCCGGCTTCCTCGTACCCGCTTTGCAGGGGCAGACGAGTCGCTTCGGCCTGGCCTCCACCCATGATGCGCACC
This sequence comes from Spirochaeta sp., assembly GCA_007130865.1. Taxonomy (GTDB): domain Bacteria; phylum Spirochaetota; class Spirochaetia; order DSM-27196; family Alkalispirochaetaceae; genus Alkalispirochaeta. The sequence continues at coordinate 7,463 of SLRR01000139.1, read as the reverse complement.
GTGATCACCACGGTTACCACGATGAAAATGATCGCGCCGATTACGATCGCGCTCCACTTGAGGATGTCAATTACGATCGCGGGAAGGAAGCCGATCCGCTTCTTCCCCGTCGCTTGTTGTTCCTCACCACCAGACTCTTCATCAGGATCGAATATCTCGTCCGACATTCTCGTTTCCTCCTGCGCCTACTACTAGAGATGGCCGTCCGTCAGAATGATGACGTCCACCCGCCTGTTGTAGGCCCGGCCCTCCGGGGTTGTATTGTCGTACAGGGGCCGAAACTCCCCCATTCCCATCACCTGGAACTGCTCCTCCGGCACACCGAACTCCGTGAGATACCGGAGCACCGCCAGGGCGCGATCCGTGGACAGCTCCCAGTTGGACGGCCACGGTCCCGCGGGATCAGTGGGGACGTTGTCGGTGTGTCCCTCGATCCGGAACGACCGGCCCCGCAGCGCATCGGCCGAGAGCAGGCGGGAAAGACGCTGCAGGATCGACCTGGTCTCTTCTATCCGCACCTCGGCGCTGGCCATATCAAAAAAGGCGTCTCCCGCCAGGGAGATCACCAGGCCCCGCTCATCCTCCTGGACGCGAACGAGTTCCGACTGAATCTCCGGCTGGAAGATGCTGATCGCCTCCCGCCGGGCCTCGCTCAGCGCACGTCCCCGTTCCATCGACGGGAGCGATTCGATCGTGTTCCCAAGCTCCGCCAGGCGTCCCGCCTCCAGGGTGTTACCGCCTTCCAGGCTACCCAGTCCGGGGAACGCCGCCAGGATAAGTCGCAGCTCGTGTCCGTCAATAGTTGCGGTGGTCAGAAGCATCACAAAGAATGTCAGCAGCAGCGTGACCATATCGCCGTAGGTGAGCATATAGTCCGGCGCACCTTCGGGAGGACACTTCTTGCATTTCTTCTGTACGTCCGCCATAACGAAAACCTCCGGCGCTCTTAATCGGCGCCGCTCTCAGTCCGCACTGCCTGCCGTTGTCCCGGCGGCAGGAAGGATACCAGCTTCTCCAGCAGAATCCGCGGGTTATCACCGCTCTGTATTGATAGTATACCCTCAATAACGATCTCTTTCACCCGGGACTCTTCCTTGTCCCGGTCCTGAAGCTTGCTCCTCATGGGAATAAGAAAAAGGTTGGCAAAGAACGAACCGTACAGGGTGGTAACGAGGGCGGTCTGCATACCGCGGCCGATCGCCGCGGAATCACCACCGATATTTCCGAGCATCGCCACCAGACCGACCAGAGTACCGATCATCCCGAACGCCGGAGCGATCTTGGACCAGTCGTCAAAGACCTTGATCCCCGTATCGTGCCGCTCCTGCAGCTGGTTGAGGTCCGCGTAGAGAATACGCTTGATGATATCCGGGTCGGTACCGTCCACGACGAGCTGTATCCCCTTGCGCATGAACTCGTCCTCCACGGAATCCAGGTTGTCCTCCAGCGCCAGAAGTCCTTCTTTACGGGCCCGGTCGGAAAACCCCACGAGCTGACTGATCAGCTCTTCCTCGTTCCAGTGGGTGACGGTGAAAATGTGTTTCAGGTATGACGAGATCCCCAGCATCCGGCTCAGGGGATTGGCCACCATCATCGCCCCGAACGATCCGAGAATGGTTATGAGGACCGAGTCGATACTTATGTACGGTCCGACACCGACGCCGCCGAGGATGATACCCATGGACACCATGGACATCCCCGTGACGATACCGATTATTGTTCCCAGATCCATAGGGCTACTCCTCGTTCTTGAACAGGCCTATCTCACGGCGGTAGTCCAATATACGCCGAAAGAGCACCTGGTAGTTCTCTCGAACTACCAGGCGCTTACCCGAGAGCATGATCAGCGTCGTATCCGGGTTAAGTTCCACGTACTCAATCTGGTGTGGATTGACGTAGAACGTTCGCCCGTCCAGCCGTGTTAACTCGATCATCCCCGTTCAAGGTACTCCTATTACCGCTTCAATGTTAAGACTTCCTGCAACAGCTGGTCCGCGGTCTGGATCGTCCTGCTGTTGGCCTGGAACCCCCGCTGAGTAACGATCATATCGGTGAACTGTTCCGCCAGGTCCACGTTACTCATCTCCAGCGCGCCGGCGATTATCGTCCCCTTGCCGGCGACTCCCACCGTTCCTACGTCGGGAAGCCCACTGTTGATCGATGCCTGAAAATTGGTATCGCCGGTCTTCTCCAGCCCGCCGGGATTCACGAACGTGGCCAATGCTACCTGGCCGAGGGAACGGTTGTTACCGTTCGAATAGATACCGGTGATCACACCGCTCTGGTCGATCCGGTAATCCTCGAGGTATCCCATGTTGAAGCCGTTCTGGTTGAAGATCTTCGTGGAACTCTCCGACGCGTACTGGGTCATGCTGTCCACGAATGCACCAGCGCGACCGAGGTTGAGGTCGAACACCTGTGTCTGCGGCGCATCCTCGGGGAGGCCCGTTTCCGGATCGATCGGAATGCTCGACTCCGGTACGTCAAAGGTGATCTGCACGCCCAGCTCATCGGTGTTGACCAGGCCCCCTTCAGGGTTCTGTACGGACTGCAGCGTACCGTCGTTGGCGAACTCCACGATGAACGTGGCGCCGTCGACGCTATCCACACCACCCACGCTGAGCTGCTGCGGGATCGCTTCATCCAGCTCGGGACCGATCGCTACCTCGGCAAGCCACTGGTTCTCTGCGTCGGGGTTCCGGGAGAAGTCGATGCGCAGGGTGTGAGTGCTTCCGAAGGAGTCGTAGATATCGTACTCCACCGTCCAGGTGCCCTCCTGGACCTGCGCCGCCGTGGCGTCCTCCGGGATCAGAGGGGTATTCTTGTTCAGGTTTGACGCGAGAAAAACCTCCGTGGTTGCCTGGGCCGGATCCTTACTGCCCACGGGGATGATCAGGTCTTCCGGTCGCGCCGAGCTGTTGATCATCGTCTGCCCGTCCACCGTCTCCGCCTGCCATCCCTGGACGCGCATGCCGTTGGCAGGGTTAACCAGGAAGCCTTCCGCGTCGACACCGAACGCCCCTGCCCGGGTGTAGTAGTTTTCTTCCCCCGCACGGAGGATAAAAAACCCCTCACCCTGGATAGCGAGATCGCTTTTAATTCCGGTAGTCTGAAGGGAACCCTGGGTGTGCAGCGTGTCGATCGTGGCCACCTGCATCCCGAGACCTACCTGCTGGGGGTTGATTCCTCCCACGCGTTCTCCCGGTCGGGCAGGCCCCCTCATCATCTGAGAGATCAGATCCTGAAAATTGACCCTGCCGCGCTTGAATCCGGTCGTGTTGACGTTGGAAATGTTATTTCCTATCACGTCCATCCGGGTTTGATGATTCTGTAATCCGGAAACACCGGAATATAATGATCGCATCATTTGTCTGCTACCCCCTATTGTAAGATTCGCTCGATCGCGGAGAAGTCGTATTCACGCTCGTTGACGGTAACCTGTGGAGTCGCTCCCTGCGTAACCGCCGTCACCGTACCCTGAATCGTTTCGGCGCCGTTCCGGATCTCCACGCCGCGCCCCAGGACGTTCAATGCACGCCCCGCGGTAAGCACGTCGTTGAGTTCCCGGAATCCCCGGGCTACGTTGGTCATCTGCTCCAGGGCGGAAAACTGCGCCATCTGACCGATAAACTCGCGGTCCTCCATGGGGTTGGTGGGATCCTGGTTCTGCAGCTGTGTAAGCAGGATCTTGAGAAATTCGTCACGCCCCAGTTCCTGCGACGCGCCGGGTGACCCGGATTCGGTTAGAGCCCGGTTGAAAGCGTTCGCCTGAGACGCTACCCGGGCGCGCTCTGTTGCGGTCATATTCATAGAAATATCCATCGTCACTCCTCGTCCTAAGCCACCAGGTTTATCCGGCGATGACCGTAATCAAACTCCACCGGACTCTTCACCTGTCGTCCAAACTGATCTGCTCCCCGGTCGTCTTCTCCCCGCGAGTGGGCGGACCCCGCCGGATCCGATTCCCCTCGCGAGTCCTGGCGGGCGTCGCCGGTACTCACTTCAAGCTCGCCCATCTCGAGCCCCGCCTCCTGGAACGCCCGCTGGAGCGCCGCCAGGTTCTGCTCGATAGCCTGGCGCACATTCTGATTATCGACCAGAATACGGCCGGCTATATGACCCTGATCCATCTGAAGCTGGATGCGCACGCGTCCAAGCTCCGGCGGCCGGATAACCAGCCGTATCTCCCCCCGGTCACTGTCCTTGAGGATAACCCGGGCCTGGCGAACGATATTGTCGCCGAGCGAACCGTTCAAACGCCGCGCAAGGTGCTGCGCCGCATCCGGGATCGATCCGGTCGCACCGGTCCGTCCACCCGGTTCTCCCGGGAGTGAGTCCACCCGCGTCAGGAGCGACCGCGTTTCGGACCCGGAGGAATTTTCCCGGTCGGAAGCACCTTCGTCCTGGAGGTTTACCAGGATCTCGCGGACCGTGCGATCGTTATCGCTCTGCGTCCGCCTGGTATCTTCTGCGGATCGTACCGTTCTCCGGTTCGCCCGGGCATCGCCGGGATCACGCTGGATTCCCCGGAGTTCGTCACGGCTTTTCCGTTCCGCCGCATCCTTGTTCTCGCCGCTCCGACCACGAATGCGGCGGTCGACTCCGGCGTTTTCTCCGGCAAGCGAGGCGATACGCCGGGAGTTGTCCCCCTCCGGGCGTTCCCGGTGCTTTCCTTCCCGGAGATCTGCGTTATCCCGCGCAGTCACGTCATAATCGGCCACCCGGACGCCGGCTCCGTCCCGAATTTGATCTTCTCCCGGCTTCTTCTCGTGGGAAAATTCCTTCCGTGCCGCCTCGGCTCGCGCCCGGGCAACACGGTCTCGGGACTTCCCGTCCGAGGGGGCTTCCGCGTCGTTCGCGCCGGAACGCTTCGTTTTATCGGTGTCGTGAACAAACGCCTTAGCGATCCGGCGTCGCGGATCATCTCCGGAGGAGTCGTCGCTCTCGTCCTGAAGTTTCTCTTTTACCGTAACTGGTTTGTCCGGGGTCGGTTCCGTGGCGAGCGCGGCGGACGCGGCGGACTCTTCAGCCTCGTTTTTTTGACGCGTGCTGTTCTTCGCGTCCTCCCCGTGTCCGGCATCTTTTACATCTTTGGAGTCTTTTGCTGTTCCGGGGTCTTTTACGTCTCCCGCATCCTTCGCGCTTTCGGTTTCCGCCGCTTCCGCGTCACGCCGCAAGCGTTGTTCGTGGGCTGACTCTTCCGCCTCCAGTCGCGTCCGGTGTTCCTCGCTCTCTTTCGGAGACGATGATCCCGGGGGACGCCGATCCTCGGCCACGCGGGACTGCGTCCCCTCCGGTGAGATCCCTTCTCTGGATATGTCCAGTTCCGCGAGATAGTCCGCAAAGGACTTCTCCGGTTCCGGGGACGCCAAGGGGAATCCGTCCCTTGCGCCTACCGGGTCGATCCCGATAGTAGCCGGCGTCACGGTAAATCCATACACTCTTCAGGCACCTCCCTCGTCAATCGTCAGGCCGGAGCGTCATCTTGCGCTGAATATCCGCTGCCCGGGCGGCGGGCATATTGGAGAGCCACACGGAGACAAGCGACATTTCGCCCTCTTCCCGTGCCAGTTCCTCCGTAACCCGCAACGTATCGATCAGGAGCTGGTCGTCGTACCCCTCCAGGATCTCTACCGCCGCGGCAGGCCGCATACTCGTCAGATAGCGCGAGTTCTGCACAAGCACTGCTCTTCTATTTTCGTACTGTCGGAGCCGTTCATTGAGCGAAACTTCGCGTTCCTGCAGTTCTTCCGTCCGAACCGCCAGTTCCTGCTCCTGCCGCTCCAGCTCCAGTCGCTCCGTTTCAAGTTCCGACCTGCGTCCCTCGAGAGCCTCAAACTCCAGCTCCAGCGCTTCCTGCAACGCCTCCAAACGGAGCCGGTCCATGAGCATCACGTCGTCAACGTCCTCGATCTCTTCCCGGCGTTCCATACCCACCAGCCGCAGGACAGGCGAGAAAAGATCCTGTGCCCGGAGCAGACCCAGGTAATCGAACCAAAGCAGGCCCACCACGGTAAGAACGGTAATGAGCAGCAGCAGCAGGATAATCTGGGGAATTGCTCCCATCTTGCTATATCGTGTCGGCATGGTGCATCCTCCGACTCATGGCGATCTCGTCCATCCGCTTTGTCTCGTCCCGTTTCTGTTCCCGGAAATACGTTCGTTCCTGACGCCGGCGGAGTCGATCCAGTACGTCCGCTTGCTTTCGAGCCTCCCGATACCGCTCGACCGCGACCGTACGTTCCTTTCGGGCAGTTTCCAGTTTCCGCTCCAGTTCCGCCGCCTCCGTTTTCAGCCGCTGTGCGTACGCCGCCTGCGCGTGCCGATAGGTTATATCCTCCGCTCGCGTCCCGGGCTCGAGTACGGTCAGCGTGGAGTGACGTAGTTCCCGGCGAGCGCGGATCTCCCGTTCCAGGTACGCGCAGCGGGAGGAGATCGCTCCGAGTTCCATCTTTCGTTGGTCTTCGGTATACCGTCGAACGTCCAGGATCGACTGCAGTCGGAAATGAAACTTACGCATCGTTCACCTCCGGTTCCGGTGCGTCCGGTTCCGGTGCGTCCGGTTCGATACCGGCGATTCTCATCAGTTCCTCCCGACTCTCCTGGATCGTTCCTCGCTCGTCGATTTCCTGCTGCAGCAGCGCGTTGATCACGGGGCGTTTCTGGATCGCTTCATCGATCTCAGGATTGCTCCCGGCGGTATACACACCGGCATTAATGAGGTCTTCCGACTCCTGATACACCGCCAGGTACCGACGTACGATCGCCGCGGCGTCCCGATGCGGCACGGTGGTTACTTTGTTGGCGAGACGGCTGACGCTTCCCAGCACGTCGATCGCCGGGTAGTGGTTGCGCTGCGCCAGTTCCCGGTTCAGCACGAGGTGTCCATCCAGTATCCCCCGCACCGAGTCCGATACCGGCTCGTCAAGATCGTCCCCTTCAACCAGGATCGTATAAAAACCGGTGATCGTTCCGCGCTCACTGGTTCCACACCGTTCGAGCAGCTGCGGAAGGATCGCGTCCACCGAAGCCGGGAACCCCCGTGAGGCGGGCCCCTCCCCCCGGGCAAGGGCGATCTCGCGCTGCGCCCGGGCAAAGCGAGTGACCGAGTCGAACATGAGCATCACATCCCGCCCCTGGTTCCGGAAGAATTCCGCCACGGTGGTAGCCACGTAGGCGGCCCGCAGACGCGCAAGCGCGGGGGTATCCGAGGTGGATACCACGAGCACGCTCCGGGCGAGTCCCTCCTCTCCCAGTTCGTTGTCGATGAACTCCCGCACCTCGCGCCCGCGCTCGCCGATGAGAGCTATCACGTTCACATCCGCCGAAGTGTTCCGCGCGATCATCCCGATCAGGGTGGATTTACCCACGCCGCTGCCGCTGAACACTCCCAGGCGCTGACCTTTGCCGGTGGGGACGAGACCGTCGATCGCACGGATGCCCGTTTCCACCTGTTCGGTGAT
>SLRR01000186.1 GCA_007130865.1 Spirochaeta sp. | reverse complement strand
TCATGGGCGGCCTGCACCTGATCACCGCCGATCAGACCACGATCGAATCCACCGTCGCGAGGCTGCGTGACGAGAACGTCGGGCAGGTACTCGCAGGACACTGCACAGGCTTCACGGCGCAGACCGCGCTGTACCACGAGTTCGGCCGGCGCTTCCGGCCCCTGTACACGGGACTGATCGCAGTGTGGACCGCTGCCGGCGGGCGGGATTAAACGGTCCGGCGCCGCGCGGTACCGCGATCGGCGATTCAGTTACGGCGCGATAACACCCGTTCCCATTGTTTTTATTGTCTCCAGACCGGATAATTGTGACAAAGGTCAGGAGAACATACTGTGCAACCGATACGGGTGTTCCTCATGTACGATTGCTCGCTCCTCTGCGAAGGAGTTCGCGCTGTCCTCGCAAAAGACCAGGGTCTGGAGGTTATCGGCGAGTCCTGCGATGCGATCGACACCGTAGCTCGATGTATGGACCGTCCACCGGACATTCTGATTCTTGATATTGGCGTGCCGGGAGATCTTTTCAGCGTGCTCCGTCCGCTGAAACAGAATAAACCAACGATCCACTTTCTGGCTCTGATGAACGGGATAGCACGGACCAGGATCCGTGACGCCGCCGAGTTCGGAGTACACGGATTCATCTGCAACGACACCACGCCAAAGCAGTTGTATCAGGCTATCACCGCCGTTCACTCGGGATGTCTCTTTGTCGGCTCCTCGATCGGTCAGGAAATGCTGGAGATGGTCCGTTCCCTGCCGGACCCGACGTTCCGGAGTTCCGACGAGCGGTATAACACCCTCACCGAACGTGAACGCACGGTGTTCGCGATGCTCGCAGAAGGAAAAAACAACAAGGAAATCGCATACAACCTGGGAATCAGCCGCAAGACCGTTGAAACGCACCACCAGCGCATCGTTAAAAAACTGCGCATCAAAGATTCGGTCGGTCTGGTACGTTACGCCGTATCGATCGGCCTGATCAATCTTGATCATCCTTCGGAGTGCTTCGATCGGGAATAGCCCGACCCGTATCAGCGCTTTCCCGATTGTGCCCGAATTTCCTCCAAGCCTACGCTTAGCATTACAGGGAGTTTATACGTGTTGGAATCGCGTGTTCGAATACTTTGTGTCCTCCTTGTTGCCGCGGTCCTTTCCGGCTGTAACGGTCTCTTCTCATCCGGCGGAACGTCGGGAACCGGAGAGCGCCTGTACGCAACCACCGGGCCGGGGGCCGTTATTGCGCAGTATGGCGCATTTATGTATCTAATCGGCGGTCGCGGTGAAAATGGAATGGTGACCAACCAGGTGCAGATGATTCCGCTACTTCCGGACGGAACTCCCGACCACGCCTCCAGGCAAATACAGGCGTCGCTTCCCGAACCGCGTGAGGGCGCCGCGGCATTTGTTTCTGGCGGTCTGATCTATCTTGTCGGTGGCCGTGACGCGACCGGTGTCCCCCGGGAGGAGATATTCTATACAGCGGTTTCCGCGTCCACGGGTCGGCTCGGGTTCGGGAGCAGCGCGCACTGGGAGCGCAACCCACGATCTCTTCCTCATGGTCTGTACGATGCCGCCTGGGTGCTCCAGGAAGGACGGGTCATTCTCGCGGGAGGTACCACTGCGACCGGCGCTACCGATGAGATCATACACGCACGGATCTATAACGATGGCCAGATCGGATACTGGCACCCGGCCACGGAGAAGCTGGGTTATCCGCGCACGGCAGCAGCAGCCGTTGTCATGGGGTCGATGGAGGAGTTGTCACTGGTTGTCGCTGGAGGAATCCACGGCACCGGGGGTTACCTGGTGAATCAGTTGGAACGTTTTTCGATTGGTGACCACGGTCGGCTCTTCCCGAGTTCTGTCGAACTCCTGCCTGTCGCCGTTGCCCGACCGATCCTGCTCGTTGACCGGGATGACCTCATTGTCGGTGGAGGGGATGTCGGGGACGGTGATACGGGCGGATGGTTTCGCCGCGTCGCAGCGGGTGCGTGGCAGAACGCCGGTTCACCGCCGCCGCCGGGAACACAGGGACCGTCCCGTGTGATCTCAGATGGGACCGTGTCGTTCGTGTCGGTGGCCTCCGCACCGGACGAGTTTGGAACGGTGCAGTCCGCGGTACTTGATATAGCACCGGAACGGCCACTGTTGCATCCCGCCTCCGGTCTCGTACCGACGGGAGCCACGATCCGGGCGATCTCGGAACCTGGTGTAACGTTGCGGTATCGGACGGCCGGTGGTGGTGCCGTTGCTGGATCCGTGTCCCTTTCCGATCCCGTCTGGGAACCAGGTACTTCCGCATCCGGACAGATGAGCATTTCGATCCGTGCGTTCGCATCCGACGGTCGGTCTTCTCCTACCGCGCAGTACATGTACCGTTCGCGATCAACCGGTTTTTTTCTGGATACGGACCGGCTCAGCGTCCTCCCGGAGCCTCCATCGACGCTGCCGGAGGTTGAACCCGGCTGGTTCTTCTTCGACACAAGCGGCGGTCTTATGGCTATCTCGTGCACTGCGGGATCCACCACGCGGGTTAGCGTTTTTGAACCGGATTACTACACGACTATACCTGATATCTCCGGAGACGCGGTTCTGGAACGGGAACCGGGATCCTCCGGTCCCGTACTCGCTCGATTCCCGGCGGGACGGTTCTTCATTCTCGTGAGCTCGTCGGACTCCGATCCCGTCGGGATCGCTCTGTACCGGATGTGAGGAGGAGACTATGAAACCAATAAAAACTCCTCTATAGCCGTGACACACATCGGCGATGCGTATTGAACGACATCGCGCCCAGGCAGGAAAGGGGAGTGTGATGAAGCGGAAAAGAATCGGTTGCGCGCTGATAATTCTGTCACTGTTGTTGCTTTCTGCGTGCGATGACTCCGGTGGCGGAGGTACAGGCTCTCGTATATATCGCGTGATCTACGAGGGCAACCATTCCAGCGTAGCGAGTGAAACGGTTCCCGTCGACGAACGGTTGTACGCCGAGGGCGAAACGGTAACAGTCCTGGGACCGGGAAGTATGGCTCGCGAGGGATACGCCTTTCTCTACTGGAACACCGCCGCGAACGGCAGCGGTACCAACCGGCTGGCAGGAGCAACGTTTCGCATGGGGAATACCGACGTCTCGCTCTACGCGATCTGGTCGTCCAACGTTGCGAGCGTCGATATCGTCGTGACCGACGGTACCGGCGTGGAAATCGTCCTCGACGACAGTGAAGAAGATGTCGGGATAATCGTGGACGACGGAGAAGAAGATGTGGACGTCGTCGTGGACGATGGTGACGAGGACGTAGATATCGTCGTGGACGATAGTGACGAGGACGTGGAGATCATCGTGGACGACGGTGACGAGGATGTGGAGGTCATCGTTGATGACGACACGGGCGAGGTCGACGTGGAAATAGGTGATTGAACGGAGGACTATATGAAAAAGCTGTTGGGTTGCAGCGCTCTGATCGTGCTTATCCTGTCCGTAGCGGCAGGATGCATGAATCCATTCAGCGGCGGAAGCGGTGACGGTTCGGGCCGCGCGGCGCCGGGAGCGGACGAGGTAATTGTGAACGTGGAGATCCTGGCGGAGAGTCACTTCGGGCCCTCCTCGATCTACGACGAGCCGGATTTGGAGGACGGACAGCACTATTGGGTGGAATTGGATGTGTTCAACAGCGCGGGTCGGCGCATCGTGGAAACAGGAATGGAGAAAATTGACGGTGTCTACCGGGCTAACCTGAGCCTTCAACCCGGGCTCCTTACCTTTGTCGTATCTTCACGGGTCTACACCTGGGATACGGACGTTTCGGATTACCGGTATTACGGAGAAGTGGAGCAGCAGATAAATTCCGGGGTTACCAACACGGTCACGATTGCCACGAGCAGTTACGACCTGCTCTGTTCGATCGTGGAGATCAACAACATCCCTGCGGGGTACGAGTCCGTTATTATCGGTCTGGTCGAGGATGGGTTCGATCTGTACGGCGACATCATCGGTCCTTACCGGGCAAGCGGCTTCTCCGACCGAGCGTTGATGTCGATCATCTCCCAGGTCTGGATCGCCTTCGGCGACGCGCAACTCGTCGCGGATAGCAGCAAGCCGGGCTACTTAAAAGCGGAGGCACGTCTCATGCGGGAAGTCGGTTCGGCTCGCCCGTGGCAGCAGGAAGGGACGTACAACGTGTTCGTGATGCTCAGGAACGAACTCGATATGTGGGTACCCGGGTCCGTGGACGTACACGGCAGTTTTACACCGTTCAACGGCAGCACGACGTTCTCCGCCGGAGGGGATTACTTCGGTGCCACCGGGTTGTTTACCGCAAACCATTACCGTGCCTTCCATTACCTGATCGCGGAGGAAGGGGGCGTGATCATCGATATCGAAGGTATACTCAAGCAGGGTGGGGAGCCATTTCCACCTGAAATCATGGACGAGTTCGGGGGTTACGTATCTACCGCCGGTACGTCTTGGGCCGCCGCGGCCGCGCTTTTTCCCAGGAACTGGAACGTGTTTGATGAAGAGGGGAATATCGCGGAGGACGCGCACCCGATCGCTCTCGGCTCGGCCATAGTGGATCTCAATTATATCGGGTTTGACGGAAAGGCGTCGGTTCCGCTTCTCATGCATTACGAGGACGGTGGTGACGTGGGCGACCTCAGAATTCCCTGGATGGGAACAATCGGTAACGAGTACGACGTGTACGTTCTCCTTTCTCCATTCGGTGAGGAGGAGCAGCCAATGGATGGTACCCCGATGTACATCGCGGGAGAAGAGTTTTACAACGGCGACCGCACGTTTATCCCGACCGCGTTCGTATTCACTTTCGAGGGGGTCCCGGAACGTGTTTCGATCGACGTTACGGGGTTGGATTTCGGGGAGATGCCGCACGCCAACGGTAACGACGATTAGATAAACACAGTGTACAAGCCTGCCCCCGGGCAGGCTTGTTGCGAATGCGGATTTGTGTCAGTCGCTTGAGAAATCCCCATAAAGCCGCCGCTAAACTAGCGCTTCTACACCACCACCTGCTTACGCTCGATCAGCGCTTCGTAGAGGGTTAGGGTTTTCTCCGCGATCGCGCGCCAGCTGAAGTGGTCTTCCGCGCGGCGGCGGCCTGCTTCACCCATGCGCCGGGCCAGCGCCGGATCCCGGGCGATCCGGTTGATGCCGTCCGCCAGGGCCCGGGAGAACCCGTCCGGGTCTCGCGGGAAGAAGGTGCCCCGCTCCAGCTCCAGATCCACCAGGATGCCGGTCTCGTCGGGAACCACCACCTCCGGGATGCCGCCCACGCGGGAGGCTACTACGGCGGTCTCGCAGGCCATCGCTTCCAGGTTGATGATCCCGAACGGTTCGTACACGGAGGGACAGCAGAAGACCGCTGCGTGGGAGTAGAACTGGATCGTCTCGCGGCGGGGCAGCATCGTGTCGATCCAGGTGATTCCTTTCCGCTGACGCCGGGCTTCGGCGATGTGTTCGTTCATCTCCCGGGCGATCGTCTCCGTGTCCGGTGCGCCCGCCAGGAGCACCACCTGGATCTCCGGATCGATGTGCTTGATCGCGTCCACCAGGTGGATGATCCCTTTCTGTCGTGTGATGCGGCCTACAAAGAGCACAAAAGGTTTACCCGGGTCTACGCCGTGCTTCTCGAGTACGTCCGTGGCGGGATCGCGCCGGTACTCCTCCAGGTCGATCCCGTTGTGGATCACGTGAGTCTTGGTCTCGGCGGCGCCGAAGTGGTCAAAGACGTCCTTGCGCGTTTCCTTGGAGACGGCGATTACCGCGTCGGCGTTCTCGATCGCGGTACGTTCCATCCAGCTGCTCAGGTGGTACGCGGTGCCGAGTTGTTCGACTTTCCAGGGGCGCAGCGGTTCCAGGGAGTGGGTGGTCAGGACAAAGGGGATATCCCAGAGTTTAGCCGCCAGGATCCCTCCCATCTGGGTGTACCAGGTGTGACAGTGCACGACGTCCGCGTCGAGGGTGTCCTTTGCCATGGCGAGGCTGCGGGAGATCGCTCCGGTGGCGCCGGTGAAGCGCGGGTCCGTGTTGCGGCTCATCTCTTCCCAGGGCTGGTATCCTTTTACCCGGAGATTACCGTCGATGATGTCCTGATCGCCGAAGCAACGGACTTCCACCTCCACCAGTTCCGCCAGGGCGCGACTGAGGTACTCCACGTGCACCCCGGCTCCACCATAGATATTGGGGGGATATTCGTTGGAAAAGAGCGCTACTTTTTTAAGCTTCATCGGCGGTGTACCTCCGCCGGTATGATAGCACGATTTTTTCCGCCGGACGTTTTATCGCAGCAGGAAGTACGCCACCACCATGAGTACCGGCGTACCGTAGAGCCAGTGCACGGAGATCTCGTCCGCGGCCCTGGATGAGTTTTCCAGGATGACGATCCCGAGAAAAAGCACCAATACGATACCGAGGATACTGGCCTTCAACGGTGCCCAGGAGGGATTTGACGCGAAATAGATATACAGTCCGGACGCGATCGTTGATACCGTGGTGAATCCCAGCAACAGAATGAAAACGAGTTGTGACACGATGCCGTACAGTGGAATATTGAAGGCTTACCTCCCCCGGAAAACGCCCGACCTTTTTATACTTTCCGTCAACAAAACAGAGTAAAAACTACGATTACCAAAATATACTACAGTAATTTGCGTTATCGCAAGTTTAGTCACGAAAAAAACCGGCCCTCCGCGTGGAAGGCCGGTTGTACGTTGACTCATCCGGCGCGTTTTTGCGCACCGTGTTTCAACTCATCGTGCTTCAGCGCTCCGGGTAGAACCGGGGGTTTCAGCGTGCGGCGGTGCTGACCCGACCGTTCAGAACTGCAGCGATCACTTCTTCCGTCTCAACCGCGGCCTTGTCCATGACACTGGCGATAACTCCACCGAAGGGCTTGGCCATCAGCTCGGAGTTCATACGAGCGATGTGCACT
>SLRR01000136.1 GCA_007130865.1 Spirochaeta sp. | reverse complement strand
GCCGGTTCCGGGTCCTCCCCGGGATCCACCACCCCGCCGGGAAACTCCAGGCTTACCCGCATGCTGCCGTGGCGAAACTGCCGGACCATGATGAAACAGCGGCGTCCTTCCTCATCGTCGGTGAGAGCCACCACGTTGACCCAATCGGGAGCGTCCATCAGGTAGTAGGACGATTCCGTGCCTTCCGGGCTCCTGCGGCGGCTGCGCACCATGGAGAACACCGGCGATTCGACCAGGTGTTCCCGGCCCAGCTCCGTCCAGAGCAGGTGATCGTCTTTGCTTTTCTCGCGATTCGTCATCGTCCGCGATCGTACACCGGAACGCTCTCGTCTTGACACCTCCGTGAGAAAGAGAAACAGTAACGGGTATGCGTGCCGACCGTATCCGTAACCTGCTGGAAGCCCTCGCGGAAGGGCTCTATGAGAAGGATGAGGTGCTTCGCCTGGCGGTTCTCGCGGCGATCGCCCGGGAAAACATGTTTCTCTTCGGGCCGCCGGGGGTGGCCAAGAGCATGATCGCCCGACGACTCCCGGAAATGCTGCGGGACGCCCGGAGCTTTGAGTACCTGCTCGGACGTTTCAGCACCCCGGAGGAGCTGTTCGGTCCCGTTTCGATCACGCGCCTGAAGGACCACGATCAGTACGAGCGGATCGTGGACGGGTTCCTTCCAGCGGCGGAGATAGTGTTCCTGGACGAGATCTGGAACGCCTCGAGTCCGATCCTCAACACCCTTCTCACCGCGATAAACGAGCGCCGGTTCCGGAACGGCAAAGAGGATATGGCGCTCCCGCTCAAGACGGTGATCGGCGCCGCCGGCGCGCTTCCGCCCGAGGACGATGCGGCGCTCTCCAACCTCTGGGACCGCTTCCTCCTGCGCATGGAGACGAACCCGATCGAGGATCAGGAGGCGTTTCTGCAACTGCTCCTGGACACCCGCTCGGACCTCCCCGGGAGTATCCCCGAGAAGGACCGGATCACCCCGGATGAACTGGACGAGTGGCACGACGAGATCGACCGGGTCGTCGTACCCGAGGATATCAGGGAGTTCATCCTGGATATACGCGAACGGATCAGCCGCCATAACCGGATGCAGGAAGGAGAAGGACCGGTAATCACCGTGAGCGACCGCCGCTGGAAGCAGATCGCCAACCTGCTGCGCACGAGCGCGTATCTGAACGATCGAACCGAGGTGGACGTGTTCGATTGCATTCTCATGCGTCATTGCCTCTGGTCCCGGCGGGACGAGGTGGAGGTGATCAACACGATCGTGGAAGAGACGCTCTACCGGTACAGCACCTCGGGACGATTCGACGCCGAGGCGTTTCGTCACCGCCTCGCGTCGACGCTGGCGGACGTCCGTTCGGCGCGATTCGTTCTGGAACGGGAGTCTACGGAAGTACCGCTGGAGTACCGCGGCGAGTACTATCGCGTTCTCGACTTCGTGGAGGATCACCTGACCCTGATCTGGATCGGCGATTTCCAGAACCTGAACGAGGAGACCGCGATAGAGACGGACCTCTTTTTCTACGGCGACGAGGAGGACTACGCCTACTCCGAGCGGTTCCCCGTACGGCTGATCGACCCGGTAACGGTGGAGATCGCGGAAGACCGCTTTTCCGTGGAGACGGTTCAGGTCGAACGCGAACAGGAACGGCCGGTGGAGTTGGACAAGGAGACCAGGGACTCGCTGGCAACGCGCCTGCGGGACCTGCGCTCCGAGACCGATCAGGTCATTGAAGCGGTCCGGCGTTATCGGGAGATGAGCGCCGGCGAGGCGATCGACCACCTCTTCGTGCACCGGTCGTGGGCAGAAATTGTCGCCGCCGGGATGGACGAGGCAGCCCGGGATTTCGCTGCGTTGCAGCTGGAAATCGACGATGCCCTCCGCGATCTCGAGTAACATCCCCCGGGCGGACTCCTACGCACGGCATCGCGCCGTGCTCTACCGCGAGCTCTACAGTTTTCTCACTGCGTCCACCGGCGGTTCAGACCGGCCCGCGCCGGCCTCGGCGACGGATCTGCCGCGGCCGCTCGCGCGGAGTCTCGTTCACTTTTATTCGCTGCTCCGACGGTCCACGATCCATGGGTTGGATCACTCCCTGGCGGACCAGGTAGCGCTGGCGATCGCCGGATGGTTTGCCTCGCTCTGGGAGGATCTGCAAGCGTCGGCGCCGATGGAGGATCTCATCGACGAGCGGCCCGGTTCGGAAGATCCTTCTCCGGACACGCTCGAGGAGCATCTGGACGCGGCGACCCGTCACTGGCCGGAAGAACGGGATAGATGGGAAACGCTCCGCCGACAACTGGACCTGGCCGGGACCGACTATCACCGTCGGGCCGTTCTTGAAACGTTTGTGGAGGAGCGCCGACGCGTCGTCGGCAACCGGCGCGACCTCCGACGGGAGCGAGCGCTGCGCCTGGTGGCGAGCCCCCTGGCGGATCACCTGAACGAGACCGTCCCTAAACTCTGCGAACGCCAGGCCCGCGTGAAGGAGATCTTCGGCGCCGGCGGGCACTGGGACGTGCTGAACTCCCAGCAGGGAGAGATCCGCTGGTCCGTTCTCACCCGTTGGGAGGAATATCTGCTCCGCGCGCCGCGTCTGAAGGAACTGTGCGCAGTTCTCGCGCGCGGTACGGATACCCGCCCACCGGGAGAGGTGGAGACGGAACGGGAGGTTCCCGTGACGATCCGGGAGGAACGCGACCGCGGTCTGGGCGAGGTCACGGGTCTTTCCCGTGGAACCGGCATGACCGGAACGATTCTCTCCGACCTGGGGCTTCTGGCGTTTCCCGCGACGGAAGACCTCTTTGCCCGGAAGTACGTCGAGGGAGCGTTGCTGCACCTCCGCCACGAGCGCGCCATGGCGGTACAACGCGTAACGAGCCGTACGATTACGGAACGGACCCGGCGGAAACGCGCGAGGGGTCGGATCATCCTCTGCGTCGATACCAGCGGATCCATGCGCGGAACACCCGAACGGGTTGCCCGGGCGACGGTTCTCGGCGTTCTCCGGGAAGCTCTTCTCTCCAACCGCCCCGCTACGGTGATCCTGCAATCCGACAAACTGCACGTTCTCGAAACCGGCACTCCCCCGCCGGCGGAGGATCACCAGGGGCCGATGACCGGCTCATCGCCCCCGGCAGTACCGGAATCCCTGATCGATCAGATCATCCGGCTCCTGGAGGATTCCTTTACGGACGGTACCGACGCAGCACCGGCGATGGAAAAAGGGCTCTCGATTCTGGAAGGATCGGATCCCGGCACCACCACGGACCTGGTGGTGATAAGCGATACCCGCTTCCCGCGAATTCCGCCGCGCCACCTGAACCGCGTGTACAATCTCCAGTCGAGCGACCGTCTACGGCTCCACTCACTTACGATTCACGAGGAACCGATCGAGGATCCGCTGAATGTATTCGATTACCGCTGGTTTTTTAACACGGCGCCTCGATCGGCCTTCGGCGAAAGCCTGCAGGACGAACCGGTAGGCGTGGAAATGCACACCGTCCGTGGATTCTGACGGTACCTGCTGAAGTGAACCCAACGGCCGGATCGTTCACCCGTAACTTATTATAAATATCTCCTTTTTAACAACGCTCAAGCCATTTTTACCGGCATTTTCACTCTATCCGGGGTCGCTTCCTGGCCCGTACGGGAGAGTGTGAAGTTTTTTTTGGTTCCACTCTTGCGTAATCGCCCGGACAGTATTATGAGCTATATCTAATGGCACGTGACAAAGTGGTGTTGGTGGGAGACCGGCTCTTCATGAAGTTCCCCGATCACGAGTACTTCCGTACACGCGTCGCGGAAGCATCGGCGGAGATCGTCTCCACCGAGGGGATGAACGACGGGGAGATCATGCAGACGATCCGCGACGCCGCGGCTATCGTCGTAATCGGTCACCGGATCTCCCGGGAGACGATCGAGCACGCCCGGGCCTGCCGTTTTATTATGACGCTCTCCGTGGGGTACGACGTGGTGGACGTGGACGCCGCTACAGAGCGGTCGATCGCCGTCTCCAACTGCCCGTTATACTGCAGCGAGGACGTGGCGGAACACGCCCTGACCCTGATGATGGCGGCGGCGCGGAAACTGCACGAGCTCATTCCGCACGTCCGTGAGGGGGGATGGGATTACAAGCAGGCGCGACCGATCAGGATGTTCCGGGGAGGTCGCCTGGGCATCGTCGGTCTCGGACGCATCGGCCGTCACAGCGCGGCAAAAGCGCAGGCCCTGGGAATGAACGTCGTCGCCTACGATCCATACGTGGACGACGACATCTTCAACACGCTCGGGGTGGAACGGGTGTACGACTTCGAGCCGTTCCTGGAAGACCTGGATTACCTCACGTTGCATTGCCCCCTGACCGACGAAACATGGCATATGATCGACGGGAACGCCCTGGGACGGATGCGCTCTCACGCGGTGGTTGTGAATACCGCCCGGGGGCCGCTTATCGACCAGGGGGCGCTGGAAGAGGCGCTGCGCACCGGCGTGATCGGCGGAGCAGGTATCGACGTACTCGAGACGGAGCCACCCCGGGGTGACGAGCCGCTCCTGACGCTGCCGAATGCGATCGTGACACCGCACATCGCGTGGTACTCCGAGGAGAGCCACCGGCGCAACGAGGTACTCGGTATGGACGAGCTGGTACGGGTGCTCTCGGGTAAACGTCCCCGCTACATCGTGAATCCGGAGATTTTTTCGCGGCGTCGGCTTCACGCGTAAAAGCGCACGCGGTCGACGCAGGCATACACGGAAGGCAAGACACAAGAGGAGGATTTCCATGGTAAGAAAGACAGTGTTCGTCCTGTTTCTGATCGTCGTTCTCGGAGCGACCGCGTTCGCCACCGGGCAGAGCGAGGCTCCGGATTTCCCCACCCGGGCGATCTCGTACGTGATTCCCTTCAATCCGGGCGGGCAGTCCGACGTGACCGCCCAGTACCAGAAGCCGTACCTGGAAGAACTGCTCGGGGTTAACGTGGTGGTGAGGCACCAGCCCGGGGCGGGGGGCGCCCTGGCATGGTCAAACCTGGTAAACGCGCGGCCCGACGGTTATACGATCATGGGCAACAACGTGCCGCATATCATCATTCAGCCGCTCATCCGGGACGACGTGGGATACCAGACGGAACAGCTCAAGCCGGTGTACATGTTCCAGACCACTCCGATCGGGATCGCCGTAGCCGCGGACAGTCCCTTTGATACGCTGGAAGATCTGGTCGAGCATGGCCGCCGGAACCCGGGCCGCCTCACGGTAACCGGATCCGGTACTCACTCCGGCCACCACCTGGCGTTGCTCCAGCTGCAGCATCTCACCGGTGCGGAGTACACCTACATACCGGCAACCGGAGCGGCACCGTCGGTCTCCAATTTTCTCGGCGGTCACAGCGAGGTCCTGATGGCAAACTCCGACGACCTCGTGGCCCACCAGGGAGAGATGAAGATTCTCGCCGTAGGCACCACCGAGCGGTTCCACCTGCTGCCGGACGTACCTACATTCATCGAAGAAGGCGTGGAGATGACCGCCGGTATCGACCGGGGCGTAGCGGTGCCGCCGGATACTCCCGATGCGATCGTGGAAATTCTGGAAGCCGCGTTTCACGCGGTGAGCAGTGACCCGGAGTTCCGCGCGGAAATGGACGCCCTGGGATTTGTCACCCACACGATGGGAGCGGCGGAATTCGCGGAGTACCTGGAGCGGAAGAGCGCGGAGATCGAAGAAGCCCTGCGCGAGCTGGGAGAGCTCTGATCCGAGCCGATGTCTGACGTACTGCTCAGCGCGCTGGCGGGAGTGCTCGATCCCGTCAGCCTGATACTGGTCGTCCTCGGAACCGCCGCGGGGATCATGGTGGGAGCTCTCCCGGGGCTTACCGCCACGATGGCGATCGCCCTGCTGGTCCCGTTTACGTTCGGCATGGCGCCGATCCACGGGCTCGTCCTTCTCGGGGCGATCTACTGCGGCGCGATTTATGGCGGTTCCTTCTCGGCAATCCTGATCAATACCCCGGGAACCCCTTCGGCGATCGCCACCACCTTTGACGGGTTTCCCCTGGCGCAGAAAGGGGAGGCGTACCGCGCGATCGTGGTAGCCACGCTGGCGTCTGTCTTCGGCGGACTGGTGGGAGTGGGATTCCTGATTTTTCTTTCTCCTCCCCTGGCGCGGGCAAGCCTGCGGTTCGGGCCGCCGGAGTACTTCTGGCTCGCCATGTTCGGCCTTACGATCATCGCCGCGGTATCACCCCGGTCCACGCTCAAGGGCCTCGTGGGCGGAGGAATCGGGCTGCTCATCGCCACGGTGGGTATCGCCCCGATCGAGGGGTCCGTGCGGTACAACTTCGGTACTATATCGCTGCAAGGTGGTATCTCCCTGATACCGGCGTTGATCGGTTTCTTCTGCATCCCGGAAGTGTTCCGCATGGTGGAGGAGAGCCGCGAGTCGGGAACGGTGATCCCCTACCGCCGTCAGCGGCGGATGGTGACTCGGGTGTTCCACGCGCTCTTGCGCAGACCCTGGCTCATGATCCGGTCCTCGCTCCTGGGCACGCTCATCGGAATCATCCCCGGTGCGGGGGGAAACATCGCGGGTCTGGTAAGTTACAACGAAGCGGTCCGGGCAAGCGCCAATAAGGACCGGTTCGGGAAAGGCGCGATCGAGGGCGTCGCCGCGTCGGAGGCGGCCAACAACGCATCCGTTTCCGGAGCGCTGATCCCGATGCTTACCCTGGGCGTTCCCGGCGCTCCCCCGGCGGCGGTGCTCTTCGGGGCGCTGCTTCTGCAGGGAATGCGGCCCGGAGCCGAACTGTTCACCGCGCACGCGCGAATAACCTACGCATTTCTCTTCTCCCTGATCCTGGCCAACCTGGCGATGCTGCCCCTGGGTCTCTACCTGGGTAAGGCCGTGGCGAGGCTCATGCAGAAGGTGAAGGTTCAGACGATGGCCCCGCTTATCATCTTCCTCTCGATGATCGGGTCCTACTCGATCTACAACAACATCGCCGATATCTACGTGATGGTCGTCACAGGCCTCCTGGCGTTCGCACTGCGCAAAGCCGGTTTCATGCCCGGTCCGATCGTACTCGGAATGATCCTTGGCCCGATCGCCGAACAGGGGCTGATGCAGTCGGTTCTTATGGGACGTGCTCGGGAATCGCTTACCGCGGTTTTCTTCGGGCGACCGATCTCGATGATTCTGATCGCCCTGACAGGCCTCTCCGTAGCCACGCCGATCGTGGTGCAGTGGCGTGGACGACACTCGGCGGTCCACCACGGACCAGTCCACCACGGTCCCGTCCCGCCTGCGCGGGAAGATGAAGAAGAGGGAGGCGAAGACCTGTGACACAGCGCGCGCGCAACCTGACCGCGGCGGTCGCTCTGATGGCGGCGTCGCTCTACTGGTTCCAGGGCGCCTCGGATTACCGGCCGCTGAGCAGGCTATACCCCCAGGTAGTGGCGGGAATCGTATTCGTCCTCGCGGTGGTCCTGGCGATTCTTACCCTGGTAGGGCACGGTCCGGTTATCGTAATAGCCAAAGGCGACGCGGGGGAGCGCCACGTCCGGTCGGGAACGCTGGTGGTGACCCTGGTCGTCTGGACGGCGCTCATTCCCGTGCTGGGCCTCCTGACTGCAAGCATCATCGGTGTCACCGTTATGGGCGTAATAACGTTCAAAGCCCAGGTGGGCACCAAACGGGCGATCATCATCGCCGCGATTGCGGTGCTGCTGTTCTACTTTTTCTTCGAGATCGTGCTGTACGTGCCGTTTCCGCAGGGGCTGCTCTTCGGTTAGCGATCGTCTCGACGATCCCGGGCTTCCCGCAGCGCATCCGGTGTATCCAGATCCCGAAGGATCTCCGCGAACGTTACCGGCACGGTCTCCTGGGGAAAGCGCGAAACGAACGCTTTCATCGTGGCCGGCGCGGGCTCGACCGGCCCCGGCGCAGTCTCGACCGGCCCCGGCGCAGCCCGCGGATCTCCCGGACCTGCCGCATCTCGTGGACCCGCCGGGTCTCCGCCATCGCTCAGAAGTTCTCTGCTGATCAGCACGGGATGCCCGGTCCGTCCCCGGTACGACGGGAAGAAGGAAAGCGGCCCGTCCCTGCGAGCGGATCCGGCCGCTGCGGCCAGGAGAACACGGAATACCTCCGGCGGCAGAAAGGGCATATCCGCGGGGGCCACAAAGAACCAGGAGCTTTCCACGAGTTGCGCGCCCGCCAGGATCGAAGAAAACATGCCGCGGCGGTAGTCCCGGTTGTACGCAGTCACGACCCCGGGAATCCCCTGGAGAGCCCTCTCCATCTCAGTGGCCCGGTAACCGGTAACCACGATGCACCGTCCGCAGACGGTCAGGGCGGCGTCGATAACGTGCCGCACCAGGGGTTTGCCGTTGAGGTCAAGGAGAGGCTTGGGACAGTCGGCGGCGGCGGAGCCCGCGGCGGCGGGCCGCATCCGTGTGGCGAGACCCGCCGCAGGGATCACACAGTCAGGTCTCTCAATCACATGAGTACTTGCCGATCTCCGGCGCGGACTTGCAACTACCGTAAGGACTCTTGGTGATCCAGTTGTCCACCGGCTCTTTTCGGTTGAGCGCGCGCCATACGTCTTCAAAACGGAGCGGCATGTGGGTAATTTCCGCGCCGGTGGCGTGCTGGATCGCGTTGCCCAGCGCCGCGGCTACCGAGATCATCGAATGTTCCGCCACACCTCGGGCGCCGAAGGGGCCGTCCACCTGGGGACACTCCACACCGAACACCTCCACCTCAAAGGGCAGGTCCCGGGAGGTGGGGATCTTGTTGTCGGTAAAGGAGGGGTTGAGCAGGTGGCCCTTCCGGTCGTAGATGTAACCCTCCACCGTGGCGGTGCCCAGTCCCTGGAGCATGCCACCGATCGCCTGACCCTTGAACGCGTCCGGATTGATCACTCGACCCGCGTCAAACACCGACGCCACCTTGAGCACGTCGTACTCGCCCGTCTCCGGGTCCACCGCGACGATCATCCCGTGGGCTCCGTAGGTCCAGTCCAGCGCGGGCAGTCCCTGACCGGTCTCCTTGTCCAGGTGCGTGAGCCCCTGGGCGATGTACCGTCCCACGCCCACCAAGGGTCCGCCGAGACCGTTGCCGTTGGGAAACACGTACCCGATAGCGAGCTGCCGGAATTCCACACGCTGTTCCGGCCGGTGCCGGATAAAAATACCGTTCTCGTCGTGGTCCAGATCGGCGGGGATCGCCCGCAGGATCTGTGCCGCGTCACCGTAAGCGTTCTTCAGCAGGTCCTCCGCCGCGAGGATCGCGGCGTTCCCGCTCATGAGCAGTCCCTTGGAAGCTACCGTCTGCCAGTCGTAGGGGTCGCGGTCGGTATCGCTCTCAAACGCGACTTTAACCCTGTCTACGGGGAATCGAAGCCGTTCCGCCACCATCTGGGCCACCGCGGTATACGTACCCTGGCCGTAATCGGTAAGGCTCAGGTTTACCGTAACGGTGGCGTCCTCGTTCATCTTGATTACCACTGCGGTGGCGGTAAAGGGCGGCATCGCCGGAGCCTTGTGGAGCCCCACCACGGCTTTACCGATCTTCTTACCCGAGGCGGCGGCTTTCTTCTCCTCCTCGGCCGTGACCTTTCCATACCCCACGAGCTCCGCCGCTTTCCGCAGGCAGGCTTCGATATCTCCGGTATGTTCGGTAATCTCCTCGCCCGTGAGGGTCACCGATCCGGGCTTGAGAATGTTCTTGAGGCGGAACTCGAGTGGATCCATCCCGATCGCTTGTGCGACCAGGTCCATGTGCCGTTCCAGGCCCCAGAAGAACTCCACGTGCCCGAATCCCCGGTAGGCCGTACCAAAAGGTTTGTTGGTGTAGATCGTATACGCGTCTACCCTGGCGTTGGGGATCTCGTAGGGACCTCCCGCGGAATACCCGGACGCACGGGTAACGTTGACCGCGTAGTCCGCGTAGGCTCCGGAGTCCCAGAGCATCGTCATTTCCTGAGCGACGATCTTTCCC
Source organism: Spirochaeta sp. (assembly GCA_007130865.1). GTDB lineage: Bacteria > Spirochaetota > Spirochaetia > DSM-27196 > Alkalispirochaetaceae > Alkalispirochaeta. The sequence continues at coordinate 12,543 of SLRR01000136.1, read as the reverse complement.
TCGGCAGATACGCCGGTCTTGATCCGGTAGGTGAGCTGGCTGCGACAGGGGAGCAAGCTGAACTCCTCCTCCCGGGTCGCGGTAAACTTGACCGGACGACCACCGGCGACCTTGGAGAGGACCGCCACGAGCGGCTCGATCCCGATGCCGGCTTTGCCGCCGAACCCGCCGCCCACGTAGGGTATCTGCACGCGAACGTTGCGGTGCGGCAGGTTGAACGCCACGCAGAAGAGGTTGCGCAGCGTGAAGGGGGATTGGGCGCTGGACCAGATCTGAACCTGGTCTCCCTTGCCCCACTGAACGATCGCTACGTGCGTCTCCATCGGCACATGCTGTACCGACGGGTTGGTATACTCCCGCTCGATGATCCACTCCGCATCGGCAAACCCCTTCTCCACGTCACCTTTGCGCAGCTTGGTATGGTTGGCGATGTTGGTGCCCGGTTTGGGGGTAAACGCAGCCTCCATGTAGGAGTACTTACCCAGGTCCGGATGTACCAGCGGCGCGTCGTCCTTGAGCGCATCCTTGGGATGGAGGACCGGTTCCAGTTCCTCGTACTCCACCTGGATCGCTTCCACCGCTTTCTGAGCGATCTCAAGCGTATCCGCGGCTACCGCCGCCACGGCTTCGCCAAAATGACGAACCTCGTTGCGGGCGAGGATGTCCTTGTCCACCACGTAGAGACCCAGCTTGTACTCCAGGTCCTTCCCGATCACCACCGCCCGCACACCGGGGATCGCCTCGGCGGCACTGGTATCGATCGAGACGATCCGCGCCCGTGCGTGAGGACTCGTCTTGACCCGGGCGTAGAGCATGCCCGGTACTGTCATGTCGCTCACGTACATCGCGTCGCCGGTGAGTTTCTCCACCGCGTCGATGCGTCGCGTCTTCCGTCCGACGTATTTAAGTTCCGCTGCCGATACCTGGTCAAACATCACGGCCTCCCTGCTTCTTGCTCATCGCCGCGTCCCGTTGCCCGATCTCTTCAGCGGCACCTTTATCGGCGGCGTCCAGGACCGCTTCGATAATCTGCTCGTACCCGGTGCACCGGCAGAAGTTACCCTCGATGCCCTCGATAACCTCCGCCCGATCCGGCCGGGGGGTTCGCCGGAACAGATCCTTGACGCTCATTATCATGCCGCCGGTGCAGAATCCGCACTGCACAGCGTGGTGTTCGTCAAACGCCTTCTGCACGATCGTGAGATCGCCCTCCGCGGCTTCTCCCTCGATCGTCTCGATCACCGCTCCGTCCGCTTCCGCCACCAGGACGAGGCAGGAGTTCACGGGCTTGCCGTTCATTATGATCGTGCAGGCGCCGCACTCACCGGCTCCACACCCTTCCTTGGTACCGGTGAACCCCAGGTCTTCCCGCAGGTAGTGGAGCAGGGTCTTATGTTCCGGCACCTCCCGCTCGTAGCGGTTGCCGTTTATCGTTAGTGTTATCGCTTTCATGCGCTTGCCTCCTGCCGCGCGCCGTCGAGTCGTGCCATAAGGCGACCGATAAAGACGTTCACCATGAACGCCCGGTATTCCCTGGTACACCGCACGTCGTCGATGGGACTGATCATCTCCTGAGCTTTTTCCTGTACCTTTTTGACCGGAGTACTCGCGGGCATATCCGGAAGCAACACCGGCGTCGGCGCAGCGGAACTGACCGCGCACCGGATCGTATCGTTGTGCCGTATCATCGCTACCGATACCACTCCCAGATCATGCCCCTTGATCCGCTTCAGCTTCTCGTAACCTCCGGCAGCGCCGGCCCACGTCACGGGGACGATAATGCGGGACACGATCTCGTCGGGTTTGATGATCGTCTTCTTGACACCGGTAATGAACTCCTGCAGCGGCACACGCCGTTCACCCGCCGCGGAGACGAGCACTACCTCGCCGCTCAACGTCAGCAGGGGGGACCCGTAGTCTCCACAGGGACTGGCGGTCACGATATTGCCAACCACGGTCGCACGGTTGCGCAGTTGATACGTGGCCAGTTCGTCGCCGGCGGCGTGCAACACCGGGTAGTACCGGCTCGTCTCGGGGAACTCGAGCAGGTCGTTCACCGTCACGCACGCGCCGATCGAGAGTCCTTCCTTGTCATCCCAGGAGAGCTCCTGCAGCTCGCGAATACTCTTGAGGTCCACCACGTGAGCGGGCCGGGCCAGACCGGCCCGTATGTTCACAAACAGATCCGTACCACCGGCAAACGCCGTTGCCTCGGATCGTTTCTCCTTCAGAAAGTCGAGGGCTTCCTCCAGCGAGGCAGGCCTGTGATACGCAAATTCGTGCAGCATATCTACCGTCCTTAATAAATTGCGTTGAGGCGAAAAAAACAGCAGTACATTCCTCGTACCAGGAGATGGCTCGTGGAGAGTCTGCTCTTGAGGCTATTGTGAGGTCCCGCGATCAGGTTGTCAAGAACGAATACGAAGACGCGGCGAGCCGCGCGGTCAGACCGACGCGGCTTGAAGCTTCCCTGTGAGTTCCGTCACCGAGTCGCGGTAGACCTGGTGGCGTTTCTGCTGATCCTCGGTCAGGTCAAAGGGGATCACCTTCTCCACCCCGCCCGGTCCGACCAGGGCTTTGCTCTCGGGAAACGCGCCCGTCTCGGGGTCAACGCACATGCAGGTAATCACCTGCCGTCGTCGACTCACCATCTCCTCCACGACGCGGGCCACCACCGCGGCCGGTGCGTAGTGGTGCCGCTCGCGGCGACGGAGCATCTCCGCGTCATCGGCGCGATCCGCCACGCGGGAGCAGTCGGTCACCAGTTCAGGCACGGGTACGCCGCTGACCCTGGTCTGCGCGCGTACAAGCTCCACGCCGTCGCTTGTTCTCACGGTGGTTATCCGCACGTCACCGGACCCGACTCCCACCACGCGGGCTACTTCCTTCCGGAACCACTCCCGGTACATCAGGAGCGGAAAACCGATCACCCGCTCCGGCGCGATATCACCGGTATCCGCGATGACCCGGCAGAAGAGCTCCGCCGGCTGTGAGAGCACCGCCACCAGAGCCTGCGGCGCGAAGTGCCCGATACCGGCGGCGATGTTGCGCATCGTCTCGATATCTTCCCGGGCGGGCGCTTCCAGGACCGGTCCGGGCTGGCGCTTTCCGCCGGCAGCGACTATCACGACGTCGCTCTCGCCGATTTCCTTCGGTTCGTCGTAGGGCGAGAACGTAATTTTAGACCGCAGAGCGATATTGGACTGCAGAAAATCGAGCACGGTACCTTCCGAGCGCTCCGGTGCGACGTCCACGAGCACAATCTGGGAGATCTCCCGGCTCCGGGCGAGAAAAAACGCTACCCGCACACCGATACTGCCGGCTCCGAAAATCGTTACCTTCTTCACGCTTGCGCTCCTTCCAGAATCGCGCCGTACGTTGCGGCGGCGTTCGTTATCCTCCGTTGGTGAGCCTCGTTCAGCTCCGGTACAACTATCCGTTCTGCGCCAAGGCGACCGATCACGCAGGGAATGCTCATGGCGACACCGGACACGCCGAGTACGTTCTCCCAGACAACCGTGGTGGAGAGGATGCGCCGATCGTCGCGTACGATCGAATCGAGCAGGTCCGCGCACGCCATCGCCGGAGTATACCGGCTGGGCACCGAATCCAGCGTATGATCTTCACAGCCCAGCGTGAACGTTTCTTCCGCCTGCGTGAGGATGCTCTCGTCCACAATCGACCGGATCGGTATGCCGTTGATGCTCGTAAAATCCCAGAGCGGAATCAGGGACGCGTCGTGGGGTCCCACCACCTGGCTACGGATATAGTCGGGATTGAACTGCATCTTCTCTCCCAGAATGTGCCGGATACGGTACGAGTCGAGCACGCCTCCGAGACCGAGGACGCGGGAAAAGGGGAGACGCATCGTTTTCACAAGTTCCGCCGTAAGAAGGTCCACGGGCTCCGACGCAACCACAAACAACGTGGACGACCCGGTGAACGTCTCGGCGATCTCCTTCACCAGCGCCCGGTTGTCCCGAAACAGCTCCTCCGGTGTAGGTGGGTCACCCTCAAGACATTCGTGGCTTCGCCCGGCGGAGATAAGGATTACGTCGCATCCGGCCAGGTCCCGCATCGAACTCACGGAGGAGACGCGCCTGGTGTATCCCCCGCTGAACACAGTCTCCGCCAGGTCCGAAGCAACGTACTGCGCCCGCTCCCGGTCCCTGTCGTAGAGCAGGATTCGCGCAAAATCGCGCTCGGCCAGCATAAACGCTACATCCGACCCCAGTTTTCCAACTCCAATTACACCAATAGATCGCCCGTTCATGAAGCATAACTTAATTCGTTATCATATTTGAGGTCAAACGTTGTTTCCGGATATCGCACCGTCACCGGGAGTTCGCCGTCACCGTTGGTTCTTGACCTCCGTCGGTCCCCCTTTCACAATAGCGCACTATGGACACCAACGTAACAAACCGTTCCCGGGACACGCGGCACCGGACATCCATCATATTTCTCCTGTTGATCCTTACAGTTCTCCCGGGCGTCTCCGGCCCGGCCGGGACGCTTGCTGCCGCCGGCAGCGCCGAATCCGCCGACGCGGTCTCCGGGGAGGAACCGACCTACCGCACGATAACGGACGGTCTCGGCCGGGAAGTGGCGATACCGGCGGAACCCGCGCGGATCGTGACCGCCGGCCGAGCGGTGATGATGATCGCCAACGTGCTCTGGGCGTTCGACGACGCTCCGGACCGGGTAATCGGAGTCGGCCGCATCAGCCAGGGACGGGGGAACTTCCTACCCCGGATAGACCCGGGATACGACGAAATCATCGAGCTGGCGGCGAACGTGGGACCTGAGCAGGTAGCGTCCCTCGCACCGGACCTGGTGATACTCAAGTCGGTGGTCCGCTCCAACCTCGGCGAACCGCTGGAACGCCTTGGTATTCCCGTGATCTACGTGGACCTGGAAAACCCCGAACAGTACCAGCGGGACCTGGCGGTATTGGGGGCCGCGGTAAGCGAAGAGACGCGTGCCGGGGAGCTGCAACGCTACTACCGGGAAGCCGCCGCGGCCGTAACCGAAGCCACCGACGCTCTCGCCCCCGGGGAGAGACCGGAGACGCTCCTCCTGTACTACCGGAGTACCGGCGGCGAGGTAGCGTTCAACGTGCCCCCGGCGGCGTGGATACAGACACGTATCGTGGAGATGGCGGGAGGCGCACCGGTCTGGCGCGAGGCGAACCCGGGCGGAGGATGGGGAACGGTCAACTTTGAGCAGATCGCCGCGTGGGACCCGGAGGTCATCATCCTGGTGGATTACAACGGACGTGCCCGGGAGGTCCGGGAGCAACTGCAGAAGGAGCCGCGATGGCAGGAACTCCGGGCTGTCCGGGATCGTCGGTTCCACGCGATGCCCCTGGATCATTACAGCTGGGACCAACCCGACGTCCGATGGATCCTGGGCCTGCAGTGGACCGCGGCGATGCTCCAGAGCGAACTCTTTGCCGACCTGGATCTGGAGCAGGCCACCCGGGATTTTTACCGTATACTCTACCGGCTTGACCGGGCGATGTTTGACGAGATCGTGGCGCCCACGCTCTCCGGTGATTTCCCGGGAGGTTCTTTCTGAGCAGCCGCGAGGGACGCGCGCTCTGGGGAATGGTCCTCCTGCTGCTGCTGGTGATCGCCGTGGCAGCGCTGGTGGGCCGCTATCCACGACCGGGAGTCATGGCTCCGGGACTGCTCCGTACCGATAGCCTCGCGTTGCGCCTGGTAGTGGACCTGCGGTTGCCCCGAATCGCGGCCGCCGTGATGCTCGGAGCCGGTCTTGCCGCGGCGGGCGTAGTGATGCAGATGATCTTTGCGAACCCCCTGGTGGAACCCGGGCTGGTGGGAGTCTCGCAGGGCGCCGCCTTCGGCGCCGCCCTGGCGATCGTTCTCGCCGGCACTCGTCCGGCGGTGGTGCAACTCTCGGCGGCGGTGTTCGCCCTGGCAGGGCTTTTTCTCACGTACCGGATCGCCCGGCGTCTCCGGTTCGGCGGCTGGATCCTCCGGCTCGTGCTCTCGGGAATCGCGGTTTCGGCACTGCTCTCCTCCGGCGTAGGAATCATCAAGTTCTTTGCGGACCCCCTGGACCAGCTCCCGGAGATCACATTCTGGATGCTCGGAGGACTCTGGAACGTGACCTGGAACGAGGTCTCCCGGATCACGGCGCCGGTTGTGCTCGGCGTGGGGTACGTGTACTTCCGGCGATACCGTCTGAACATACTCTCCCTGCAGGACAGGGTTGCGTTCTCCCTGGGCGCGCGGCCGGACCGGGAACGGCTGCTGCTGCTGCTGGCGGCGACGGTAGCCACCGCGTCGGTGATCTCCGTGGCGGGGATGATCGGCTGGGTGGGACTCCTCGTTCCCCACGCCGCGCGCCGCCTCTTCCGTGCAGACGCCCTGGTGGCGATGCCGGCGTCCATCCTGCTGGGGGCGATTTTTACGGTAATCGCCGATACCGCAGGCCGCTCCCTCGTGGCGGGCGAGATCCCCCTGGGCGTTATTACGTCCCTGGTGGGAGCGACCGGCTTCATCGCGCTCCTGCTGACCCATAACGTGAGGATGGAACGGTGAGCGATACAGTTACGGTCTACGAGCCGGACCATCCGCCGGCTATCCGTCTCACCTCGGTGGACTTCGGCTATCCCCACCGGAACAAGCCCGCGACGGAACAGGGACCGCTGGTCCTGAAAAACCTCTCCCTGGCGATACCCCCCGGGTCGATCACGGCGATCCTGGGTCCAAACGGAGTGGGGAAAACCACGCTCCTCAATTTGATCCTGGGCTGGCTCCAACCGCGTGCGGGGAACGTCACGCTCTTCGGCCAGGATACGTCCACGGCAACCAGGCGGGAGATGGGACGCACCCTGGCGCTCGTTCCACAGGACGAACATATCCCCTTCGAGTACACCATGCGGGACTATGTTCTGCTCGGGCGCGCACCCTACCTCGGTCCGCTGCAGGCACCCGGAGCGGAAGACATAACTATAGCGGAATCGGCCCTGGAGACGGTGGGGCTGCGGCACCTGGCGGACCGGAGCGTGGCGGAAACCAGCGGCGGCGAAAAACAGCTCGCCATGGTCGCCCGTGCCCTGGCGCAGGAACCGCGCGTCCTTCTCATGGACGAACCCACGGCGCACCTGGACCTCCGGAATCGTCGACGAGCGGTGGACCTGATCCGACGGCATCGCCGGGAAGGCGTCACGGTGGTACTCACAACCCACGATGCGGAGTTCGCCGCGGCAGCAGCGGACCGTATGATCCTGCTCTCCAGTGGAACACTCGTGGCGGAAGGTCCGGTAACGGACGTGATGACGGGAGAAAACCTCTCGCGGGTATTCTCGATCGATCTGGAAGTGCAGGAAATCGGCGGTCGCGCCATCGTGATATGGTAATGGTCCGGGGCGCTCCGCTGAGTCTTCAAGGTCCTGCTGGAAAGATCGCTCCCGGCAAAAAAATCCTGTAGCGCCACCGTTGCGCCGGTGATACACTACGGCCATGACTAATTCGAGTGTAGACAACAGCAGTCTTGCCGTCATCGCCCTGGGCGGCAACGCGATAATAGCAAAAGGGCAGAAGGGTCTCGTACACGAGCAGTTTGAAAACGTACGCCGCACGGTTGGACCGGTGGTGGAGCTCATGTCCCGGGGGTACAACTTTATCATTACCCACGGTAATGGCCCGCAGGTAGGTAACCTCCTGCTGCAGAACGAACTGGCCCGGTCGGAAGTGCCGGAGATACCCCTGGGAATGCTCGACGCTATGACCTGCGGCTCCATGGGGTACATGATAGAACAGTGTATTCAGAACGCGATGATCGCCCGTGGTATCTGGCGCAACGTGGTGACGATCCCGGCGCAGATCATCGTCGATCGCAACGATCCCGCCATGACCAACCCGACCAAGCCGATCGGCCCGTTTTACACGGAAGACCAGGCGAAGCAGCTGATCGAGGAGAAGGGATGGCTTCTCAAGGAAGACGCGGGGCGCGGATGGCGCCGGTTCGTGGCGTCCCCCTACCCGATCGATATCGTGGAGAAGGACGCGATCCGGGAGCTCCTGCGCCAGCAGTACGTTCTGATCACCGGCGGTGGAGGAGGCATCCCCGTCTCGTACCTCGAGGATGGTTCGATTGAGGGCGTGGACTGCGTCATAGACAAGGACCTGGCCAGCATGAAACTCGCGATCGCCGTACACGCACGGACGCTCGTTATCATTACGGGTGTTCCTAAGGTCACCCTCAACTTCGGCAAGCCTGACGAGAAACCTCTGGACCGGATCACCCTGGCGCAGGCACGCCACTACTACCAGGACGGACAGTTCCCCGCCGGTTCCATGGGTCCCAAGATGATGGCGGCGATCGAGTTTGTGCAGGCGGATCCGGCAAACCGCGTAATCATCACCAACGAAGACAGCCTCCTGGAGGCGATCGAAGGGCGCGAAGGCACCCACATCGTGGCTTACTGATGAGCTGGCTGGAAAAACACATCTCGCTTCACTCCTACGATGACCCGGCGGAGGAGATCGCCAGCGGCGTGACCCATGCTCTGGGTGTATTTCTCGCGGTGACGGGTACCGTCCTGTTACTCCTGCGGGCGGAAACCCCGCGGGAGATCACGGGGTACCTGGTGTTCGGACTGTCCATGACGCTGCTCTTTTTTGCTTCCACGGCGTACCACTTTGCTCCCCGGGGCAACTGGAAGCGGCTCTTCCGCCTCTTTGACCACCTTTCGATCTTTGTACTGATCGCCGGCACCTACACTCCGATCATGCTGCACCTGGGAGAACCCTGGGCGTACCGGACGCTGGCCGCGGTCTGGACGCTCGCTCTGACGGGAATGACGCTCAAGGCGATCTTCTGGGACCGATTCAAGGTGACACAGATCGTGTTCTTCCTGGTCATGGGGTGGCTCGCGGCGATTCGCCTGCCGCAGCTCCTGGAACTCGCTCCGATGAAATTTCTGCGACTCATGCTCGCCGGAGGCATCTCCTACACCCTGGGGGTCGTGGTGTATGCGCTCAAGAAGATCCCCTTCTATCACGCGGTGTGGCACCTCTTTGTCCTCTCCGGGGCGGTTTGCTTCTTTTTTGGAGTATATTTGTACCTGTGAGCAGCAACGCCGCCGGATCAGGAGATGAATTTTATCGAGCGTTACCGGAACTCGAGGGATTCTCCGCGGCGTTTGAACACGCGGCGTACCGCGACGTACCGGCGGACTGGATCGTAGCCGCCACGGACGTGATCGACTCCACCCGGGCGATCGCGGAAGGTCGATACAAGGACGTGACGATCTCCGGCGCGGTGGGAACGATCGCGCTCGGCAACTATCTGAGCTCCCTGGACTTTCCCTTCTTCTTCGGCGGCGACGGGATGTTCTTCCTGCTCCCGGGTCGCCACCTCGAAGACGTACTCGATCTTCTCGCGGACACCCGCAGGACGGTGGCGGACGTATCAGGCCTGCACCTGCGAGCCGGCGTGGTACCGGTGGCTCAGGTGTACCGTGAAGGAGGGACGCTCGCGATCGGACGCGTCCGCGTTTCGCCACGGTACGTCCAGGCCGTTGCGCGCGGTGACGGCCTGGAAATCGTGGACCGCAAACTCAAGGGAATAGATACCGACGGGATCATCCTCGCCGACGGAGACAATACGGCCCGCCTCAAAGCGGACTTCCGGGGCTTCTCCTGTCGCTGGCAGGACATACCCAGCCACCGCGGCGAGACGCTCTCGCTTATTGTAACGTGCAGTGACAATACCGGACTGCAGCAGGTACAGCAGGTCATCGACAACAGTCTCGACGACCCCGCTACGGCGCATCCCCTGGTCCCGGAAACGCAGACCACCAGCGGCTCCGGATTGGGACCCCAGGCGGAGGCGCGGTTTCTCAGCCGCCGTGCCCGGGGTATGCTTTACCGGCTGCAACGAGCACGGATAGCGATGGAGGTGATGGTGGTGCGGTTCGCCAGCTGGAGTGGTCTGCCGATTCGGGCGATGGGAAAGCGTCTGAACCAGGTCCCGGAAGACAATATCCGAAACTCCGACGTTCGGAAACTCGACGGCACGCTCAAGATGGTGCTCGCGGTATCGCCGGAGGAACGGAAACAGGTCGTCGAGAACCTGGACCGTCTCCGGCGGGAGGGGCGCGTGGAGTTCGGCTACCACGTTTCAAACCGGGCGATAATGACGTGCCTGATACACACCAACCACGAGGACGAGGTGCACTTTGTGGACGCCGCCGACGGCGGATACGCCGTGGCCGCGGCGATGCTCAAGGAACGGCTCGCGGAGAGGTGAGGCCGGGCGCCGTCTGAGGCCGGGCCCGGCCTGAAGTCGAGCCCCGTCTGAGGTCGGGCCCCGCCGACTCAGGCGCGCGATGGACCAAATCTTCTACCGGTCGTTCGACCGGTCTGATCAGCTCCCGGTAGCGCGCCGAGCGTGCTCCAGGGCGCGGCGAATCCCCTCGTATCCCGTGCAGCGACAGAGGTTGGACTGCAGCCAGTCCACCTCCACGGGGCGGTTCGCCTCGGGGTGGGTCCGCAGAAGCGCCTCGGCGTTCATCACGAATCCCGGCGTGCAATACCCGCACTGAAACCCGTTCTCCGCACGGAAACCCTCCTGCACCGCGGTGTCGCGCAGTCCCTCGATCGTGGTGATCTCCCGGTCAGCCGCGTCCACGGTCAGGGTGTAGCAGGATTTCACCGGCACCCCGTCGAGCTGAACCGTACACGCACCGCAGTCGCCGTTCTCACACCCGAGTTTGGTGCCGGTCAGCCCCAGCCCGCGTCGGAGCGTCCACAGGAGCGTGTCCGCCGGGTCCACGTAGACCGTACGCTGCTCGCCGTTCACGGTAAGCACCAGTTTTGTCCGTCCCTCGTATCGTTTCATCGTACCATCTCCAACGCGGCGAGACCGCGAGCGACCGCCTCCACAGTCAGCGCCCGGCGATAATCCCGGCCGGCTCGTATATCTTCTTTTACCTTGAGCGGTACCGCGTCGACGAGGGTCTCCGCGCGCGCCCCGGCCTCACGGAGCGCCTCCTCCGCTTCCACCGCCCTGTGGGGATATCCCCAGGTTCCGGTGACCGCGAGCCGCAGCTCGCCGTCCACTTTGACCATCGCCACGGTGGTTACGGGGTAGTCCACGCGGGATTCCGCGGTGCGACGGTGGTAGAACCATCCACCCCGGGGGCCTTGTCCGGAGGCTTCCACCGTTCCGTAGGCAGGCACGTGTACCGAGGAAACCGGTGACTCATCGATCCCGACCACCAGTTCCGCGTCGAAGTCGAACCGGAGTGCGAACTCCCCGTTCCGGAGCGCCAGCTTCTTCCGGAACACCTCCTGAACGGGCTCCCACCGCGTTCCCTCCGGTCCGGCCAGTTCCACCCGGCCGTCCATCAACAGGAATGGCAGCACCGCCTCCCGATACGGCAGCATCCCGCAGATGTTACCGCCCAGGGTTATCGAATTACGCACCGTCCGATCCGCCACTCCCGCAGCGCAGTACCCGACCAGCCCGGAGATACCCGCGTCGGTCACGGCGTTGAGCGTGAGCGCCGCGCCCAGGGTGACCCGCGTTTTTCCCGTCTCGAGCGAACGCGCTCCGGGAATCGCCTTGAGGTCCACCACGTCCGTGGGGGTCTGCTTCCCTTCCCGGGCGAGCGTCACGATCTCCGTGCCACCGGAAAAATAACAGGGTTGTCTGTCGGCATCGGTGGCGCCGCTCCACGCCTCGACCGCTTCAGCGACCGTTTCCGGTCTGTAGAATACGATGTCCCCCGGGATCATGCGTGGCCCTCCTGGTGTGGTGTTCCCGTGAAAAAATCTGAAACGGAGCGTACGGTCATGACGTACCTCCGTTCGACACGCGCCAGAGATACTCCGGCGTTATCGGCAGCCGGTGAAGCTGGACGCCCACCGCCCGGGAGAACGCCGACGCCAGCGCCCCGGGGAGCCCGATGATCCCCTGTTCTCCCAGACCCCGGGCGTTGTACGGGCCGTCCCCCTGCGGGGTCTCCACGAAGTCAACAACGTATTCCGGCTCCTCGCCGTAGCGCATCAGCTTGTAATCCCGCAGGCGATAATTGCGTACCCGTCCGGCCGAGTCAAAGAGAAACCCTTCCCGGGTAGTATATCCCACGCCCATCGCCATCGCTCCTACTACCTGGCCCCGGGCAAGATCGGGGTTGATCACGTGCCCCACGTCCATGGAGCAGACGCTCTTCAGTACCCGGAACGACCCGTCCCGGCGGTCGACTTCCACCTCCACTCCGATCGCACCGAGGGTCCACTCCAGACCGGGTCGTCCCTCCCCCGTTTCGGGATCGATATGGCTCAAGTGACGGGCGATGTACTTGCCCCGTCCGATCACCGGTCCGCCGATCGCGTTTCCGTCGGGGTAGACGTACCCCAGGACAACCTCCGCCAGGTCCAGCCCGATCTCCGGGTCGTCCCGGAGAAACACGCGTCCCTCCGCTACCTCCAGGTCCTCCTCCGGTGCCCGGAGCGGCGCCGACGCAACCTGCTTTATCTGGCGTACCGCGTCGTCCACCGCGGC
>SLRR01000286.1 GCA_007130865.1 Spirochaeta sp. | reverse complement strand
GCTCACGATCACGAGAATGATGGGGAAGGTCGACGATGACGCACGTCCATAGCCCACACGATCGTAGGGCACACGACCGTTCACAGGAATCATCGACCAGCTCGTCGGTCACGCTCGTGGTGCCGGGGATGGGTTCGGATCACTGTGCCAACATTATCCGCAGCAGCATTAATCGCATCGAAGGTATAGAAACGATTCAAACAAACATCTCTGGTCACAAAGTCAGTGTCGAATTCCGCGACACAGCGACCTCCGAAGAGGCGATTCGGAAAGCGGTAGAAAAAGCAGGTTACGAGGTAGCCGGGGATCCGGCTCAGGACGGCGGCAAATTTATCGAGCTGGTCGTACCCGGGATGGGTTCCGACCATTGCGCCGGACTGGTCAAAGACTCTCTGAAGCGCGTGAGCGGCGTCGGGGAAATCCGGACCAACATCTCCAACCATAAAGTCCGTGTCGCTCGATCCACCGATTCCGTAACGCCGGAGGAACTGAAGGCGGTGGTGGAACGAGCCGGATACGAAGTCGCTTCGGTCCGGTCCAACGAGAGTGGGATCGCCGACGTGGAGGCTGAGGCCGACGCGGAAGAAGTGTACCTCCTGCGGGCATGGCGGCGCTTCTGGATCGCCGGGATACCCACAACGCTGATCATGGCGCTGATGGGTGTTCACATGTTTCTGCAGCCGATACCCGGCTACCTGGCGATCGTTGCGGTCCTCGGGTTTCCCGCGGTGTTCCTTTCCGGTGGTTGGGCGACACATGTATCCGCCTGGCGCTCCCTTACCAACAGAACCGCCAACATGGACGTTCTGATTTCCATGGGGAGTTTACCTCCGTATCTTATCGGGCTGGTGGGTTTTATTTATCCCATGACCTCGTTCATCGAGATGGCCGCCACGATCATGACGTTTCACATGCTCGGACGATACCTGGAGAACCGTGCCAAGGGTCGGGCGTCGCAGGCAATCAAGAAACTGCTGACGCTCGGAGCGAAGACCGCCCGTGTCTTGCGCAACGGCGAGGAAATCGAAGTTCCGGTGAAGGAACTGGAGATCGGTGACGTGATGGTAGTCCGTCCGGGAGAGAAGATTCCGACCGACGGCGAGGTGGTGGATGGTACGAGCCACGTGGATGAATCGATCGCGACGGGAGAGTCTATTCCGGTCGAGAAAACGGCGGGAGCCCAGGTGCTCGGCGCCACCGTAAACAAGGAAGGCCGGCTCCGGGTCAAAGCCACGCGCGTCGGCGCGGACACATTCCTCTCCCAGGTCATCCGCATGGTGGAGGAAGCGCAGGGATCCCGGGTGCCGATCCAGGAGTTCGCCGACCGGATCACCGCGAAATTCGTACCATTCGTGATCGTTGTGGCGTTCGGTAGCCTGACGGCGTGGCTGTTCGCGGGGGAGAGTCTTCGGCCGATTCTGGTATGGGGAGAATCGTTCCTTCCCTGGATTGACTCCCAGGCTCCACTGCCGGTCCTCGCGATTCTTTCGGCGGTATCGATTCTGGTAATCGCCTGTCCGTGCGCGTTGGGACTGGCCACGCCGACGGCTCTGATGGTCGGCTCCGGACTTGGCGCGGAACGGGGAATCCTGATCCGCTCCGGTGAGGCGATCCAGAGTCTGAAGGACATCAAGGTAGTCGTGCTCGATAAGACTGGAACAATTACCCGCGGCGAACCCATGTTAACCGACGCTCTTGCCCCGGAAGGACTGGACGCGAACCACGCGCTGTATCTCGCCGCAAGCGTTGAGGATGCCTCGGAACATCCCCTGGCGCGTGCCATGGTGGCCGGCGCTCGTGACCGCGGAATCTCCTTGGGTGAAGTCGATGAGTTCCAGGCCATTACAGCCCGTGGTGTCCGCGGCACAGTTGACGGTAAGCTGATCCTGATCGGAAACGAGCGCCTCATGGCGGAATCCGGTATAGATGTCCCGGAGGAGATAAACAAAAATCTGCAATGCCTGGAGACCGCGGGCCGCACTGTGATGATCGTCGCTGAGGACGGACGGGTGATCGGACTGGTGGCTGTGGCGGACACGGTGAAACCGGATTCTCAATCCGCCGTCGCCGCGATGCACGCGATCGGTTTGCGTGTCGTAATGATTACGGGAGACAACCAGCGCGCCGCCAACGCGATCGCCGAGGAGGTCGGAATCGACGAGGTTCACGCGGGAGTGCTCCCGGAAGGCAAGGTGGAGCAGATCCGGGCACTGCAGAAACGGTTCGGCGAGCACGTGACGATGATCGGCGACGGTATAAACGATGCGCCGGCTTTAAAACAGGCAAATGTCGGAATAGCGATCGGGGCCGGAGCCGACGTGGCGATTGAGGCGGCGGACGTCACTCTTGTTAAAGGCGAGCTTTCAAAAGCGGTTGAGGCCATTTACCTATCCAGATATACATTCCGCAAGATCGTGCAGAACCTGTTCTGGGCGTTTTTCTACAACGTTGTCGCGATTCCCGTAGCCGCGATCGGCCTGTTGCATCCGATGATTGGCGTGATCGCAATGACTTCCAGTTCGCTCTCCGTAATCGGGAACTCGATACTGCTCAAGCGGGTGGATGTGACGGCGAAGCGGTAAGCGGTTCCGTGAGAGGTGGTCCGCATTGAACGAGGAAAAACGTATAGTTCCGGCGCTCCGAGGCCTTCCGGATCAAGAAGTGTCGTCCCAGGGTAACCGTAAACGGGTTGGACACCGATCCCAAGATTCTCGATATCGCCCGGCAAAAACGACGAAGGCGCGGACCGGACGTGGTATTTGACGAGGGCTTTTCTACCGATCTGCCGTACGAAAATTCCTCGTTCGACCGTGTGCTGTCGAGCCTCTTTTTTCACCATCTGTTACGAGACGACAAAATCGCCACCGTGCGGGAGGCGTTCCGGGTACTGAAGCCCGGAGGTTACGTATACATAGCAGACTGGGGAAAACCGCGAAACGTCGTAATGCGAATTCTGTCCTACCAGATCAGGGTGTTGGATGGGTTCGACCGTACCCGGGATAACATCGAGGGTAGGCTGCCGGAGTACATCGCTGGAGAAGCGTTCGTCGACGTTGGAGTGCTACGGGAGTTCCGGACCGTATTTGGGACTATAACGCTCTATATCGGCAGGAAACCCTTGCCGGTTTCCGGGGATGACTAGTTCTCGATACGGCATAAACGATTCTTTTTCCAGTCCCGTGTACACGGCAACATGTATAACAGATGCGGGTGGTTAACCATCATACGAAGCAGTTCATGATTGCACTGATCCGGTGTTTTTATATGTACGTCAAAAACACAGACAATCTCGTCCTGCATCGCACCTCTTCCGACTTCGATTTCCCCGGACGTTACGTCGTTAGCGCTCCCGGTATCGAAGACCCGGCCGTTGGAAATCGGCGATATCGGTACGTCCGGATCGATCGCCCACGTGAACTCGTAATCGTCCGTTGGTCGCCGACGGTGTGGAACGCGGCCGTACTGATCGAGGCGGGGGAATGAGTAATCTCCTGGGCCGTTATGGCAGTACTCGACATGACCAACAACTCCTGGTCCCGCACGAATTCCGTCCAGTATCAGCAGTTCGTCGTCACCCGCTTCCGGGCGATCGAGGCTCGTCGGTCGTTGATCGCAGCCACCGTATCCGGGCTGACCACCGTCGTCGATCGCAACGGAGAGACGCTTGCGTCGTTACCGATGTTTGAGCAGGACTCGCTTCCGGTGTTGCTATGCAGGATTCCGGCAGGCGCGAACCATATACCGACCTCGCGCCTCCGCGGGAGCACGAGCCGTGTCGCCGGCCACAGCCTTATCATGGGACCAAGAATCACACGGAGGAACAGATACACGAACGCGGCGTCGCCGAACGCCGAGTAACATGATGTTTCTCTCGCCTGGCGCCGACTCGTTTCTGGAGAGACCGTCGTCGCGGCTGTCTACATAAGGCGGATCATGACGGCCGGCTCATCGCAACCCGGAACGTGAGAAAGGGCATCAGCAGCATCTGCGCTACGGCCACCCAGCCGATCCGGTATCCCGCAAGGGTGAAGTAGGGCATCGCCTCGGAGTAGCTCCACCGGTCGAGAATGTCCGCGGAGATTTCGATCGCGAGAATCGCGACAAGTCCGGCGGCCAACAGAAAGAGTATTCGCGACACGGTATAACGCACCGGCCATTTCCAGTCGCCGAACAACCAGCGGCCGACGATCAGTATCCCCAGGACGATAATCGCGTCGCCGAACGCTGCCTGCAGGCACGCAATCCAGCTTCCCAGGTCAATGTAGGTGAAGCCTTCGTAGTACGGCATCTGGAGTTTCTCCCATACGAAGAAGAGTCCTACCGCAACGGCGAACACCTTGAGCATCAATCGAACCGGTTCCCGCTCTAATATCATCGCGATCAGCCTCCAACGTTCAGGAACGTAACCATCCCGGCTTCCATATGTTCCGGAATATGACAATGCAGCATCCAGCGGCCCGGTTCGTCAACCTCTACCAGAATATCCACGGTGCTGCCGGCGCGCACCAGGACCGTATCCTTCCACGCAAGGTTTTCGTTCTCGTTTCCGTCCTCCCGGATCACGACAAACCGCTGGCCGTGCAGGTGGATCGGGTGGTGCATCGGGTGCGGCGAGTCGTCGCGATTCACCAGACGGAGCAGAACGTAACTCCCTGTTCGCGCGGACAGGTGAATTTCCTCGTTCTCCCTGTTCTGGGTCGGTTCTCGAAAGATCCACCGGGTGTTCCGGTTCGTGCTTGCGGCGTTCGTCATCGGCATATCGTCGTACCATTCGATGCCGTCAAATGTGCCCGGCGATCCGGGTTCGCCGTGGTTCATACCGCCGTGGTCCATGCTCCCGTGATCCATACCGCCATGATCCATCATCATCCCTGTCGTTACATCGAACTCGAGAACCGCGTCGGGTTGCCGGTCGAGAGCGCTTTGTACGATCGAACGATCAATGACGTGGTTCTCCCGTTGTTGATAAAACGATTCCGCATCATGCCGACCACCGGTCGTACCACCTGTGCGGACCGATCCGATCTCCCAGTCGCCCATTGGCGTTCGATCGAGAATTGTGTACTCGCCAGTGTCCGGAAAGTGTACATCCACGGTGTAGCGCTCCGCGGGAGCGATCAGCACTCCATCGATCATTTGCTGCCGGGAGACCGGTCCGAGGTCACTACCGACGAGTTTCATCGGGGCACCGTCGATGACGACGTTGTATGGTCGCGCGCTCGCGACGTTCAGGAGGTGGAAGCGTACCGTCTCACCGGCATCGGCTTCAAAGGTCACACGGGAATCACCGTTTACGGTCACGATATTCCCGAACCGGCCCATAAGCGCGTGATCCACGATTTCGCCGGGGAAAAACGGTACCGGCCGGGTACGGTGAATCAGCGTATCATTTATGATCAGAACCTCCTCACGAACCGCCATGTCGTTCTCCGAAGCGTCTTCGTTATAATCCTCTACGATGATCATGCCGAACAACCCCATATCCTGCTGCCGGTCCTCCCGGACGTGGGGGTGGTACCAGAAAACCCCGGCGTCACGAAAATGCAGCTCGTAGACAAACGTCTCTCCCGGTTTGACGGGTTCCTGCGAGATTCCCGGCACGCCGTCAAAACGAATATCGTGGCGCAGTCCGTGCCAGTGAACCGTCGTCGGTTCGGGCAGATTGTTGGTGAACGGAACCCGTATCGTCGCGCCCCGACGTACACGAAGGACCGGTCCCGGAATCGATCCGTTATATCCGTAGCCGGGTTGATCGGTCTCCAGCAGTCGGCGGGGGACGACCTCCGCGATGAGCGGAAACGCGTCTCCGTCGTTAACGCGGACGACCTCCATACCGTGAGCGTCCAGCGTGGCGCCCACCAGAATAACGAATACAGCGAGCGCTATCGTCGGTTTGTTTCGTCGTATCATTCGTATACCTCCATCTCTCAGGATGGTTAAGATACAGGTGCGGGAGCGGTGGGAATGTGACGTTTTGATTACAATTATGATTCGAGATCCCGATGAACGGTGAGGATCGGTGCGTCGTTGGCGTCTGTGCCGGCGGTGGAGTATGCATGAATGCGAAGATACTGTTTCAACCGGTTTCGGCCAGTATACAGAACGATGTAATATGCCGGAACTGCAGTGAGCGCGCCGAGACCGGCGATGAGTTCGTTCGGAGTGGTATTCGAGATGAATGCGAACACGGTGACCATCAACACCACAGGGAGAACAAAGGCAATACAAATCGCCAAAGCGGCCGAGCGGGAACTCAATTCGAGCCGGACAGGAGTTCCCTGTTTCATCGGTGAGCGTGGATACGCGTCGACGGTATGGTAGACGCCTTTACGCGAGACTCCACACGCAAGCCGGGAACGACAGTGGTCGCACGCGGACAGTTTCCCCACCATAACCTTCACCGTCGCACCCTCGATCGCGGTAACCGTGCCGCATTGTACGTGCGGTCGCTCGTGAAATGACCGTGTCATATACGCTTTGCCTCCGTTCTACGTTTCGAGATTACTCGTTATTCGTGACTACCGTTTGAAGCCCGTATTACGAAACAATTACAACGGCGGCATACGACACGACACGATCTATCACCGGACGGTGGGACGTGTATTATTGAGCTCGCCGGTCGTGGTGTTCGTTGATGTTTTCGGGGCTCCCGGGTGCCACGCGGTGGGCGTGGAGACTCGTAAGGTCTGAATCTGCGGAACATGACTCAGTAGAAATAGAACTCCCGGCGCGGGGATCAGGTGCCCTGCCGGTGGCGTTGGCCTCGAGTCGGCTCGACGAATTTCCACTTATCAGAACGACGAGATCTATCCACGCCGCCGTGAAGTTAGAGCAAAGATCCGGTTATAACTCATTACAGCAAAAGAACTAAAAGCGGTGGACGGGAGTCGAACCCGCGTCTCCAGCTTGGGAAGCTGGGGTAATGCCGTTATACGACCACCGCGTCGCTGTATGGGTGAAGATTAACTGCAGTTCCGGGCGGCGTCAAGCGT
>SLRR01000296.1 GCA_007130865.1 Spirochaeta sp. | reverse complement strand
TGCCCGGTGGTGAAGGATTTACGGTTGAACTGGGTATCGCTTGCCATGTTGAGACCTTCCAGGTTCACACTGGCGGCTATTATCTCCGTGTCCGCGCTGCCGGCGGCGCGCAACCCCCGGGCGGTACCAGTCAGGTTGCCGCCTCCCGCGTTGGTGACTACCACCGCATCCGGTCCCGTGCCGGTCACCGCGCGGATCTGGTCGTACAGTTCGATTCCGAGTGTCTCGATCCCGGACACACCGAAGGGCGTGTAAAGGCTGGCGTTAAAAAAACCGGTCTCTTCCAGCAGTTTCAGAAAGATGAAAAACAGCTCCGGCCCGACGGTCAGCTGCAATACCTCCGCTCCCAGCGCCTCGCATTTTCTTGCCTTTTCGATGATCTCCGGCTGACCTGTTCCCTGGGAATCGAAGCATTCCTGCACGACGATGCAGTCCAGACCGTGCATCGCCGCCTGGCTTGCCACGGCGGCACCGTAGTTTCCGCTGGTAGCCGCGATAACCCCGGTAAAACCGAGTTTGCGCGCGTGGTAGACGGAAGTGGCGGCTCGCCGCGCTTTGAAACTGCCCGAGGGGTTTGCCGCTTCGTCCTTGAGAAAGATACGCGCGCCTTTGCCGTCCGGTGCGTACCGTCGGGCGAGTTCGGTTATGTTTCTGAGTTCCAGCAGGGGGGTGTTTCCTACACCGGTACGACTCTGGATCTCCCTCACCTCGTCGAGGCTGTAACCGGTGCTCTTCATCATCCCCTCGTAGTCAAAGGCGATGCTGCCCGACTCAAAACGCGAGTAGTCGATCCCCACGGCTTTCCGGATAATCTCGCCCTTGCGGGCCATGAGCGCTTCATACGTGCCGGCGTCAGGTTTGTCGGCAGGGCGATTGGTGGTGCCCGTGTTGGTACTCATACCGGTATTCCTCCTCCTGTGGTTAGGATGAACGCTACTCGGTCTCCCGCAAGGAGTACCCCAGCTTCTTCAACTGACGACCGACCTGCGCGAGTTCCGGCAGAGTCCGGCCAAAGGTGTGGGTATATCCGGGCCGGGTGTTCTGCAGAGTCCCTTTTACGGTGCGTCCGATCGCTGTTTCCACTTCCACCTCGTCCCCGACGCGAGCGGAATCGTTCAGGAGAAAGCCGTGGACCCACATTTCAAGTGGCACGGCACGAGTGTCGTCGGGGATTTTACCGGACCGTTCCTGAGGCGAGAGAACAACCGAGTGAACCTGAACCCAGGCGCCCTTCGTGGCTATGTTGTTTTTGTTTTTTTGCCCGTCCGGCGACGTGGCATCCGGAGTCAGAGTCGAATTGTCGGTACCCATACGCTACTCCTGCAAACACTGCTTTTGCATTCTATTACTATTACAGTAGTAACTCTGATACAAGTATAAGCGCGCTCCTCGGGGCTGTCAACGAAGAAGTTGCCGCGATGAGCGTCTGAGCAGCGCGGTTACGATACCTCGCGGCTCGCGCCGGTTGATCAGTACGTGTTCTTAAGAAAATCCAGCTCCACGTGATGGAATTTCTTGCGCAGGCTCGACAGGTTCTTTCCGAAGTGGTGGTCCATATGGTCGCCCAACTTGCGCTCCATCTCGTGAATAAAGAGGTCATGGATGAGGTAATTCTCGATGGAAAAGACGAGACCGAAATTCCTCGTCCAGACGACTCGTGTCGGTCCCGGCCCCCCAAGGTCGCCGGTGATGCACACCTCCGAGTCCGCGGAGCAATCGATCGTTCGTCCGATCGTATCGATCCGTTCCAGGTGTTCCCGCGCGTGAAAGTAGTATTCACCGAAGTCGATCGGCGTCTCTCCGTACACGAGCATGAACAGGTTTACCCCACGATCGTGAGCCCGGCGAAGCTCGTCCTTGATCGGCAGAAAGTCCTCGAGCCAGATGCCGATGTATATCTTCCGCTGCGCGCCGGCAACGATCTCCCGGACCTTCTCCAGCGCTTCCTCCTGGTCCTTGATATTCCAGACCGGATCGAAGTCGGAGGTGAACGCGATGTTGTCCAGTTTCTCCGTCAGCTTCCTGGTAAGACGGTCACCATCGCGTTGTATTTTTTCGACCAGTTCGTGCGGAGAAAGAGGTGAGAACTTCTCAGGATTGGTACCGGTAGAGGCGGCGAACCCTTTTGCGATCAATCGGCGGCTTATATCGTAAACCCGGGAGTGAGGGACTCCGGAGTTCCGGGAGATCGTGTACGCCGACGCGGGGTGTTCGGTCAACAACGAGAGGTATACTTTGGCCTCGTACTCCGTGAACCCCGCTTCGGTCAGATCCTGCAGCGTCTCCTGGTACCAGTGGTTGTCGGTAGTCCTGACCGTCTTCGATTTCATGAATATCAGACTACCACATCAGGCAAGCCGGATTACAGTGTCTCGCCGATCCGACGCACGGCGGTATCTATCATGGACGGCAGTACGTCAAATGCGTAGGGGACGTGGATGCGCTCGGTCACCTTGTGGGCATCCCTTCCGACGGGTCCGATATTGACTATCGGAATCCGGATTGCCGCAAGATCCTCGATCGGAAACGTGTAGTACACGCCCCACCCCGGAAGGTTGCGGGAGATCGGTTCCAGCGCGTCCGGCCCGCCGGTGAAGCCGCAATAACTCAGGTCACTGACACCTTCAAAGAAGTCCACCGTACCGACCGTGACGCCTCGTTCCGCTTCCGCCGTTTCCACGACGGCTCGAATCGCGTCCTGAAGCGCCCGTTCCTCCGGCAGCTCACCGGCGTTTCCGCGATGCGGATAATACGGGGGCAGGAACCCGAGTACGATCAACGGTCCCCGCAGTCCACAGGCGTCCACAAGCTTGTCTACCAGGCGGAACGCTTTGTCGCGCTCGTCGAACGCTTCCGGAGCGTCGTCGGAGATCTGCTTCGCGAGACTCTCAATCGACACCCCCGTGCTTTCCCGGGCGTAATCGCACAACTCCTGGAAACTCAGGATCGTGGACGACCACCGGGGATCACCGGCACTCGTCCCGCGGGCCTCGGCAAACTGTCGGGCAAACTTCCTGTGTCGGTTCAGCGTCTGTTTGAGGGCTTCCTTTGCTATCTCGCGCATCTCCGCCAGGATCTCCCCGGGAAGCTTGGTAACCGTGAGATAGCTGTAAAACGATACCGCTTTGAACATGATAGACGCGGAGTACTCCTCCCGCAGGTCAAGTTGCCTCATACATCCCCACGGCAGGTACGCAACTCCGTTAAACGTGTCGGTGTACGCCGCGTTCCCGTCGAGCATCAGATTTATCGACGAGATCAGCGGTGCCGCGCTGAGTCCCTGATAGTACTCTCCCACGTGCGTCTCGCGTCCGAGACAATAGAAGAAAGGATTGATCTTACCGATCGACCCCATATAGATCGTCGGACCGGCGTTTTCCGCCGACCCGACGGTGGGTTCCATATTAATACACGCGAGAAACTTCAGTCCTTCGTCCTCCTGCATCCGACGTAGATACGGGACGGAGTCGATCATTCCCTGAGAGTTGTTTTCCTCGTCCGGGACGATCAGAACCGCCAGGTTTGTGTCCAGTGACGCCGGGTTCCCGGCTGTCTCGATCAGGTAAGCCAGTTCCAGGGCCACGCTCGATTTCATGTCCGAGACGCCCCGTCCAAAGAGCCATTCCCCCGAATCAAGATCCGCCCGGACGTTATCCGGAAGTTCTGTCTTGCCGATCTCCCGTGTCAATTGCTCCGGATCAAACGCCAGGTGCTTGAGAGGACCGTAGACCTCCGCGTCGACCACGTCCATATGACTCATCAGCAGTACGGTGCGGCCCGTTTGCTTCGGTGAACGTACGAGAGCAAAGACGCTCTGCCTCTTCAGGGCATCGTTCCGACACGGCAGGAAACGAAGATCCCCGGGATTTTCCTGAAAATACGGCTCCCGCTTAAGCGTATCAAAAATGAACTCGGAAATTTCTATTTCCCGGGTTGCCGAGGGTGATACGCTCGGCATCGATACCAGTTGCAGCATAAGGTTGTACGCGGTGTTATCGGTCCTGTTCTTCATAGATCAACCTTCCCATTCAGATATGCCCGCCGAGTACGAGACGCGGAAGCCAAAGTGCGAGCTCCGGAAAGTACGTGACGGCCATCAACGTCGGAAGCCAGGCAAACGCGATAAAAACCAGTGCCGGCTTCATCGTTGAAGACGTTGGGGTGAATGCAATGCGCGCTCCAAAGTAAAGGGTTGGCGCTGTCGGAGGAGTGACATTTCCCATCCCAAGGTTAACGCCGATGATAGCGGCAAAATGGATAGGACTTACACCGATCGAGATCGCCACCGGGAGCAATACCGGCGTACAAAGCAGCATCGCGCTGACATCGTCCATGATCATTCCAATGATGATCATGAAGATATTCATCATCAGCAAAATCATGTACTTGTTCTCGGAGACAGCGCTGAGAAACACCAGTATCCGTGCGGGCAGATGCTCCATGATAAAGATGCGACTCAGCATCATGATACAGTACATCATCAGCATCACGACACCCGTGGTCGTCGCGGTACTCACGATCACCGAGATGAAGTTCTTTCTGTTGAGTCCCCGGTAGATAAGGAAACCCACCGGAATCGAGTAGAGAACCGCCACGGCGGCAGCTTCCGTGGGTGTCATTATTCCACCGTAGATTCCGCCGAGAACAATAATCGGCATGAAGAGACCCGGCAACGCTTTACCGCCGCGTATCCCGAAAACGCTGATCTTCTTCTTCAACGGCATCGGCTCGGTTACTCTGATCTCGGTATTATTCCGAAGCATGATCAGGTTAAGAATACTCAGGAGGATCATCAGGAGAATGCCGGGCCCCACCGTGGCAAGGAAGCATGCAAGCACCGACTGTTGTCCCACCCAGGCGTAAAGGATCATCTGTGAACTGGGTGGTATCAACAGGCCCAGAGGGGCGGCGCAGGAGACCAGGGCCGCACTGTGTCCCATGGGATAACCGTTCTCTCTCATCCGGGGAAACATAATGGACCCGATGCACGAGATCGTGGCGGCGGCGCTACCGGAGATGGAACCGAATACCGCCGATGAAACCACGGCCACCACACCGAGACCACCTCGCAGTCGTCCCACCACGACATCCACCAGGTTCACCAGGGAGGTGCCGATCCCTCCCTTATCCATCATTCCCCCCACCATGATGAACAGGGGGATAGCCAGCAGAACGATCGAACTCATCTGGCTGAAGCCATAGGGGAGCAGGAAGCTGGGATCGTATCCCTGGACGACCACCATAAAGGCGGTGGCGAGCATGAAACAGAACGGTACGGGCAGCCCGAGCGGAAGTGCCAGGATTATTATCAGCAGTGCTATCGATACGCCCATGCTGGATCCTCCCTAAATACTATTTCTCACGTTTTGTGATCGCGACGAGGATGTCGCCCTTATCAACTGTTCTCCTGTCCCGTGCGTTCCGCCGGCGTCTCACCGGTAATCGCACTCATCAGATCATCGAGAAAATATACAACGGAGTAGAAAGACATCAGAATATATCCCGCGAGGATGGAAGACTGTGAAACGACGATGGGAATTCTCAAACCGGTTGTTCTCGGCATCCAGACAAGGCTGTACCTGACCATATCCACCGCCCAGACGGTAAAAACGACGCACAAGACCGCGATCGTAAACTGAATAATCAGGTTGAGAATCATCCTGGGCTTCGGTGGCAGAAACTGTGGAACGATATCCGCTTTAACGTGACTCCGTTCGTACACACCATAGGCACTACCGATGAGGTACAGCCAGAACGCGGCAATCACGACGATCTCCTCGATACCGAAGAGATCCGCTTTGAATACGTATCTGAGCAGGACGGCGGTGCACATTATCAGAACCACAAACACGCTCGTTGCTACGAGAAGCGTCTTTTGAAATCCCACGAGCACACGCCAGAATCTCGAATTCTTGATCGAAGCGACGAACGACATGACCACCTCGCTTGCTGATACGGCACTGGGAGATTACGGCGGGAAGCTCAACGCTCCCCGCCGTTCCGTGTGTCCACTAATCACTGAACCGCGTCGAGCACCTTGTTCAACATGTCGGCGCCGAACTTGCTCTCAAACCGGGGCCAGGTGGTTGCCCTTATATGCTCCGCCAGGATGGCACGTTCCTCGTCGCTGACCTCGATAATCTCGATGCCTCGTTCCCGCATCAGATCCATATACGTATCGTCCTCCGTGGCGGAGTCGACAAAACTCTGGTCCGCTTCGCGGTTTACCGCATCCATGATCACCTGCCGATCGCTCTCGCTGAACGAATACCAGAGATCCTTGTTTATCAGAAACGCGGTCTGGTCAAAAAGCGCGTTGTACGGGATGTAATACTTAATCACGTCGCGGAACACATGGTAGTTGATATTGGCGGAGCCTCCGATCCACCCGTCTACTACGCCGGTCTGGATCGCGCTGTAGGTGTCGGCGTAAGGTATCGTGGTCGTCCGGTAACCCATATCGCCGGCGGTGTCCGTGTACACTGCCAGAGGTGCCGCCCGGATCAGCATGTCCTTGTCGACACTCGGGTCAAGCGGTGCCACCGGTGCCCGGGTTGTGCCGATCCCGATGAACCCGTCTCCGTGTATCCGCAGCAGCTTTACACCGAACCGGTCGAGCGTGTCGTGCAGGATGTCGAACACAAAAGAACCCGGGGACAACTGCTCCTGCAGTTCCATCGCGTCGGAAGCGAGGAACGGGAGCGACCCGAGCTCGAGCATCACATCGAAGTGACTGGGAATGAAGATAAGCCCCATCTCGATCGTGCCGCGCTGGATCTCCTCGAAGACCTGGGTGTAATCACCCAACTGGTTCATCGGGAAGATATCCATGCTGATACGACCGGCGGTGTCGCGTTCCACCGTTTCCTTGATCCGGTACAGTCCTTGAGTACCCCGGTAGTCCTCGGGGGAAATACCGGCGACTTTCATTGTCACCGTGTCGTCCTCGACTGCTTCCCGTCCACCGGCGGCGAACAGAGGTGCGGTGATAAATACGATCAGGATGAGCAGCAGCACTATCACGTTTTTCATCGGAATCCTCCTTGGCTAATGCATGGCCTGCATTAACATGTCTAAATAAATGAGCAGTGCAACGCACTGCTAATTACCGATACATGTACGCGGAAGATGACTACAACGGATAGTATTAACTACTGCAGTAGTAATTCTAGGTCGGTTTTAACGAGGTGTCAAGTTTTAACTTTCATCCATTACGACTGCAGTAGTGAATTTTAACCGGTTTTCGTTGACAGCGGTAGATACCGCTCCTATACTCGCTGTATACCTGCAGTGATGTAGCCGGCTTGTCGAATGTACCTTTCGTCGAAAAAGGGGAACACTATGCGAGAACCTGTACGGACCGTGGTGCTGGGGACCGGACACATGGGATCGGAGATCATAAAGCTCCTCCTCCGGAAAGAAGGATTCAAACTGGCCGGGGTATACGGCCGGCGGAAAAGCCGGGAGGGTCTCGATATCGGAGAAGCTCTGGGACTCGACCGGAAGATCGGTGTCGGCATTTCCACGGACGTCTCGGAGCTTCTTCACCGGGTCCGCCCCGACGTGGTCGTACAGGCGACGAGCTCCACCATGGTTCAATCAGAAGAGGAGATTACCGCCGCGCTCGAAGCGGGCGCCGACGTCGTCTCGATCTCGGAAGAAGCGAGCTTCCCCTGGTGCGGTTCTCCGGATATCGCGGAGAAGCTCAACCGCCTGGCAAAGAAGAAGGGGAAAAGCATCCTCGGGACGGGGATAAACCCCGGGTTCGTTCTAGACCTGCTGGTAATCGCGCTCACCGGTGTCTGTTACACGGTGGACAAGGTGAAGGCGACGCGCGTAAACGACCTCTCCCCCTACGGCTACAACGTCATGAAAACCCAGGGCGTAAACCTGACCCGGGAGGACTTTGAAAAGGGAGTGGCCGACGGGTCGGTGGTGGGGCACTTCGGGTTTCCCGAATCGATGAGCATGATCGCCGGCGCGCTGGGCTGGAAGATCGACCGGATAGAGCAGAACCGCGTACCGATCATAAGCAATGTGGAACGCGACGGGGGCGAGGCGGGCCTGATCCGACCCGGGTATACCGCAGGGTGCAACCACACCGGCATCGCCTACGACGCATCGGGAAAAGCGATCATCGAACTGTACCACCCGCAACAGGTTCATCCCGAGGCGGAGGGACAGGATACGGGTGACTACATCGTAATCCTGGGTGAACCGAACATCAAGCTTTCCAGCGGACCTGAGATTCCCGGAGGAATGGGAACAGTGGCGCTCGCGGTCAACATGATCCCCAGGATTATCGATGCGCCGCCGGGATACCGCACTATGGCGGATCTTCCCGTTCCCTCGGCGATCATGGCGGACGTGCGGGCCCTGATCCGAAACGACGTGGACGGGACCGACGGGAGCGAATAGACTGAGATCACGGAGGACATCGCCGACGGAGAACGTTCTCGCCGGGTAGCGTCCTTGCCGGAGAACGTCCTCGCCGGGAAACGT
Organism: Spirochaeta sp.; assembly: GCA_007130865.1. Classification (GTDB taxonomy): domain Bacteria; phylum Spirochaetota; class Spirochaetia; order DSM-27196; family Alkalispirochaetaceae; genus Alkalispirochaeta. The sequence goes on along the minus strand of SLRR01000296.1, from coordinate 14,293 downwards.
CCTGACCGAGGAACGTCGCGCCACCAGGGGAACCGAAGACGATGAGCGGTCCGGTCATTGAAGTAAACATCGAACTCATCGAAGACAACGCCCGCGCCGTCACCGCTCTGTGCGACAAATACGATATCCGCGTTACGGGAGTCACCAAAGTCACCTGCGGCATGCCACGGGTAGCCCGCGCTCTGATTGCCGGCGGTGTCACCGGGATCGGCGAGTCCCGGTTGGAAAACATCCATCGCCTGCGCGCCGGGGGAATCACGCAACCGATGATGCTGCTGCGCATTCCGCCCCTCTCCGACGTGGAAGAGATCGTCCGCACCGCGGACATAACGTTGAACTCGGAAATATCCGTGATCCGCCGCCTGAACCAGGAAGCGGAGACGCTCGGTGTCGTCCACGAGATAATCCTCATGGTCGACCTGGGAGATCTCCGCGAGGGGTTCTGGCCGGAGGACCTGCTGCCGGCGGTGCGGGAAATACTCGAGATGGAGGCGATACGGATCCGTGGCCTGGGAACCAACCTGACCTGTTACGGCGGCGTGATCCCCGACGAGGAGAACCTCGGTCGACTGGTGGATTACGCGCACCGGATCGAGGACACGTTCGATTTCCGGATCGAGATCATATCCGGGGGAAACTCCTCCTCGCTGCCCCTGGTGGCGGCGGGCAAAATGCCGAAGGAAGTCAACAACCTGCGGATCGGCGAGGCGATTCTCCTGGGACGGGAGACGATTCAACGCCGACCCTGGCCGGGAACGAGCCAGAAAGCGTTCGTGCTCAACGCGGAACTGACGGAGAAAAAGAAAAAACCGTCGGTACCGATCGGCACAGCCGGACAGGACGCGTTTGGAGGAACGCCGGTGTTCCAGGACAGGGGGCTGATAACCAGGGGCATCCTGAATATCGGACGGGAGGACGTATACGTCGACGGGTTGACTCCGCACAATGAACGGATCTCCATTCTCGGGGCGTCCTCGGGTTACCTGCTGCTGGACCTCAGCCGTGATGAAAACGCATACCAGGTGGGGGACCGGGTTGACTTTTTCCCGAATTACGCAGCCCTCGTGGCGGCGATGACGAGCGCCTACGTGGAGAAGAGAGTGATTCTCCCGGAGAGCCGGAAGAGCGAAGACGAGAAATCGGTCATCCTGGTGGGCAGCCTGTTTGAGCAGGACAAGTACGCCCGGGAACTGGATCGATGGGTGAAACGCCTGGGGTATACCTCTACCAGGCTTCCCGAGACCACTCCGGCGCGGGAGATCGCCGATCATATCCGCCCCCGTTCCATACCCGTTCTGGGAGGCAGAGACTTCACGTCCCTGGGACTTCAAGCCGCCGCGGTCGCGATGAAGCAGTTTGGACTATTATGGGTGGACTCGGTCGTTACCGTATCGGAGCTGCACACGCTCCTGGGTAGTAGAAACGATCCCGTGGCGGAGGCGCTTGATACGGGGAATATCGTGTTCCTGGGAGTACGGGAGATCGAGGTGGACGCAATCAGCCTCATCCGGACGTACAACATCCGGGTTTACACGATGGAGGACATATCCCTTCTCCCGCTGCGCGAACTGATGCGACAAAGCCTGACCCGCACCGCCACCGGGACGGAAGGAATCTACCTGAAGTTCGGCGCCCGCGTGGCGGACAACGGGAACGACGGTCTGACCAACCGGGAGGCGCACCTGATCATGGAGATGACCGCCGCCTCCGGTGCTCTGCGCATCCTGGAGATGGACGACGAGATCGACCCCGACGTGGAGTCTCCCTACATCCGCACCAGTCGCGCCGCCTGTGACAACATGCCCCGGTTCCTGCTCTCCGCCCTGGGCAAGCGGATTCTTGGGAACGGCACGTAGGACGCGCCGTCGTTACGCGCGGAACTCCTCTTCAACACGATTCCGGAGACCCGAGTCGAGAAAATAGTCTACCGCTGTTGCACCCATCGCTTTCGCCGCGAGCAGCATCGCGCGATACCCTTCAGGCGAACAAGCGGCTCGGGCAAACTCCGGGGAGTGGTAGTCGATCGTAGTATCGCCGATCGCCACATATGGATGTATACACGGTACGATGTGACTCACGTCGCCCAGGTCGGTAGAGCCGATGTCGTCCAGCGGGGCGTTCGCCCCGAATTTAACGCCCAGGGCGGCCATATTCGCCTCGAACGCGTCGGTCAGATGGTGATTGGTCTTCAGAGTTCTGTATCCGCCTCGGTCGTGAAACTCCAGAGTCGCGCCTGTAGCCATTGCCGCTCCTTCGGCACACCGTTGTACTTTTTCCACCACCTGGGCGCAGTATTCGTCATCGAGCGAACGCACATAGAAGAGCGCCGAGGAGTAATCAGGAACGATGTTGGGTGCGGAACCGCCGCTTTGAATGACTCCGTGGATCCGCACGTCCTGCTTCACGTGCTGTCGCAGGGCGTTTATGTTATTAAACGTGAGAATCGTTGCATCCAGAGCGTTTATTCCGTGTTCCGGAGCGCTCGCGGAATGCGCAGCCTTACCAAGAAACTCCATCTCCACGACATTGCTTGCCATTGCGTATTTCCAGAGTTGGTTCCTATTTGCAGGATGGAACATTATCACGGCACCGGCGTCGTCAAAGACCCCTTCCCGCGCGAGAATCACTTTTCCGCCGCCTTCCTCCTCTGCCGGGGTTCCGACCAGCCTGAGTTCTCCCGGGATCGGGTCCAGGGCCGCAGCGGTTGCTATCGCCGCTCCCAGAGCACCCGCTGCGATCAGGTTATGCCCGCAGGCGTGCCCGATATCCGGTAATGCGTCGTACTCAGCAAGAAATACGACTACCGGTCCTTCGCGGTCACCTGCCAGCGTCGCCTGAAAAGCGGTCTCCAGTCCTCCCAGATTACGTTCTACCGTAAACCCGGCTTTGTCTGCCGCGTCGGCGAGCAGGTCGACAGCGTACAACTCCCGGAACGCGATTTCCGGATGCTCGTGAATTTTGCGCGCCACGTCGGCGAGCTCCCGCTCCATCTCGTCAATCGTCCGGTATAGCTCTTTCTTTGTCGTCTCCCTGGCGGTGATCGTCATATTCTTGTCCTTTCAGTTCATGACGTGAAGTTTTTGCGCAGCTTGATCAAACTCCTGGAGATACCGCTCGGTTCGGTCCGGATCACGAGAGATATATTCCATGATGATCGCCTGAAGCAAAAGAAGAACCGCACACCCGGGATCGGAGAACGATATATAGTTCTGAGGTATCATCAGAAACTGAGTCGCAACTGCCCGTATCGGAGCGGCAACGCTATCGGCAAAACCGATCACCGTAGCTCCGTTTCGGAAAAACACCTCGCCGATCTCGAGAGTTCTCGGTAGATATCGCGGAAAGGAAAACAGGAACACCAGGTCTTCCTCTCCGGTGGAAACGAGACGGTTGAACACGTCTTCGTTATCATGGTTGATCGGCAGTACGTTTTTCCTGATTTTTCCGAGGTTGTACGAGAAATACTTGGAGAAGTAGCTCTCTGCGTACAGTCCGACCACGACGATGTTCGCGGCGCTCTCGATCGAGTCCACCACGCGTGCGATCTCGTCCAGGGATACGTGTTCTGCCAACCGGGCGATATTCCGCTGCTCGTTGGTAATTACTTCCTCAAAGACATTCAGTTGTTTTAACCGGTCACCCGTATAGGTGTATCGTATATGTTCGAACGCGTCCAACTCGTGGCGAACAACTTGCTGAAGATCATCCAGCATATCCGAGAACCCATCGTATCCAAGAGCGTCGGCCAGGCGGACAACGGTAGCTTCACTAACCTCGGCTTGTCGGGAGATACCGGCGATCGTCTGAAAAGCGGCGGACTTGTAGTTGTTGAGCAGGTATTCCGCCAGCGCCAGTTGCTTCGGTGTAAGACTGGGCCCCCTCTGTTTTATCCGGTCGAAAACCGTATCCTTCATTGTTTGTTCACGCCTCCTGCTCGAGTTTACCCCATACGGCTTCGGTTGGTGATGGGAGGTGTCCGGGACGGCTTCCTAGGCCGTCCCGGACTGCCACCTGCTAACGCAGATCCACACCGATCAGGTTTGCCGTCCCGAGCGTGTCCAGCTCAAATCCGGTTACGTCCGGCGAGGTCACGGCAGTATAGTCGCTATGAGCCAGGTTGAGGATCAGTACGTCGTCGTGGATGATCTCCTGCATACGGCGGTAGAGACCCTCCTGTTCGTCGCGGTCGTACGTCACCAGCGCCCGGTCGGCGAGTTCCAGCAACTCGCTCGCGTCATAGTTTGTCAAAGCACTGTCGATCAGCATGATCTTCAGAAAGTTGTGTGGATGAGGAATATCGTACCATCCGATCAATCCCAGGGAGTGCTGGTAATCCCGCATCGAAGCGAAGTGCGTTCCCCATTCGTTGACGACTACACGGGCATCGATACCGACAGCGCGCAGGTCGTCCCGCATGATTTCCGCGGCGTCCACGGGTCTACCGATATAGACACGCGGCTCGGGAAAAACATGGATTTCGGTATCGAAACCATCGGGGTACCCCGCCTCCGCAAGAAGTTGCCGAGCGCGGTCCGGACTGAACTCGTAGGGGGATATTTCGTGGTTATAACCGAATACCGTGGAAGGCATCGGATGCACGGCACGCGTCCCCAGACCCTGGTATACGCTGTCCACAAGCCGATCAAAGTTGATCGCGTGATTCAGCGCGCGACGCACCCGCACGTCGTCAAACGGTTCCTTCGCGTGGTTGATCGAGGCGAAGAACAGATTTGCCCCGGTAACCTGCATGAGTTCCAGGGAGTCGTCATTCATAACCGTTTCTATCTGTTCAGGAAGGATGTTCTTTATGATATGCACCTCGCCCGCCTGAAGCTCCATAAGTCGGATCGAATCCTCCGGAACGACTTTCCATACGATGTTATCGACCTTCGGTAATTCTCCCCAGTAGGCGTCAAACCGCGAGATAGTAACGTATTCATCGCGACGCCATTCGCTGAACCGGAACGGTCCGGTTCCGACGGGATTGCGGAAGAAGTCTTCCCCGTGTTCCCGGACGGCCGAGGGACTTACGATGTACTGGGAATAGAACGCCATGTACTGGAGAAACGGCGCAAAAGGTTCCTTTGTGGAGATCACCACCGTGTAGTCGTCGATCGCCCGGATATCGTCCACCACGTCGCCGAGCATGTACTCGAAGCTGGAAAAGTCACCCATCCCGTGAAAGGGGTGGTTCTCGTCGATCAGACGCTTGTAGCTGAACTCGACCGCCTCCGCGGTAAACTCCGTTCCATCGTGGAAGAGCACCCCCTCCTGGAGATAGAACGTCCAGGAACGACCGTCTTCGGAGACTTCCCAGCTCTCCGCCAGCGACGGTTCAACGTTCAGATCATCGTCGGCATATTTAACCAGACCCTCGAACATATGGTACATGATATCGATTTCCGCCTCCGACCAGGCGTACCCCGTGTCGAGCGTTTCCGCGTCGGTGCCGCGGGCAATGATTACGGTCTTCTCGACGTCAACCTCGGCGGTCCCGCCGGACATGAACAGCATCGATACCGATACTACGACTATCACAAAGATCGCTTTCTTCATGGTTTTCCTCCTCTTGAAAATACCGGGAATACGATTCCCGCCGGATCCATCTTCTTCTACTACCGCACATCACCTCCTTCACCGTAGAGATGGCACTTGACCTTGCGTCCCGAGTCCGTTGATACCACCTCCGGTTCCCGTTGCCGGCAGATGTCCATAGCGAAGGGACACCGCGGATGGAATGCACAACCCCGCGGCGGATCAATCGGACTGGGAACCTCTCCCTCGATCTCCTGCAGTTCCAGGGTTACACCGGGATCCGGTATCGGCACTGCTTTCAGCAGTGCTTTTGAATATGGATGGAGCGGCTCGCGAAAGAAGTCCTCGTTGCGGGCTACCTCTACGATCTTCCCCAGGTACATCACGATCACCCGATCGCTTATGTACCGTATTACGCTCAAGTCATGAGAAATAAACACGTAGGTAAGCTGAAGCCGCTCCTTCAGATCGAGGAGCAGGTTTATCACCTGCGCCTGGATCGACACATCGAGGGCCGACACCGGTTCGTCGGCAACGATTATGCCGGGATTGAGCGCAAGCGCGCGAGCTATCCCGATCCGCTGGCGCTGGCCGCCACTGAACTCGTGGACAAACTTTGAGATCTGGTGCTCCCGCAACCCCACCAGGTTCATGAGTTCCAGCGCTCGCTTCCGGCGCTCTGCGCGCGTGCCGACTCGGTGAATCGCCAGCGGTTCCGCGATCAGATTACCGACGCGCCACTTCGGGTCCAGACTCGAATACGGGTCCTGGTAGATCATCTGGACGTCGCGGCGGTACCTGCGGAGGTCGGTACGGTTCATGGTGACGACGTTCTTTCCACGGTACAGGACCGTGCCCTCGGTAGGAGGCTCCACGTTTAGGAGGAGTCTTCGCGTCGTCGACTTGCCACACCCCGATTCTCCCACGATGCCCAGCGTCTCACCCTCGTAAAGCTCAAACGTAATCCCATCCACGGCTCGCAGGGACTCGTAGGTGAAAAACGTGTTTGACTTCTTTATCGGATAGTGTTTCTTCAGGTTGTTTACCGCCAGCAGCGTTGTCGGCACGCCAAAACTCCTTTCCTTACCGTGTTATCCGTGTAACCAGCACCGCACGTATCCGCCGTCCCGAGAAGCAACAGGCGGGGCATCTCCGCATCGGTCAAACCGGTACTCGCACCGATCGGCGAAGCGACAGCCCCGTGGAACCGCCGTCATGTCGGGTACCATCCCTTTGATCTCGTGCAACCGCGGCCTGTTGTCGGACATCCGGGGAATCGTATTGAGAAGTCCCTTCGTGTAGGGGTGTTTCGGGTCGTTAAAAAGAGAGTGTACATCGGTGTACTCCACGACCTGCCCGGCGTACATCACGGCGACCTTCTGCGCCAGTTGTGCGATGACGCCCAGATCGTGAGTGATCATCACGAGCCCGGCGTTCATCTTTTTCTGCAGCTTCTTCATCAGGACAAGAATCTGTGCCTGGATCGTTACGTCCAGCGCTGTGGTAGGCTCGTCGGCGATCAGGATATCCGGGTTACACGCCAGGGCCATGGCGATCATCACGCGTTGTCGCAGTCCCCCGCTCAGCTGGTGGGGGTAATTCTTCATCCGACGTTCCGGGTTGGGTATACCCACCGTGTCGAGCAACTCAACGATTGTGCGGTGGACGTCGTTACCTTCAACCAGGTGACGGTGATACTGGTACACCTCCCGGAGCTGTTCTTCCACGGTAAAAACCGGATTCAGAGACGTAAGCGGCTCCTGAAAGATGATCGAGATCTGATCACCGCGGATCTTCTCCAGCTCATTTTCCGACTTCCGCAGGAGATTCTCACCATTAAAAAGAATCTCTCCACGCGCTTCCGCGTTCTGCGGAAGCAGGCCCATGATCGAGAACGCGGTGACGCTCTTTCCGCAACCCGATTCGCCGACGATACCCAGGGTTTCTCCCTTTTCCAGGCTCAGATCAACGCCGGACACCGCCTCCACCGCGCTGTCGTCCGAGTAAAACGACACGTGTAGATCCTTGATTTGTAAAATCGCTTGTGATGTACCGGAACTCACCCTCTTCCTCCCTGCAATAGAACGTGCATCCACCTATCGTCGAAAGCGCAACTTCGGGTCGAGCGCTTCCCGCAAACCGTCACCCAACAGGTTGAAAGACAAGACCGCCAGAAAGATCATTGTCCCGGGAAAAACCGTGACCCACCACTTCCCTATCAACAGAAAATCCCTGCCACCGCTGAGCATCGCTCCCCACTCGGGCGTAGCGGGATCGATTCCAATGCCGAGAAAACCTAACGCGGCGGTATAGAGAATCGCGTCTCCCAGCAACAAAGTGAGATAGACCACAACCGGGGTAGTTATATTCGGCAGGACATGGGTTACGATGATCCGGAGATTCCCCGCACCCATCGCGCGGGACGCTTCGATATAAGGCAGCTCCTTTACTGAGAGAACGGAACTGCGAACGATCCGGGCCACCGCGGGAATATACACGACGATGATCGCCATCATGGCAAACTCCATGCCGGTCCCAAGCACCGCCACGATAGCGAGAGCGAGCAGTAATGGGGGAAACGCCAGGAGAATATCAAAGAATCTCATGATCACGATATCCACGCGACCGCCGAAGTACCCGGAAATAAGACCGATCGATATTCCCAGTACCGCCGTGGCGGCGATCACGGAATATCCGATTCGTAAAGAAATACTCGCGCCGTAGAGAATACGGGAATAGATATCCCGTCCGAGATTGTCCGTTCCCAGAGGGTGAACACGATTCTCCGCCCAGAACCCCGGCAGAAGCGACGCGTCGAGATTGGGTCGGACCGGGTCGTGAGGGGCGATCCACGGACCTATGATCGATAGAACGATCAACAGTAACGCAATCGCGCCGGCGGCTACGGTGGTTTTATTTCGTCCAAGGATGCGTGGAATCCGTTTTATCGCCGACTGCATGCTACTCTCCACCTCCTCACTCGAACCGGATGCGTGGGTCGAGATACGCGTAGATCGCGTCAACCACGATATTTATCAGGATGAAAGCGGCGGCGATAAAGAGCACCACGCCTTGAACGACCGGGTAATCCCTGTTGTAGATCGCGGTGATTACCAGCCGTCCGATACCGGGCCAGGAGAAGACGGTCTCCGTCAGGATCGACCCACCGATCAGCATACCAAGTTGAAGCCCCGAGACCGTAACAACGGGAATCATCGCGTTCTTCAACGCGTGTTTGTAAATCACCACTCGCGCGGGAACTCCCTTGGCACGAGCGGTGCGCACGTAGTCCTCGTTCAGCACGTCCAGCATGGCGGAACGGGTGATTCTCGTTATCAGCGCGAAAGAAATAGTCGCGAGGGACACCGCCGGGAGAACCAGGTGACGCAACGCCTGCACGAACAGACGGGTGTTTCCCGCAGCGAGCGTATCGATCAGGTAAAAACCGGTCAGTCGCGGAACGGAAATCCCCATGGAGATCCGTCCGGATACCGGCAGCCACCGGAGAACCACGGAAAAGAAGAAGATGAGCATCAGACCTAACCAGAAAACGGGTATCGATACACCTACCAGAGAACTCCCCACGGCGAAGCGGTCCACCGCGGTGTTCCGTCTCTGTGCGGCGGTTACCCCAAAAACGATACCGAAGATGAACGCGATCAGGATCGCGGTAACGGATAACTCCAGAGTGGCGGGAAGACGACTGAGGATCGCCCGTATCACCGGGTCCCTGCTCCGAACGGAAGTACCAAAGTCGCCTTGTACAACGTTCGTCAACCAGCGCCAGTACTGTACCGGAATCGGCTGGTCCAGACCAAGCCGAACCTGCAACTCCTGACGGGTGGTTTCCGTCGCTCGAGGCCCGAGCATGACATCAATCGGATCACCCGGGACCAGCCTGATCAGGAAGAACACGAGGACGCTTACCCCAATGAGGGTCGGCAAAGCGATCACCAGTCGTTTAACAAAGTACTTCCCCAATCCCACGTTCGATCCACCTTTCTCCCGTGCGAAGTTTTTACTACATTGATTATAGCATGATGAAGTATTTTTTATCAAACACTATTTTGGTTCTCTCACCCGGATCTACACGATGGACGATATACAGCTGCGGTGAGGATGAAATCTATCGGAAGGTCGGAGTCCACGGACGGACAGGAACTTACATCGCGGCAGTACGCAACGTAACCTCGAAGCGCGTGTGGTCCTGCCGGGATTCCACCAGTTCAATGGAGCCGTCGTGTTCTTCCGCGACGTGCACCGCCACGGGAAGTCCCAGACCGGTGCCGTAACCAGCCTCGTTCGTCGTGACAAAGGGATCGAAGACACGACTGCGTATTTCCGGCGGAATCCCGGGTCCGTTGTTGATGATCACCGTCCGCAAAACCTCGTTGCCCGGATCGGCGTCACGTTGCATCGTGATCCGGACGTAGGGGGCGTCGGCCTGAACCGAAGCGGTTATCGCGTTGCTCACCAGGTGAAAATACATCTCCACGATCCGCTCCGGGTTGCAATGCATCACCTGTCCCTCGGTGAGATCCGTTTCCAGCCGACCGGGAACCCCGGACTGTTCCACCGCGAGCGTGATCGCCCGTTCGATCAGCCGTGCCAGGTCGACGTCGGACTCGATCGGACTCACCCGCTGCTGCAGACTTTTCAAGCTCTTCACGATTTTTGCCGTGCGGTCCGCGCCGAGTTTGATTCCGTCCAGGATCTGCGGTGTCTCCTCCACCAGCGCGTTCCACCGGGAGGCATCGCTGTTTTTTACGTCGGTCACGCCGGAACGAGCCAGGGAAAGCATTTCCGATACGTTGCGGTCGAGAGCCTCCGCGCCGAGAGCAACGTAATTAACGGGGTTGTTCAGCTCGTGAGCGATCCCGGAAATGAACGTGGCAAGAGCGATATTCTTCTCCGTCGCCGCCAGACGCCCGCTCGTCTCCTCTAGTTCGGCCAGGCTCGCTTCAAGCCGGCGCGCGTCCTCGCGGATACGCCGGCGCGAGCGGTACAACTCCAGGTGTACTCCTACCCGTGCAAGGAGCTCCTCCGCGTGGAACGGCTTCGCCACGTAATCAGCTCCGCCGCGGGCAAAGGCCTGCACCTTGTTGAACGCCTCGTCGATTCCGCTGAGAAAGATCACCGGCACGTCCGCGAGCACCTCGTCGCGTTTGATCGCATCGCACGTTGCGTATCCGTCCATCTTCGGCATATGGATATCGAGCAGAAAAAGATCCGGTGCTTCCACCCGAGCGCTTGCGAGGGCGAGTTCGCCATCGCGGGCGGCGCGGACCCGGTGTCCCGCCGACTCAAGAACCTCGCGGACCATGGCAAGATTTGCGGGATTGTCTTCAGCTACCAGTATCGTTCCCGTCATCCAGCACCTCCAGAAGCGACGCGAAATCAAACCGTTCCACCGCAGATCGCAGCGCCTCCGCCAGGTCCGGCACGTGAGACGACAACTCCCGGGCATGATCCCGTAACGCTCCTACGTCACCGATCAGCAGAGCGTGGCGGATCGAATCGCGTCGCTCCGGATCGAGCTCCTTCGCCAGACCACGCATCTCCTCCCGACGTCGACGATGCGTACGCGGTCCCAAATTCGATTCATCCCGCGGGTCCGACTCCGTATCCTCGCGTTCGAACGGTATGTACCGCTCGATCGTCTCCAGCAGCGCCGTCAGGCGAAAGGGCTTCCGGACGAACTCGTCCGCCCCTGCCTGAAGAACGTACGAGCGGTCCTCCTGGAGCGTACTCGCGGTGACCGCCATGATCGTCGATCGGGTCAACCCGTGATCGGTCTCGTATCGCCGCATTTCTTCGAGCGCGGCAAACCCGTCCATCACCGGCATCACCAGGTCCAGCAGAACCAGCGGCGGGTGATGCTCACGGAACTGTTCCAGCGCTTCCTCACCGTCGACAGCCTGGAGGATCGAAAAGCCGTAGGGTTCGAGCATACGCACCAGTATGTCCCGATTCGACTCCCGATCATCCGCTATAAGGACCGAAGCTGCATCGGGGCGAACGCGCACTACACGTCCGCGGGTGGGTACGTCCGGCACCGACCGCGCCTCGGTTTCGATCTCTTCACCGCGGTGGAACGTCGTGGAGAAGAGGAACCGTGTGCCTCCCGTGGACAGGTTTTGCGCGGTCACCTCGCCGCCCATTAGTCGAGCAAGCTTTCTCGCGATGGGAAGCCCGAGACCTGTCCCTTCCCGGACCACGTCATCGGACCGCACCTGTTCAAACGGGTCGAAGACGCGCTCCAGATCCTCCGATGGGATCCCGATACCGGTGTCGTCGATCATTACCGTCACCTGAGCGTCGGACCCGCTTATGTTTTCGGCACCGGCGCGGAGCAGGACACCACCCTCTTCCGTATACTTCACCGCGTTTCCCAGGAGGTTGACCAGAATCTGCCGGACTTTCCCCTCGTCGCCAACGACGATCCGTGGCACGGAGTGTTCTATTTCCATGGTAAAGAGCAGCCCCTTGGCGTCGGTCCTTACGCGGATCATCGTCGCCGCGTGTTCGATCGTGGCGATCAGATCAAAGCGCTGCGAATCCAGGGTGGTCCGGCCGGACTCGATCCGGGACATGTCGAGTATCTCATTGATGATCACCAGAAGGTGCTCCCCCCCGGATTCGATACGTTCCAGGTACTGCCGTTGAACATCGGTCAGCGTACCATCGGTACCGAGAATCTGGGTGTACCCGAGAATCGCGTTCATCGGCGTCCGGATCTCATGCGACATATTTGCCAGGAACGCGCTCTTTGCCCGGTTGGCGCTCTCCGCAGCGTTCCTGGCCCTGGCCATTTCCTCCTGCAAAGCGCGACGGCGCCGGTTTTCCCGAGCGAGAACCCCGAGAACAACCAGGGTTACCAGCAGCGCTGTACCCAGCGCGGAAAAGAGAATACGCAACCACCCGGGGATCACGATGCGTTGCTCCACAAAACCCGGCACGTGGCGTTCCAGCGCGCGGTAGTACTCACTCCGCCGATCGTCTTTCAAGCGCTGCAGTGTCTCATCGAAGATCTCGACCAAACCCGGTGTCAGGGATGATTCTTTATTGAACGCGAACCGGAGGGAGATCGGGTTGAACACGACGGTGCTCCGCCGTATCCGGCGCCCTTCTTCGTGTTCGAGTCCGAAGAGCCTGTTAACCACCGCCGCGTCGGCGTGGTCGTTCTCGACGGCACTGAAGGCGGCCTCGTAATCCTGCGTATAGAGGAAATCGATATCGATCTCAAAGCGCCGCGCCAGTTCCACCACACCTTCTTCACCGTCGGTGTGAATGCCGTCGGACATCACCGCTACGGTGAGGCCCTGAAGATCGGGAAACGATTCAATGGCGAGATCGGTCCGCGTATAGACCACACCCCAGTTGATGAATACCGTCTCTCGATTGAACGCGAAGATCTCCTCGCGATCGTCGGACCAGGCCACGTCCATCATCACGTCGATCTCACCCGTCTGCAGACGCCTCAGTCCCTCGATCCACGTTCCGTGTACGAAGCGGTAGTCGAGACCGCCGGCTTCCATGATCTCCCTGGTTATGTCCGCGTAAAACCCGTGGAAAGCTCCACGCTCGTCCCGGAAGATCTTGGGGGGATTGTCGTATGTGCCGATCCTGATCTGTTCCGTGGTCTGCGCGTAAAGAATGACGGGAGACAATGCATAGAGCAGGAGAGTCGAGAGGGTAAAGAATGCCCTCTTCCGTCGGCCCCGGTGGCGATGCGGACCTGCCGTCATTTGTCCCTGTCTGTACCCGACTCCGTCGACATCTCCGCCAGGACCGCTTCAAGGTCCCGGCACCGTCGCCGGTAGTACGTCAGGGCGATCGCGTTCCGCAGACGCTTGACCACCGTCTCCATCCGAAGCGGTTTCTCAAAGTAGTCGACTGCTCCGAGCTCAAACGCCTGGCGCTTGTTAAAGGGATCTGCCAGAGCGCTCACGAATATGATCGGAATTTCCGCCAGGTCGGCGTTGGACCGGATCGCACCGCACGTCTCGTACCCGTCCTTACGCGGCATATGCACGTCGAGCAGGATAATGTCCGGCGGTTCCGCCGCAGCGCTGGCGAGAACCTGGTCCCCGTCGCGGGCTATTCGAACTCGGAACCCCGCCGGTTCCAGCATCGACCGGAGAACGTTGAGGTTCTCCGGATTATCGTCGCCGGCCAGCACAGTGTTGCGCTCGGCGATTATCGACTCGTGGTCGGCAACCTTAAAAAAAAATCGACGCCGGGGGCCGGTGTCTGGCGAGCCGGTGTCTGGCGAGCCGGTGTCTGGCGAGCCGGTGTCTGGCGGGCCCATGTCTGGCGGGCCGGTGTTGAACGTCACATTTTAAATATAACCAGATTCATGCGTTTTTCCATTAGAGCGGGCATAAATCGCGGCGTCTTCGCGTATCGCGGCTTCTTTTCGGGAACTCCCGTCCGTAACTCAATAACGCCAGCAACCGGCGGCTACGGCCAACCCGGATCCGGACGCGACCGCCATCACCGTGTCACCGCGTTTGATACGCCCGGCGGTAACCGCGGAATGGAACGCCATAGGTATACAAGCGCTTCCCGTGTACCCGTAACGATCCATCACGGTGGTGGTTTTCTCCAGGCTCTGGCCGAGTATCCCCATCACTTCCTCGATTACCGACCGGTTGATCTGCGTAAAGAGGTAATGGTCGATCTCGTCGCGGGTCTTTCCGATCTTTGCACAGAGCGTGTCCACCATATCCGGCCAGAGCTTGACGTTCCGGTCGCC
>SLRR01000014.1 GCA_007130865.1 Spirochaeta sp. | reverse complement strand
GCATACCCCGGGACTTGCCGTCCGGCGGTTTCGACGGTATATTCCCGTATCATCTCTGGAGGTTTACCGATGCCGACGTACGATTACCAGTGCAACAACTGCGGACATACTTTCGAAGCGATTCAGTCGATGCGCGACGATCCGCTCACGGATTGCCCCGAATGTAACATGTCGGAACTGCGACGTCTGATCAGTGGGGGTACCGGGGTGATTTTCAAAGGAAGCGGTTTCTACGTCAACGACAGCCGCAAGAACGGGTCCTCCGCCAAGGGAACGCGGAGCACCGCTGGAGGCTCGTCCGATGAGGCCGGTCCCGGGAAAACCGCGGACGCCACGACGGGCAGTGATTCCGCCGCGAGCACGGGTGCCAACCCGAGTAAACAGTCCGCCTAGTCACCGCGCCGCGGGGACCGATCCTGACGCCTCGCTAGTATTTATTTACGACTATATATTGATTTTTTCTTCGGGGTCTGGTATTTTAACTGTATGGAACTATCCGTGGTGGACCGGGACGGCGGTGCGTGCTGCTCCGAAGAGACTGTTGACGAGTGTGCTCAGAAACTGAAGGTGTGCGGTCATCCCATGCGCCTGCGGCTACTTTGCCGGATTGCCCAGGGGGAGCATCCCTGCGTTTCCGACCTCTGGAGCTGCCTGGAACAGCCTCAACCGGTGATCTCGCAACACCTGGCGGTACTAAAGCAGAAGGGCATAGTCGAGAGTGAGGTCCGGGGTAATCGACGCGTATACCGGATCGTTGACCCGTTCATCAAGCAGATTCTCGACTCTCTCCAGGTCGGGAGTGAGGTTTGAGGTCGGTCTGTTTCCGGCAAAGGTGACTTCTACTCGTTCCGCTTCGTCCCGGTTTGCGATGACGTATCCTTCGTAAGCCGGTACAATGCATTTCATGGACATTTTGCAGCTTGAGCTGGGTGGGTTTCTCTCGACGATCGGGATGACCGAGGTCGGACATTGTCTCGCCTGGGAAGGCGGACTGGTAGATCTGGTGGTAGCCGACTCGAACACGGTCGGCCTGGTACCTCCCGGTACGGATCTACCCGTCGTGGTCGTTCCCGCCGGCGAAGCGTGCAAAGATTTCTCCGTTCTCGAGTATCTTCTGGACCAGTTTGCCCGGCAGAACCTGCGCCGGGACAGCGTGATCGCCGCCCTCGGCGGGGGAGCGGTCACGGACCTCGCGGCGTTTGCCGCGGCGATATTCCTGCGGGGTATCACGGTGGTACTCGTGCCGACGTCGCTCCTGGCGATGGTGGACGCCGCCGTGGGAGGTAAAACGGGGATCGACTTCGGCGGCTTTAAGAATCTGGTCGGAGCCTTTCACCCTGCCCGGGAGGTTCGGCTCGTGCCGGAGTTTCTCCGGACCTTGAGTGAGCGGGAGTATCGCAGTGGCCTTGCGGAGGTGATCAAGGCGGCGTTTCTGGGAGACGCGGAATTGCTGGAACTGCTTGAGCAGCGTTCTGCCGACGTAATGGCGCGCGAACCGGAGGTTCTGCGGGAGCTGATCCGGCGGGCTGTTCTCGTCAAGTGCGGTGTCGTCGCGCGGGACTTCACCGAGCAGGGGGAACGAGCGTATCTGAACCTCGGACATACCTTCGGCCACGCTCTCGAGGCGTGTCTCGGTCTCGGAGAGTGGACGCACGGTGAAGCGGTTGCCTGGGGTATCGCCCGGGCAATGGAAGCGGGTCTTGCTGCGGGCGTTACCGACCCGGCCTGGGCGGAACGCGTGCTGCGGTTACTGAATCTCTACGGATACCCCCTTGAGGAACGACCCGTTTCAGCGGACGAGTTGATCGCGGCGATGGACAAGGACAAGAAGAAGAGACGAGGGGGATTGTTCTTTATCCTTCAGGAAGGACCATTCAAGACGGTGCAACGTACCCTGGACCGCGATATACTCGAGAGCATACTGACGGTTGATCGGAGAAAAGAACGATGAGATGCATACGCTTTGTTTCACTTGTGCTGCTTGCAGGGTTCCTTTCCGTCCCGGTGCTTTTCGCGGATGAAGAGGTTCTGTTCCGGACCGCCGGTACGGTCCTCCTGGACGACGGCGGGGCACCGGACGATGCCCCGAGAAACACCTACCGCGTTCTCGTCCGGGAGGGAGCCTTCGTGGAGGTGATCGCCGCGTCCTCGTCGATCGACACCTGGATCGATGCGGTCCTGCCGGACGGGACAACCGTGAGCAACGATGATTACGACGGTCTGAACGCCGGTTTTCTGCGGATGATGCCTGCCACGGGACACCTGGTGTTGACGGTATCCTCGTTCTACCGGAATCAGGAAGGACCATATACGCTTACGGTGACGGAGCTTCCGCAGCCGCAGCGCCTGTCCGTGGGAGATCGGGTGGCTTCTACTTTGCGGAAGCAGGACTTTCATCGAGATCGGATCGCCCACCACTACTACGTCACCGGAGAGGCCGGGGACCGGGTGATTCTTGACCTGATCTCGGAGGATTTCGATGCGTTCATCGAGGTGATCGGCGAGCAGGGGCGTACGCGCTATGACGATGATAGTGGGCGCGGTTTCAACAGTCGACTGGTTTATCTCTTTGAAGAGAGCGGTTCCGCGATCGTGGTAGCCACGAGCGCCCTGGGAGAAAGCACCGGATCTTACGAGCTGCGCCTGTCCCCCTTTGATCGCACCGTTACGGCACGGTACAACGGCAGGCTTCGAGCGGATGGACGACGTGCCTATGACGGAAGACTGTTTGAGGTGTACGAGTTTGCCGGACGGATGGGGCAGTCCGTGACGATTTCTCTGGAGTCGGAAGATTTTGACCCCGTGCTCTACTTGAGCTATGCCGACGGCCGTCACTTTGCAATGGACGACGACAGCGGTGACAACCTGAACAGCCTGATCGACGTCGTTCTGCCCAGCACCGAGACGTATCGCATATTTGTCACCCCCTTTTATGACGGTGAAGGAGCGTATCGGCTCACGATCTACGAGTGACGCGAGCTATGGTGCGTCGCGTCGGCGCTCAGTCCTGCTCGATGATTGTGGTGAGGCGCCGGTAGGTTTCGCCTACGGATTCGGCGTACACCCGGTGCTCCTGTTCCTTGAGGTCGTCGATCAGCTGTTCCATGCTCGCCAGGCTCTCGTGTACGGCGCTTATGAAGCTCCGGTTGGGTTTGAACCAGTAACGGCCGTCGCGGGAACTGTAGAGTGCCAGGAACCCGAGCTGCTTCGTCTTCCGTTTTGCCGGGGCGAGCTGGAGAATGTCCCGCAGGTGCTCCACCAGGGTGCCCGCGTCGTCGGCCACGGCGTAACGAACGGACTGCGGCCATTCCCGGAGAATCCGGGGAGGTGACTCCAGGTATGGACCGACGCGCAGGATCGTCGCCAGTCGAACTCCCGGCAGGAGCGTGTATTCCTGCAGTTCCACCCGGGCCCTCACGTTGCCCGTTGCTCCGGACACCTGTGGTACACCGTTCCGGCAGAGGTCGACCAGGTCTTTGTAGGGTATTATCGCGATCTTCTTTTTGCCTTTGTACGGTTTGAGCGTGAACGTGCGCCCCCCCACGGCGATCTGCCAGGTGGTATCGCGCTTTTCCTCCCGCTCGGCTCGGTCTCGGTCCTGCTCATCGCCTTTCCTCCGTCCCTTTTGGTCGTCCCGACTGCGGCGGAGCCCCTGGTAGAGTTCCTCCGATACGGTTCGCAGCCATTCCTTCTTCAGCGGAGACACGCTACGAGCGTAGGTACGGCTCGTATGCACGATTTCCCCGGCCACGATGAACTGCGGCGTTTCCCGGAAAAGCCCGGACCCCGGGTGGATCTGGATACGTTCCGCCGTGAGGCTCTGGTATACGCCCCGGCCCGTGCTGATACAAACAAACTGGATCAAGCCCCGGGCGATCGCCGCGAGGTACTCCCAGCGGGGACCGCCGCCGCCGATCGGAATCTCCATATCGGAGACGATTTCCGAGAGCTGCTGGTTAACGTTGGCGATCTCCGCCATCGTACGCGCGTCCAGGTATCGGTCCTCGCAGAACCTGGTCCGGTCCGGGGTTGCGTTGTACGCCTCGAACAGCCGCAGGTAACTGACAAAATCCCCGAGTTCGTCGCGGTACCGGTGGTGCGCCTGGCGCGCTTCCACCTCTTCTCCCGGGGGAAGAACGAACGGTGTGGCGGAGGTGAGGAACGATACCGCCACGAGCACCTCCTCGAGCACATCCGGGTACCGATGGACCGCCTCCACGATGATCCGGGAGTGTCGTGGCAGCAGCGGAAAAACCGCCATGATTCGGCCCGTCTCGGTCAGCTCCCGCTTGTCGTCGAGCGCGTCCAACAGGCGCAGCGTCTCCACGGCGGCGAGGATATTGCCGCGACCCGGGGACGATATAAAATCGAAGTCCTCGTAGTCCCGGATGCCTAGTTCCGCCATGCGCAGGACCACTTCCGAGAGGTCCGTGCGGTATATCTCGTCTTCCTGGAAGAGCGGCCGGTTCTCGTAGTCGTCGCGGCTGTAGAGTCGGTAACACCGGCCCGGACGGGTTCGTCCTGCGCGCCCTCGCCGCTGATCCGCTCCGGCTTTTGAGATCGGACCTTCCACCAGAGCGGACGTATAGGTCCTGGGGTTGTAATAGTTGACCTTGGAGAGGCCGCTGTCGATCACCACCGTTATGCCGTCGATAGTGATGCTCGTCTCCGCGATGTTGGTAGCCACCACCACCTTCGTGCGGTCTTCCGGTGCGGGCGGAAACACCTGGTCCTGCTCCTCTTTGCTCAACCGTCCGTAAAGGGGCAGGATGTACAGCTTCTCCCGCTGCGGGAGGGAATAAAGCCGGGTGATGCAGTCCTTGATCATCTGCTCGCCCGGGAGAAAGATCAGTATATCTCCGGAGTATTCGTCCTTGAGGACGCGTTTCACGATAGCGGTTATCCGGTCGAGCCGGACGTCGTTCACCGCTTCCTGCCGGACCCGCCGGTTTGCTCCGCGCCCACGGCCTTCGTGGTATCGGGAATCGGCTTCAAGAGCTTTCTCCACCGATCCGCCCCCGAGCGGGTTGTCGTAGACGATCTGCACCGGGTACATCGGCGTCTCGATCTGTACAACCGGACAGGAGTCAAAATACCTGCTGAACACCTCCGCGTTGATAGTGGCGGACGAGACGATTACCCTCAGGTCGTCGCGCAACGCCATCGCCCGCTTGAGCAACCCCAGGACAAAGTCGATGTTGAGGCTCCGCTCGTGCGCTTCGTCCACCATGATCACGCTGTAGTCGCTCAGCCGTTCGTCCGCTTTGATCTCCTGCAGCAGGATCCCGTCGGTCATGATCTTTATCCGTGTCTCCCGCGTTGTGTGATCGTCGAAGCGCATCTTGTATCCCACCAGGCCCGGCATCGGGGTGTCGAGCTGGCGCGCGACAAAAGCGCTTACCGAGACCGCCGCGATCCGTCGCGGTTGCGTGATTCCGAGGACACCATCGCGGGAATACCCCGCTTCGTGAAGGATGATCGGGAGCTGCGTCGTTTTACCGCTACCGGTGGGACTTTCCACGACAACGACGCGGTGATCCGCCAGCGCGGTCAGGATTCGGTCCTTCTGCTGATAGACGGGAAGGTCTTCCGGTTTCATCACGCCAGGTTCCGTACCGCCTCGATCGCGTGATCCAGATCCAGGCCTTCCTTGTTCTCCCGGGTTGCCAGGACCCGCAGGTTCACTGTTCCTTTTCGTCGTTCCTCCGGTCCGCAGATCGCCGCCAGGGGAATACCCTTGCGTTCTGCAAAGGCGAACTGCTTTCCGAGTTTCTGCGGGTCCGGGTATACCTCCGCTCGCACACCCGCTGCCCGGAACACGGTGGCGATTCGGTGGTAGTGCGCGGTCAGGTCCGGATCCTGCATCGTGATAAGAACCTCCGCTGCGGAGGTGTCGCCGGTGGCGACCTCCAGCTCGTCCAGCGCGGCCAGGAGTCGGTCCAGACCGATCGAAGCTCCTACGCCGGGCATCGATTCGCGGCTGTACAGGGAGACCAGGTCGTCGTACCGGCCACCGGAACACACGGAACCGATCGATTCCGCCCCGGTAAGGAACGTCTCGAACACGACCCCGGTATAGTAGTCCAGTCCGCGAGTAATAGACGGATCCAGAACGACCGTGTTATCCGGTACGAGTTCCGGCAGCGCCTCGCCGATCTCGCGGAGACGCGTGCTTTCGGGTCCCGGGCCACCACTGAGTTCCTCGATCGTATCCAGGATCTCCTGGTACGTTCCGTCGGCGTTGATGAACGCGAGCGTCTTTTTCGCGGTGTCGCGGTCC
Source organism: Spirochaeta sp. (assembly GCA_007130865.1). Taxonomy (GTDB): domain Bacteria; phylum Spirochaetota; class Spirochaetia; order DSM-27196; family Alkalispirochaetaceae; genus Alkalispirochaeta. The sequence continues at coordinate 48,049 of SLRR01000014.1, read as the reverse complement.
GTCAGCTCCGTCAGGGTCTGAAGGGTCTGCTCCTCGCCGACCTTGCGCAATTTGTCCACGACGCGCAGGATCTCTTCGCTCTGGTGAGCTGCACCATGTACCTGCAGGAATTGGTTGAAGACGCCCCGGTGCGAGATATGTACGGAGACTCCCGGTACACCCAGTGCGCTGAACGCGGAGACGATCATCAGTATGATGTCCAGGTCCGACGAGAGCGTTTCCGTGCCGACGATATCAAAATCGCACTGCATGAACTCGCGGTAACGGCCGCGCTGAGTGTTCTCACCTCGGAACACTTTGTTTACGTGGAATCGCTTGAACGGCAGGTAGAGCTCATTGCGGTGCATCGCCATATACCGGGCGAACGGTACGGTCAAGTCAAAACGCATCGCTACGTCGCGATTGCCGTGGTCTTCAAACCGGTAGACCTGTTTGTCTGTCTCTCCACCGCCCTTGCCGAGCAGCACCTCGGCGTACTCCAGGACGGGAGTATCGATCGGAACAAAACCGAATAACCGGAACTGGTCTTCCAGTATGTGCACCAGTTGTTTCCGGCGGATCTCGCCGTCCGGTAAAAAATCCCGGAACCCTTTAAGTATCTTCGGTGTGATCTGCATATATCGCAAGTATAGCGAATGTAGGCGTTCGGGTAACCCCGCTGTTCGTTTTACGATATCCCATGTGCCGGTCCGTCGTGGTACTGGCCGTCCGGGTCTCGGAAGCGGTACTTTTTTTTCATGACGGTGGCCGAACGGGAACGACAGATGCAGGCGGAGTACCGGCACGCACTACCGGAGATCGTGACGGGGTTGCGAGACGGAGTGGATCCTGTATCGCTCGGCGAGTCGGTGCAGAGCTCTCACGACGTGTCCGCGACGGACGCGTTTCGGTGGATCCAGCTTACAGAGCAGGCGATCGACCGGTACCGGCGACGCCGGGCACTGGTCGCGCTGATCCCGGTCTGGCTGGGCGGTGGTACCGTGGTTCTCGCGGGCTTGCTGCTTCTTCTCGGCGCCACTCCGAGCGGAGAGAGCGGTATCGCGGCGGTGCTGCTGTCCGGTGCGGTCGGGGCGCTCCTGTTCCTGGTGGCTTCCGTGCGGGCTCGAGGGCTCTCCCGGCGGGTTTACCGTGAGTGGTTGGAAAACGAACTGTAAACGGCGGATCCGTGGTATACTGCTTGCCCTGAAATCGGTTTTTTACCGCGACGGATCGTTCCCGCCGCGGAAAAGGAGGCGGCTGCCGGGAACTCCCCCGGCAGCCTTTTTTTCCGGTGACACGACCGGTCCCGCGTGGTACATTACCGCTCCGACATGAATATGGAAGCTTTTATCCTTGGTACCGGCGGGATGATGCCGTTGCCGAATCGGCATCTTACCTCGGTCCTGTTGCGTCGCGAGGGTGAGGTGTTTCTCTTTGATTGCGGAGAGGGAACACAGGTCAGTTTGCGGGCGCTCAACCTCAAGTGGAAGCGAATCAACGCGATATTTATTTCTCATACGCACGCCGACCACATTACCGGCCTCCCCGGTATGCTCATGCTTTCGAGCCAGGTTGACCGGCAGGAACCGCTCTACCTGATCGGTCCTCCTGCGCTCAGGGAATATGTGGAAGCCAACCGGTCCGCGCTCAACATGTACATCAACTACGAGATCCGGGTTCAGGAGATCCAGGATCCCGACCTCCCGGGGGAGGTGTACCGTGGTGACGGATACTCGGTGTACTCGTTTCCGCTGAGACATTCCCGCACGTGTGTAGGATACACGCTGGTGGAAGACCCCCGGCCGGGGGTCTTTTATCCGGAACGAGCCGAGGCTGCCGCGGTACCCCGGGGTCCGTTATGGGCGGAACTGCAAAGCGGCAGGGTGGTTCGCAATTCCCGGGGAGAAGAGGTGAGGCCGGAGAACGTCCTGGGGCCACCGCGGAAGGGACGCAAGTTCACGTTCATGACCGATACGCTTCCTACCAGGACGGTGATTCCGCATATCGCCGACTCGGACCTGCTGATCAGCGAGGGAATGTTCGACGAGGAAAACCGCGAGAGCGCGGTTGCCAAGAAGCACATGACCGCCCGGGATGCGGCGCGGCTTGCCCGATCTGCGGGAGGGATAAAACGCATGGGACTGATCCATTACAGCCCCCGGTTTACGAACCGACAACTGCGGGTGCTTCTCAAGGAAGCAAGGGAGGAGTTTCCCGAAACGTTCCTCTCTCGCGACCAGATGCACCTGGAGATCCCCTACGAGGAAGATCGGAACGACGCTAGGCCGGACGGTGGGTGAGGAACTCCCGGTACTTCTGCGGATCCGGCTGGAACCCCACGATTCGTCCGGGGGTATTCCGGCTCTGCCGCAATGCGGCGCGGCACTCCCCGAGAATCCGATCGGCGTCCACCAGGCGGGCGGCTCGGGCGGAAACGCCCGCGTGGAAGTCCGCCTGTTCACGGTTCCAGAGTACGCGCTGCTCCCAGAAGTGACGTTGAAACCGTTCCATCAGCCCCAGCGCTTCCGAGAGGGTCGAGTTCGGTATGAGTACGACCAGGGCGTTACCCTCGGTCTCAAAGCAGAGATCCTTGAACACGAAAAACGATCGTACCGCCTCACATTGTTCGCGATAGATCGCTTCGTCCCGGGCGTCCCCGGTGAACTCGATAATCGCTACGGACAGGTCCTGTTCGGAGAAGCCGGCTCGCTCCAGCTCGGCATCGAGCCGCTCCCGCAGCCGTTCCTCCGGTTGGATCTTCGCGGAACCACCGGCGTCGGGTGTGGCGGGTGTGGCGGGTGTGGCGGGTGTAGCGCGCCGCGCCGAGGGCTGATTCTGCGGGATGATCGGTTCCGGAGCAGGTCCTCGCTCCGGTAACGGCCCTGCTTCCGCGGCGGTGCGCCCCTTGAGGAGCGCCACCAGCGCTACGAGGATCGTGACAACCAGCACGACCAGGGCGGCGTACAGCGCATCCCGGAGTATCTCGTATAGTGAAGACCGTGGGAGAAGAGGGTAGAGGGCGGTCATCATGCGGTGTTCGCCGTGGGGCACCTCAAAGGTACGGACAAACCGTGCGTGGTTCCAGGTCCCTACGTGCTCGGGAAAGCCCTCGGCGTATTTCGGATCGAATCCCGCCGGGACAAATCGATTGTCCGTGGCCCAGAGATAGTCGAATCCGGTGTCAAACGCGGAAACGCCCACCATTACCGGCCGTGGTTTTCCGGGCACGACGATCCGCCGCGCCAGCGTCTGTGCCGCCTTATCCAGGGGGACCGTCTGCCAGAGACCGGCGGTTTCCCGGGAAAGTTCGCGGAAGCTCTCCGCGGCCTGCTGGTACTGGAACGCCCGGGTTGTACCGGCGCGCCATACGACGGATACCGCGATCGCGAGGAAAGCCAGAACTACCGCGACGATATAGACGCGTAACAGCAGGCGACGCTTCATCTCGTCTAGGAGTATCGGCGATTTTCGGCCAAAATGAAACCCTGAACCGTTCTGAACGTATCTATCAGACGCGGGATGAGTGTATCCGGGGAGAACTCATCGCGGTTCAGCCGCCCGAATACCGGTAGATGGGCTATACCATGCGGTCCCAGGGCCCGCATTATCGAAGGAACAGGTGTTGAACCGGGACCGCCCAGGGCGCGCAGACGATCGATCGTCCCGGCGAGCTCCCCGGCGTGGTCGGCCCAGAACCGTGACGGCGCGAACTCCCGGTCTCCCGGGTGTGTCTCCAACGGGGAGACCGCTGTTTCTCTTGCCAACCGGATCCGCTCCGTCCGGTTGGACATATCCCCGGTGGAAAAGAACGGGCCTTCCGCCGAGGCGCGGTGTTCTCCATCGTGGATGCGGGTGTGAGGGTACACGGTGCGGGCAAAAAAGTGTGATTCCGGCAGGAGACGGTACGCGCCGCGGTTGGCCACTGTGTGATGGTACGTGCCGGCGGCGTAAGTCGTGCCGCGCGGGTATCCGCCGTCGGCGCCTGCCACGGTCACTTCGGCCGCTCCGGCGGCGCGGACCAGGAGCACAGCTGCTTCCGTAACCGACTCGGGCGAACCCGGAGCGATGTGGAGCGGCGCCCCCGCGAGGTACAGCAACTGGTGCAGCGGGTGGGATCCGAAGAACCACAGGACCGACCCGGCCGGTACCTGCCGTGCCACCGCGGGGACCACACCGCCGTCCAGGAGCAAGATCGTCCTCTCCGGTACGGATCCGCGCAGATGCAGAACGCTCCACGCCTGGGGGTCCAGCACTACCACTGCGTCCGGTGTGATACCTCGCTGGAGGAGCGCCGGGAGCGCGGTATCTACGGAAACCAGCAGGTCCCCCGGGGCGACGCGGCGCCTCTCAAGGAATTGATCCAGCCCCGGACCGGCGGCGACCACCGTGACGCGCTTTGTGGCGATCCGTTCGCACAACCGGTCCTTCGTCTCCCGGGTGGTCGCCCGGTCCGTCATGTAGCGGCTGTTGTGGATCGAGTGGACGAGCCAGCGCAAACCGAACCGTGCGATCGTGAAGCGCTCCCGTTCCTCCGTCCGGAGAAGCACCTCCACCGCGGCGCGACAATCCTGGAAATGTTGCCGGTTTTCTTTGTCCTCCGTCCACGGAACCAGGGGAAGCACCACCAGCCCGGGCCGTATCAGGGGCTGGTGGTATGACTGCAACCGACGTTGCAGGTCGATCGGATCCACCGTAAGTACCAGACGCTCGCCGGTGAGGTCCTCCGCCAGGTTGATCGTGGCGAGTATCGTACGGATCGTCGACCAGGAACGCTCCACCACCACCACCATCACGGCGGGGTAGTCCAACAGGAGACGTCTCAGTACAAAACCGGCTCCCAGCCCGAGGAGCACCACAGTCGCCACGCGGTCGGAGATCGCAGTCTGCAGTAAACGACGGGCTTCCCGGTCGGGGTTGTACCGGGAGTGCAGTGCTCTCCCGCCCTGTATCTCCAGGCTGATCTGCCCGTCCCGGGTCGTTACCGGCGTGAGACGCGGGGACGGTACTGCCCGGCGAACGTTCTGCGCGCACTCCGGATACGCCCGGTCCAGGGCGTCCAGGTTTGTTTGGAGCGTTTCGTTCATCCCAATCGCTCCAGGAGCTGCGACAGCCCCTCGAGTCCGTAAAGAACCCGGGAACGGAGCCGGTCCGTCGCCAGGGTCCCCCGATACCACTGCAGCGTCTCCACGGGCGCCAGGTGGAGCATGAGGTCACGAAGTTCTTCCGTAACTGTGTCAGGATCCGCCGATCCCCGGCGGACTTGCTCCTGCCATTTCCGCAGGGTGGTCTCCACGTGGCGCATTCTTTTTTTTCTGTCCGGTCTGGTATGGTTAGTACTCAGAAAGCGTCCCCTCGGAAGCGGTGCGGTATCGGGCAGAGGTGCTTCCCGGCTCCAGACCGGTGAAGGATCGAGAAACCAGGTTGTACCGGTTTCCCGGTGCGCCCGGACAACCGTTGCGACGGGACGGCGGTACGCGGCCAGCGCCGGTGTCTGCCACGCGCCGCCGGGGTAGTGAGTGTCCCCGATCCCGGGCAGTCTGGCAGCAGAGTCGGCCCAGGCCGCACGCGACGCGCGCAGTGTCTCTTCGGAAGCAAGCCGTGCGATCCGGGTCCGGATGTAGCGGTCGTTCCGGTGCGGCGAGCTATGACCCAGAAGCCCCCGTGTGCAGAGGTCGAGACCGCTCGCCACAAGCGTACCGTCCGGGCAGTAGCGGTGAGCCAGATCCAGGAGCGAAGCACCCACGGTGGGGTATTCCCGCAGAAAGGGCCACTCCCGCGCGTCCGGGGCCAGGACCTCTCCAAACCAGCCCGTGCGGACGTAGAGCGGTGCGGTCACTCTTCCCCCGGCGGCACGCAGCGGCTGCAGGGCGATCGCCCGGGCAAGCTCGATATCCTTGAGATATCGCCGCGCCCATAGTCCCCCGTCGGTCTGGACGGCCAGGAAGGGGTGAAATCCCTGGTGGTTCAACCAGTGCACCGCCGATCCCGCGGCGATTATCGGAAGGGAAGGGCGATCCGCCGGTGGAACGCGCCGGGCCAGCGCCGAAAGCCCGGGACCCGCCGTGGCTGTCACCAGACCGTCCCCCTCAAAACGAACCGATACCCGCCGATCGGCCCGGACCGTTCCGCGTACCGCGTTGGCCAGCCATAAACGTCCGAACGACCCGGTCGTGGCGAGTTCCGCCTGAAGCGAGCGCATAACTTCCAGAACCAGCGTCTCCATGGCGGAACACCACTCGGGAATCGCGGTCCGCGCTCCGCTCCAGGTGAGCACCTGGATCCGTCCCGCGTCCAGGGGATGAAGCCGGCTGTGCAGGCGATCCGCCGTTGTCTCGGGAGCGTCCTCCGGCGGGGCCCCCAGTCGATCGGCGTTCCGCGGGGTATGGTCGGTCGCGGGTTCTCCTTCCTGTGGTACCGGTTCTACAGAAATCACCCGCATCGAGGGAAAACGATCAGTCAGGGCGGACCGGACCACGCCGGTACCGTCGCCCAGGAGTATCGTCACGCTTTCAGGATTTTCCGGCGTAAGGGAGTCGGTAAAACGGCGCGCCTCACGCCGGGGGTCGTAGCGCGAATGGAGAAATCGCCCGTTCGCGAGCACTGTGGGATCACCGGTGCGGGCGGTCCGGCGTTCAACGGTCACTGAGAAGACTGTCGGGGTCGAGCGACTTGAACTGCAACGCTATCGTGGGACCGACGCCGAAGAGCTGTTGCAGCGTTGTTCCCAGTAGTTGTACCAGCAGCTCCGTATCGAGACGGGGGTTCCGCTCTCCCAGGAGCACGAACTCTCCCTCTCCCAGCGTCACGAGGCTGTATTGATCCGTCGTAAGGAGCGCGCACGTGGCGAGTACGTCGTTCAGCAGGTACCGGCGGTCCAGATGCTTGTGCAGCGATTCGATCACTCGGAGCAGGGGGGTCAGGGAGACTTTCACCGCCACCAGGTCGCCCGGGCTCGGGTCCGAGGAGAGACCGGCGAGGACCGTCTCCAGCTCAGTCGCTTCATGGACCGTGACGTTTTCCGCCGCCGAGAACGGTTTCTGGCGGCCGTCAAAGAGGAGGTAGCCGGCGCGTTCTGAAAACGCTCCGAGCAGGACATCCAGCACTTCCACGGAGAGATCCAGAAAGGGTGAATCAAACACCAGAAGAGTAGCGAGGTTTTCCCGGTTGTAGAAAAAGGGCAGTACCGCGACCCGGGCAGGTCGGGGAGCCGCTGCGTCCGTTGCAAGGTACGGCTCCAGGACGGCGAGTTCCGGACCCTGGAGGATCACCGCTCCCGCATCAGCGCAGATCAGGTTCATCGTCTCCAGGGGAATCCGCATGTGCGACCGGGTTTGGGGATCGATACCGGCCGCAGCTATGGGGACGTACGTGGAACGCCCCGGTTCCCGCACGAGGATCGCGCCGCTGGTTACGTGCAGATGACGGTGCAGAATGGAAAAGAGATGCGACGGGGTGGCAATTCCGAACTCGTGCTGACGGTGGACCTCCCGAAGGAGCGCCCGCACGGCGGCACGGGTATCGACGGCGCCCCCGGGAACCGGTGAATCCGAGGAGAAGAGACCCTCACCGGCCGGTGACGCGGGACCGCGCATCTGCAGTACCCGGGCGAACGGTGAGTCTTTGTCGTGATCGGTCGCGGTCAAGCGCTCTAACAGTCCCATGGCAGGACCCGCCGGTCAGGTTTCCAGTCCGAGTTCTTCAAAGAGGTGCTTGTAAACCTCAAAATGCTCGGATTGCGCAAACTCTTCGATCTTGTCATCGGGGAGCGCTTCCAGAAGCTGATCCATATAGCTCAGGACCGACCGGATCTCCTGCTTGAGATCGTCCGGCAGATCCGCGATCGAAGCACGCCGGGGAGCCTCTTCCGGAATCTGCTCATCCGTCTCGACGGGTGTCTCGGCAAAGGTGTCGGGCGTTTCCGTCGACGGAGGTTCTTCCGCCGGAACCTCAAGATCCGGCTCGTCGCCGAAATCGTCATCCAGGGAAGGCTCGTCGCCGAAATCGTCATCCAGGGAAGGCTCGGCGCCGCCGAAATCGTCATCCAGGGGGGGCTCGTCGCCGAACGAGGGTTCTTCACCGAGCGACGGTTGCGCCTGGAAATCCTCGTCCAGCGTCAGCTCATCGGGACCGGAGTCACCGGGTTCGTCGGTCGGTTCCCGGTGTTCCTCGGGGATCTCCAGCGCCGGCTCGTCGTCGGCAAGGGTCACCTCCCCGTCTTCCTGCTCGTCCAGGACCATTTCGTCCCCTTCGAGCGGCATCTCCAGGTCCTGTTCCACCGCGGCGGCGAAGTCGGCGAAGCCTTCTTCATCCTCGCCCTCGGTGACGATGTCCTCGTTGGTAACATCGAGATCGTCCAGGTCATCCAGTTCGAGATCCAGTTCATCTTCATCGGAGGGAACTGTATCGACCGGCAGGTCCTCCCGGGAGTGGTCCTGCGACGCAGTCAGTTGCTCCTCGGAGTCTTCCTGAGGAATGATCAGCTCGTCCGAGGGCTCCTCCCGGGAGGGATCCCCAAGGTCAAACGGTTCTTCCAGGGGTTCATCCAGGTCATCGAGCGAATCAAGGTCCAGCTCGATCTCGTCCAGCTGGTCTTCCTCGTCCGGCTCCGTCTCGTCCGCGAGGGACTCGATGCCTGCGAGTTCCTGATCAATGTCCATGTCGGCGAGTTCGTCCACTGCGGAGTCGTCGCCTTCCAGGACAAAGGGAGCGCCCGGTTCATCCTCCAGGGTGATCTCATCCTCCTCCTGGAGTGCCGGTTCGTCGACGTACGAGTCGTCATCGACCGCGGGTTCGCCCACGTCGAGAGAAACCTCGCCGAGGCTCTCTTCCTCGGGCATGACAAAGTCGTCGTCCAGCTCCTCGGTCTCGCCGGTTTCCTCGGTAAACTCCGCGGTGTTCAGGATATTATCAAGCTCGTCGCCGGTGAGGGCGATCGTCTCGTCTTCCTCGTCCTCGAAGAACCCCGTACCCGCCGAAGGCTCGGTGACCGTTTCCGTCTCTTCTTCCTCCGGATAAAACTCGTCCGCGGCCGGTTCTTCCTGCACGAGCGGTCGTTCTGCTCCGGGGACGGAGGCTCCCTGGCGCAGCACTTGTTTGAGCTCCGCCAGTTCGCGCTTTATGTCGTGCAGCTCCTGCTGTATCCGGTCAAATGCCTCGCGTTCCTGTGAGTCCATTGTTGATGGTATAGCACTTCCCGCCTCATTTTGCAAATCAGCGGTTACTTCGTCCTCATCCTCCCGGAGAAACTCTTCCTCATCGGCGCTGATCGTGTTGCGGGGAGGCTCCGGTGCGATCTCTATACCCTGATCCTCAGGAGTGAAGTCGTGTTCGCTTTCGTCGGATTCGATATCCAGTTCCGGCAGGGACTCGCCGGTGTCTTCCTCGTCAAAGTCATCGAGGCTGATCTCATCGATCTCATCCATCTCCAGACTTTCAAAGCCCTGATCCATAGTCTCGCTGAGCGCGTCCAGGTCCAGCTCGTCATCCCCTTCATCTCCTACGAGCGTGGAGAAGGGATCCGCGTCTTCCGCGGGCTCCTCGATGTCGAAATCGTCAAGTGAAACCAGGTCGTCTTCGTTATCGCTGTTGAAGTCGTCCAGGGCGTCCATGCTGCCAAGATCTTCGTCGAAGCGTTCGTCCTCCATGGACAGATCGGTCACGGCGGAGTCGTCCTCCGCTTCCAGCACCTCTTCCGGACCGGCTTTTACCCATACACCGTATCGCTCGTATTCCTGATCCTGACTTTCCCGGTTCTTTTGTTCGTCCATTTATTCACTCCCGGCCGGAGATAATATCTTCCTGATAATTGTCGGTACGACCGGCACGTTTATTAAGTCCGCCCTTAGAGACAAAATAACCCCCCTGCCGTTTCGACGCAAGTATCGCCGCCGCCGGCGTTTCCCGTTAAAGACGGGATCGATCCTCTCCGTACTAAAGAGAAGATGAAGCCTACCTGGTTTGTTACATCGACCCTGGCCGGTCTTGGTGTGTATCTCCTGCTCGAGCTGGTCTTCGGCCAGTACGGGATGATCGCGTTTCGTACAATGGAGGAGTTTCGTTCAAAAGCGGCGCAGGAACTGGAAGTTCTTCAGCGACAGACCCTGGACCTGCAACGGCAGGTCCGTCTGCTCACGACCGATTCCGAGACGATCCGACTGGAAGCGCGGGATATCGGGCTCGTGGGAATGGAAGAGATCGTGGTACGCCTTGAAAACCACGAGACCCGTCCCCGTCACCGGTACCAGCCGGGAGCGGTCCCTTCGAGGATGCCTCGGATCAGGGACAACCGGCCGCTGTTCCGCTCCCTGGGGTTTACCGTGTTCCTGGTGACGCTCCTGGTACAGCTGATCGGGTCGCAACGAACCACCCGGGGCAGTACCGGTGCTTCAAAGCACCGAGAGCGTCCGGTTCGAGGCCGGTCGGCGTCACCGGAGGACGAACCAGTCGATCAGGTCAGGGCCCGACACTCCAGATAATACCGTTTGTCCACGGCTCGTCCCAGGGAAAACGCCTTGCGCGGCAGAGCTCCCCGGGTAGCTACCGTGGGGAAAAGCTTGTCCCGGTCAAACTCCGGTACTATCAGTGCGGCGCCTCCGACACGGTCCGCCGCCCGGCAAACTTCCTCGAAGCCGTGCACGTAGTCGATCTCCGACACGGGTGCGTCCGATAGAACATCGTCCACGAGGGCGACCGGCAGCAGCGTCTTATCCGTTACGGCGATCTTCCCCGCGGAGTCGGGCCCATAGAATCCGATCTCCCGTTTCCCCGGGTGACTCGTCTCTTCCGAGCGGACGAACTCGCTCCGGGAGAGGGGCTGAAGCAGGGATCCGGCTTTTTCCTCGAGCAGTTCCAGGACCGTCGACTCGGCTCCACGGGCGAGTCGGTGTATCGGGTGAAAGGGGAGCCCCGGATCGAACACGTTGACCAGTTCCACCAGACAGTAGCGAAAGGGGTCGTTCTCCGCTGCCCCGGCGGCTTTCCGTTCCTGCCAGACCGTTTTTGCAGCCGCCAGGCTGTGATTGCCGTCGCCCGTGGCGAACAGGAGCGAGCCATCCCGGAGCGCTTCCAGGGCGGAGACGATCTTTGCCGTCGCGGGGTGATCCAGCGGCACTCGCCGTCCCCGCACACCACCGCCGTCCATCATGAGCGGCGTGTCGTAGAGCAGGTCCAGCGACTTTTCCGCTTCGGAAAGGATACCCGTTACCGTATCATCCGGGTCATTGTAGAGAACGAGCACGTGAGGTGTTTCCAACAGTGCTTCCTTCCGGATCGCCGCTCGCGGCGGGAGGCGGGAGGGAATCGTTTCTTCACTCGCCCGGATGAGCGCCGCCGTATCGGGATTATAGTCATAGGACTCCAGGTCCACGGCCAGGACGAGGCCGCGACGCTCCGTCCCGTCGGAAAGCGTGCGCGTTACGAATACGGCGGACTCGGAATACTCCTGGAAGACGTCCTGCTGCAGGTATTCTTCCATGGTTGTCCGGATTCGTCGTGTTTCCACCTCCTGGTCGCGCTGGTCCAGATAGATCTCCGGAAGAACCACGTGAAGCGTGGAGGGGCTGTCTCCCACATACTGTTCCACCGCCTCCCAGTACCCCTGGTCGGAGGTAAACTGGTCGCACGCGATCACCGCCCAGCGTTGAAGGTCGAGATCGGGTTTGGGCAGGAGTATCGTCGGGTAGTTCAAACCCAGATCACTCAACCGTGATTGCATTGTCATGAATCCTCTCCTTTGCGTTCTATCGTAGTCGGTTCGTCGGTACCATGCAACGGTTCTTCCGGTCGCGCCCGGACTATACCGTCGATAAGGTCCAGCCCGCTGATCGGTGCAGCCGGTGCCACGTACGCGGGCTGTCCGGGCACCGCCTTTTCCAGGGGAATCCCCGAGTCGTCCCGCAGGTCCAGGCCGTCCAGTGCACGGATCGTACCGCCCGGGAGAAGGAGGTCCACCGGGTCGTGCCGGTGAAGCGTGTTCTTGATCGTTACCGTGTGGAGTATCCCGTCCGGAGTGTCTGCGAATACACCGTTCGCGCGCTTTCCGATAATCGCCATCAGCCGCCGGTGGCGACCGGTAGTGGTGAGCGCCGGCGCATGGACGGATTCGTCGTTGCCGAGGAACCCGGCGGTGTACGGGCGGTGCGGCAGGTTGAAAAGTTCTTCCCGCCATTTACCGGCACGGGCGTCCTTGTCCAGGGCAGCCCGGTACGCTCCGGTGGTCACCGCCGTGTAAAGCGCGCTCTTCATCCGGCCCTCTATCTTAATCGCCGAAACCCCGGCATGGCGGATCTGCTCCAGGTAGTCGATCAGCATCAGGTCTCGCGATGAGAAGATAGCCATGTGCTCCGCATCCTGCTCGACCGGGTAGTACTCGCCGGGACGTTGCTCCTCTACCACCGCGTAGTGCCACCGGCAGGAATGGGCGCAGTCTCCCTGGTTGGCGGACCGACCGGTCATTTCGCGGGAGAGAAAACACCGCCCGGACCAGGCCATGCACATCGCGCCGTGGACGAATACTTCCAGGTCGATCTCCGGTACCGCGCTACGGATCTCGCGGATCTCCGGGAGCGAAAGTTCCCGCGCCGGAACGATCCGGGAGAAACCGAGACGGTGGTACAGGCGCGCCGCCCGGGAGTTCGTACAGTTGGCCTGCGTGGACAGGTGCAGCTCGATCTCGGGAAGAACCGCTCTAACCGATTCGACGAGGCCGATGTCGGAAAGTATGAGCGCGTCCAGGGGGAAATCCCGGAGCAGATCGAGCGTATCGTCCAGCGCCCGCAGGTCCTTTTCAAGAACGAACCGGTTGAGCGCGCCGTACAGGCGGCGTCCGGGAAACGCCCGGCGCAGCGCCAGAAACGGCTCCGGGTCGATCCGGCGTTCCGCCCCCGCCCGGAGTGAGAACCCGGGTATCCCCAGGTAGACCGCGTCCGCGCCGAAGCGAAACGCGATCTGCGCTTTCTCGAGATTGCCTGCCGGGGCGAGAAGTTCCATGGTCGTACTACGTACCGGAACCGGGAGAACCCCGGCGGGAACGGTATCGTTCACGGAAGTACTGTTCCCGATCGTGCCAGAACTCGAGCAGAAACTGCTGAATTCCGCCGAAGTACTCCCGTTCCATCCGAGTGGCGGGACGGGAAACGTAACGGAAGTGCCAGGGTTCGAAGATGTATCCGGTGATATCCTCGTACCCTCTCGGATAGGAGAGGGAGAACCCGTACTCCCAGGCGTTCGCCGCGAGCCACCGTCCGGCGGGATGCACCGCAAACGGTCCGGTGATGCTGCCGAAGTCGATCGCCGTTCCCAGCTGGTGCTGGCTGGCGCCGGGACGGGCGCTGGATCGCTCGGCCCGCTCCCGGCCGAGTTCTTCCACCCAGTAGTCAAAGAGCCATTCCTGGTACGCGTAGCTGCGATAGGTGCTGGACAGATCCAGGACGACTCCATCCTGGGCTGCCGCTTCCACCATTGCCAGGAGGTCCGGCATAACCACCAGGCGCAGGGAGAGCCCCTCACGGTTGAGCGTAAGCCGGTCCCCGTATTCCTGCAGGTCCACCAGGTCGGTCGGCTCGTAGTCCTCCGGGAGGCGATGCCGGCGGTCCACGAGCCGGAGCAGTTCCGGTGACTGTTCCAGGATCTCCGCGGTCAGATGGAGAAACGCCTGAGGTGTCGCGAGAATCGGCCCCCGGATATCGCCGGAGACTCCCTCCAGGATATCCCGGAGTTCCCCCAGGGTCAGGTCAAAATCGGGATGGGGCCGGAACGCGTCCGGCAGGTTCTCGGAAACGGTGGGGAGACCAGTTTCGTTATCGCCGCGGCCCGGGTCGTGAGCGGTGTTGTGATCGCCCGGCGCGGTCTCCCGGGCGCACCCGGATACGACTGCGCCGAGAACGAGCGCAAGCGCTATAAGAGCGGTGAACGTACGCCCGGTTGCCCGTCCTGTGGCGCACCGCTTTGCCTGTTCGAGGGCACGGCCGGTGTCGCGTCCGGCCTGCTTACTTCCCGGTCGGGCCAATCGCGATCTCCAGGACTTCTTCCAGGGTATCCACCGGGTGAAAGGTGATACCTCGCTTGATATGTTCCGGTATCTCATCCAGGTCCTTCTCATTCTGCCGGGGGATAATAACCTGTTTTATCGCGTTACGGCGAGCGGCTATCGTCTTTTCCTTGAGACCGCCGATCGGAAGCACCTGTCCCACCAGGGAAAGTTCTCCGGTCATCGCCACTCGGGATCGCACCTTCCGGCCCAGCGCCAGCGAGAGCAGCGTCACCGCCATCGTGATGCCCGCGGAGGGACCGTCCTTAGGCGTAGCCCCTGCGGGGATATGGATGTGGATCTCATTTTCCTCGAAGAATCCCGGGTGAACGCCGTGCTTCATGGCGATGCTCCGGGCGTGACTGTACGCGATGTTGGCGGACTCCTGCATCACCTCGCCCATCTTTCCGGTGAGCTTGAACGCGTTCTTTCCACGGTTGGCGATCGCCTCGATTACGAGGGTATCGCCGCCGTAAGGCGTCCACGCCAGGCCGATCGTCATGCCGGGTTGAGTTATTTTCTTGCCCGGCTCCTCCGGGAACGTGGGTTTACCCAGGTACTTCTCCAGGTCCTCCGGACCGATCTCGTACCGCTCCGGCGCTTCGGGATTCGCCACTCTGTCCCGGGCGAGCTTGCGGTGGATCTTGTCGAGCATCTGCTCGTAGCGGCGCATTCCCGCTTCCCGCGCGTGGTCGTTGGCGATCGCGCGGAGTGCGGTCTTGCCGTACTTTACCGCGGTCCGTCCGAGGCCTGCCCGTTCCGCCGAGCGTGGTACCAGGTACTTCCGGGCGATCGCGATCTTCTCCTCGTCGATGTATCCCGAGAGCCGGATTACCTCCATCCGGTCCAGGAGTGGTGAGGGAATACTGTCCAGGGTATTGGCCGTGGTGATAAAAAGTATGTTGGAGATGTCGAAGGGCAGGTCCAGGTAGTGGTCGCGGAAACTCACGTTCTGTTCCGGATCCAGGACTTCCAGCAGCGCCGAGGAGGGGTCTCCCTGAAAGCTGGCGCCCAGCTTGTCGATCTCGTCGATCATGAACACCGGGTCCTTTTCACCCACGATCTTGAGGCCTTGCAGTACCTTGCCCGGCATCGCTCCCACGTAGGTTCGACGGTGACCCTTGATCTCGGCTTCGTCCCGCATTCCTCCCACGGAAAAACGGAAGAACTTCTTGTTGAGCGCTCGCGCGACGGACTTGCCCACGGAGGTCTTCCCGACGCCCGGCGGTCCCACGAGGCAGATGATCGATCCCTTGTTGTCACCCTTGAGCGTTCTCACCGAGAGGAACTCCAGAATCCGCTCCTTCACGTCTTCCAGTCCGTAGTGGTCCGCGTTGAGTATCCGTTCCGCCTTCTTCATATCTATCCGCCGCGGAGGTGGGTCGCTCCAGGGGAGCTGCACGATCGTGTCCAGGTAGTTGCGCGTTACGGTGAACTCCGCGGAGTTCGGCTCCATGAGCTGGAACTTCTCCAGCTCCTGTTCGACCTGTTTGCGAACTTCCTCGTCCAGCGTCAGAGCATCGATCGCCTCCTTGAAACGATTGTACTCGGAGCTCTTGGCGTCGGTCGGCATTCCCAGTTCCTGTTTGATCGCCTTGAGCTCCTCCTTGAGAAAGTACTCCCGTTGACTCTTCTCAATCTTCTCGTTTATCTGTTTCTGGATACGCTTCTGGATGCGCAGGAGCTCCTGCTCCTTCTTGATGAACATGAGTACTTTTTCGAGCCGCTCCCGCACGTTCAAGGTCGACAGGATATCCTGCTGTTCCTCCCGGTCGATGTTGAGGATGCTCGTGACGAAATCGGCGATCTTGCCGGGATGGTCGATATTGACCATGTTCAGGCGCATTTCCTCGGAGAAGAGGGGATTGTTCTCGCTTACCTGCTTGGTTTCGCTGATGATCGCCCGTGTCAGGGCGCGGACCTCGTCCGTGTCCAGTTCTTCCTCGTCCAGGTAATCCACCGCTGCCACCAGGGGTCGGCCTTCCGAGACGAGGCTCTTGCGGATCCGGAATCGTTTCAGGGTGGAAACGAATATATTGATCCCGCCGTCGGGCAGGTTGATCCGCTTCAGGATTTTGGCCACGGTTCCCACCTGGTGCAGATCCTGTACCCTGGGGTCTTCTTCGTTTTCGTCGCGGGTGAGGACGAGGCCGATATGCTTGTCTCCCTCCAGCGCCTGCCTGACCGTTTCCAGATCTTCCGGGGAGGTGATCATGAGAGGGGTGAACAACCCCGGAAAGATCGGTTTCCCGTTCAGGGCTATCATGAGCAGTCGATTCGGCAGAACCTGGTCTGCCGGCAGAATGTGTCGTTCATCTGACATAGTGGTATCCTGTATTCCTGTTCCTTTTGCTTTACGTCCGTCGTTCAGGCGTACTCCGGTAAGTGAAAGGTCCAGACTCCCTTCTCTCCTGGAATGCCCGATGTCTCTTGTGATTAATTGTCTCGACCGGTATAAGCTATGAACGATGAATCGTAACAGTCAACACCCGGCAATCATTCTGCGCATCTCCCCCATGGGCGAGATTCACGCCGGTGTCGACGTGTTGACCCGCGATGCGGGGCTTCTCCGGGCGACTGCCTATGGGCTGCGGTCCCGGCGTGGCTCCCTGCGCGGCAAGGTGGTGCCTTTCTCCCGGGGCATCCTTTACCTTTACACCGATCCGCGACGGGAGTCACCTAAAGTCACCGACTACGACGTGGACCGGTACGCCCAGGCGATCGCGCAGGACCTGACCGCATTCTACCACGGAAACCTCTGGGCGGAAGTGATCTGGCGCTCCCGCGCGTCCGGTGAGGAAGGGCCGGTTGTGTTCGACCTGCTCGCGGAAGCACTGGACCTGATGGAACAACGCGTTGCTACCGGTACACGGCAGGACGTCCAGCTTCTCTCGTCGGTCTTTCTCTGGCGTTACCTGGGACTTCTTGGTCTGCGTCCCGAACTCGGGGCGTGCGCGTCCTCGGATCGTTTCATGGCCGCCGAGGAGCCGCGGTTCTACAGCCGTCGTGACGGCACGGTGGTGGCGCATGAATGGGCCGAACCGGGGATGATACCTGTCCCCTCCGGTACCGCACGTCTACTGCAGACCACGGACCGGCTTGCCCTGCCGGACGCCACCGTTCTGCCGGTGACCGCCGCGACCATGACGGCGACCCGTACGTTTCTGCTTGCCGCGATTCAGGACGCGATCGAGGTGCCTCTGAACACGCTCAAGGTTGCGGCGGGCGCTCTTTGATCGAGGACCGGTCCCGTTTCCGCGCGTGCCGTCCGATCAAGCTTCCGGGATAAGCTTCCGGGGTGTCAAACGCGTCGGTTCGTGATATGGTTCCGGGTGCTTGTGACGGGAGGGAGGAGCGAATGCGAGCGTCCGATATTATTGTAAAAAAACGTGAGCGCGGAGTCTTGAGCCGGGAGGAGATCGCGTTCATCGTACGGGGATACGTAGACGGGTCGATTCCGGAATACCAGGTGTCGGCGCTGCTCATGGCGATTTTTTTTCAGGGGATGACGCCGGAAGAAACGGGTTTTCTGACCCGGGAGATGATCGATTCCGGTGAGACCATGGATCTATCCACCGTTCCCGGACCGTTTGTGGACAAGCACTCCACCGGTGGAGTCGGGGATAAAGTCTCGTTGATCCTCGCGCCGATTGCCGCTGCCTGCGGCGTTCGCGTACCGATGATGAGCGGGCGCTCACTGGGACACACCGGAGGAACACTTGACAAGCTGGAGTCGATTCCCGGTTTTCGCACGGATCTCACGCCGACACGGTTTGCGGAGATTATCGGTTCCTGCGGATTCGCCATGACCGGGCAGAGCCGGGAAGTAGTGCCGGCGGACCGTCAGCTCTACGCGCTCCGGGACGTGACCGGAACGGTGGAGAGCGTTCCCCTCATCACCTCGAGCATACTGTCCAAGAAGTTCGCGGAAGGCGCGGATGCCCTCGTGTTTGACGTGAAGACCGGTCCCGGGGCGTTCATGAAGTCCCGGGACGATGCGCGGGAGCTGGCTCAGTCCCTGGTGGATACCGGCGCCGGCCTGGGCAAGAAGATCGTGGCGGTTCTCACGCGCATGGAGGTTCCCCTGGGAGCGAAGGTGGGGAATTTCCTTGAAGTGGAGGAGTCGCTGGCGCTGCTTCGCGCCCCGGCCGCGCTGGATCGCGTACCGGTGGACGAGCGGAGCGATGATCTCCTGGAGGTAACGTTGCGTCTGACCGCGTGGATGCTGGTTGCTGCCGGCGCGGCCCGGTCCGTCGAGGACGGGCTTGAGCGCTGCCGGGGGGTTCTTGATTCGGGGGACGCCCTGTCGCGATGGGAAGAGAACACTCGGCTTCAGGGGGGCGACGTGGAGGAGACCTATCGCCGCCTGGGAACGTGGCGTGCTCCGGAGACCACCGAGATCACCGCCGTACGGGACGGTGTACTTACCGGCCTCGACGCGTTCGCCGTGGGAATGGGGAGCGTGTACCTTGGCGTAGGCCGGAGCAAAGCCACCGACGACGTCCTGCCCGACGTGGGGTTTGAGGTCTTGCGCAAACCCGGAAGTATGGTCCGCCGGGGCGAGCCGATTCTGCGCGCCTGGGGTCACTCCGAGTCCGCTCTCGCACGGGCGGTGGACCGCGTACAGGAGGGTATCACGATCGAGGATAGGTCTCCCGGCGATGATCGCGGGATGATCCTGGAGGAAATCACCGCCCTATGAAGTGGCGGAAACCACCGGTTGACGGCAAAGCGGTAAAATCGCTCGTCCAGCGCTACGATCTGGACCTGCTCACCGCGGCGATCCTGGCGCGACGCGGTGTCACCGCCCCGGAAGAACTCCCGTACTGGTTGGAATCGGACTTGCGCTATCTGCACGATCCGTTTGAGTTTGAGGATATGCCTGAACTGGTGGAACGGATCCTGCAGGCCCGTGAGGAAGGCGAACGGGTACTCGTGTTCGGTGACCGCGACGTGGACGGAATCACGAGTACCGCCGTGATGGTGGATTCTCTGCGCGCGATGGGAATCGACGCGCGCTGGCAGGTTCCCGAGGGGGACGATACCTACGGACTAACCCTGGAAGTGGTGGAGAATTTTGCCGCCGACGACGGGTCGCTCATCGTTACGGTAGACTGCGGCGTCACCAGCGTGGAGGAGATCGGTCGCGCAAACGAACTCGGGATCGATACGATCGTCGTGGACCACCATAACCCACCGGAGACGTTACCCCCGGCGGTAGCGATCATCGACCCCAAGGTCGGCGAGGGGTACGCGTTTGACGGACTCTGTGCCTGCGCGGTCGCCGCCAAGGTACGGCAGGCCCTCGCTCTGGGACAGACTGAACTCTACGGACAGGCGGTGACTCTTCTCAACGTCCGTCCGTTGAATGAGACGATCCTGGTGGAGGCGGTGTCCCTGGAGAACGGCGTGGAGGTTGATCGTATCGCGGAGGCGCTC
The DNA here is from genome assembly GCA_007130865.1 of Spirochaeta sp. Classification (GTDB taxonomy): domain Bacteria; phylum Spirochaetota; class Spirochaetia; order DSM-27196; family Alkalispirochaetaceae; genus Alkalispirochaeta. Next base: position 28,605 of record SLRR01000014.1, on the reverse strand, counting down.
GTACCCGGGGTAGCCCGCCTGGAATCGAGCCGCCTCATGCCGTTCCTCGTGGGCCGATCGCTGATCTGTTATGACCAGGCGGTACAGCAGCGCCTGCTGCAGCAGGCTCTCGGACCGGCGGTAGAGATCTTCATGCTTGATCTGGCGGAGCAGGTGAAGGAGCTTTTTCCTGCGCTGGCCGGGAAGAGCCTCCTGGAGTTGCGGGAAGGATCCCGGCTGGCACGGTACACCGAGGAGCCTGCTCAGGAAGTGGACGTCCTGGTGGCGCTCTACCGGGCGGTAGTAAATAATCGCTTCCCCTCGATTCGGGAGTCTCTTGACTCGGTCCTGGACCTCGTGGCGATAGCCACACTCGCGGACATGATGCCGATCGTCGACGAGAACCGGACTATGGTCAGACAGGGATTGGAACGACTCAACACGCGGCCGCACCCCGGCCTGGCGACGTTGCTGCGAGTCCTCGGCCTCGCGGATCGCCCCGTGGTGAGCAGGGACATCAGCTGGTCGATCGCGCCGGTAATCAACGCCAGCGGAAGAATGGGTACGCCTTCCCGGGCGGTACAGCTGCTGCTCTCGGATGACCCGCGGGAACGGGATCAGCTGGCGCGTGAAATTCGTGAGCAGAACCGGAAGCGACGCCAGGTGGGTGAGGAGGGGTGGCGCAGCCTCCTGCCCCGCGCGGAGGAAGCTCTTCAAGCCGGTGGCAACAAGATGATCGCCCTGCACGAGCCGGCGATTCACCGTGGAGTTACCGGTATCCTGGCGGGACGGCTGTGTCGGCGATATAACGTGCCGGTCACCGTGCTGACATCGGTCGGGGAGAACGCCGTGGGTAGTGTTCGGAGCGTCCGCGGGTTCATGGCCACCCGGTTCCTGGAACGCTTCTCAGACATTCTCCAGAAGTGGGGCGGTCATGACGAAGCCGCGGGATTCAATCTCCCGGAAGAGCGGCTTACGCAGTTCTGGGAGCGGTTTCGAGAGATACTGCCGGAGCTCGCCCTGGAAGATGAAAAGGAGTCGGAGATCGCGATCGACGCGGAGCTGCCGTCCAAGTACCTTACGCCGGAGCTGGAGACGCTGGTGGGACGGTTTGAACCATACGGGCAGGCTAACCCGGAGCTGCGTTTTCTTGCCCGGAAGATGGTAGTGGAAGACCTGCAGATTATCGGTAAGGATCAGAATCACCTGAAACTACTCCTGGGCGGCGGCGGGTACAAGTGGCCCGCGGTCTACTGGAGTGCTGCCGAACGCGCGGCTCGGGACTTCTCACTTCGGGACCGGGTAGACGTCATTTTTGAGCTCACCCGCAACCATTACAACGGAAACGCCACGCTCCAGTTCCTGGTGATCGATATGGAGCGGTCGGAAGAACAGCTTGTAGCGGAGGACGAGACACGCGCGTGAAGGTCTGGTTTCTGCCGGTGGTTCTGGTGATCCTGCCGGTACTCGTGGCTGCCCCGGTTCGCGGCGATGAGCCGCCGGCGAACGTCCGCCCGGAGATACGGCTGACTACGCCGGAGGAGGTTGAACGCGGTACCGCGATACGCGCGTTTATAGACGCCCGGTCGATCCGGAGCGCCTCCGCGACTCTCCAGCTTCCCGACGGACGGACCACTGCACTACCGGCGTACCCGGTGGCGTCGACTGCCGGTGGGTTGGATCGGTGGCAGGTACTGATCGGTGTGGACCATACCGTGGAAGGAGGGGTGGCAGAGCTGGAGATAACGGTACATACCGATCGCGGGTCGCGTCTTCTGGAGCGGGCGATCGCGATCGTGCCGAGGGTGTTCCGCTCGGAAGAGATCGCTTTGAATACGGCCCTGAGCGAACTGCGGGAAACTACCGATCCCCGGAGGGCACGAGAATCCCGCGAGCTCTGGGACCTCCTGCACGTGGTGGATCCCGCCGGTCGCCATCACTCCGGCACGTTGATTCTACCCGTGGAGGAGTTCCGTCGCACCTCCACGTTTGGAGATCGCCGCGTCTTCCGGTATGCCGACGGCCGGGTGGTCAGGTCCTATCACAACGGCCTGGACCTGGCGGCGCCCACGGGGGCGCCGGTATACGCTTCCGGGCGGGGCCTGGTAGTGATGGCCATGGACCGGCTCATTACCGGGGGCACGGTTGTGATCGAGCACCAGCCCGGCATGTATTCGTTGTACTATCACCTGGAGGACGTGGTAGTAGAGGAAGGTTTCCTCGTCAGTCAGGGCGAACGTCTAGGCACCGTGGGCATGACCGGGCTCGCTACGGGTCCGCACCTGCACTGGGAAGTACGCCTGGGGGGCGTGGCGGTGGATCCCGAGTGGTTCCTGCAGGAGCCGCTTGTTGACACAGGGGGACTCACCGGTGCATTATCCACGGTACCGTGAACGAAAGGGGGTGATTGTATCGCTGTTGTGAAGATCGAGGATGGCGAGAACCTTGAAAAAGCCATCAAACGATTCAAGCGAATGGTCGAGAAAGAAGGCATCATTCGCGAGTGGAAGAAGCGGGAGTATTTTGAAAAGCCCTCCACCATCAAGAATCGTAAGAAGAAGTCCATGGAGCGGAAGATCCAGAAAAAAATCCGCAAAGCCCAGGCGTCCCGTAACTACTAAGGGGATCACGCTCACAGGCATATCTCACAAAGCGCCCCCCCGCGGGCGTTTTTTTTCGCTCTTCTTCCGGGTGCTGTACGCGACAGGTATGTTCCTGTTGTTCTTCGCGTGCAGTACCGCCGATCCTGAAATCATGCAGGTGGATCTGCGGATCCACGCCACACTTGCAGAGGCGGGAACGGAAATCCGGGAGGAACTGGTGATCTACCTCGATATTCATGATCCCGACGGCATCGAGGACGTAGCCTGGGTCGTCGTGGAGCTTCCTGAATACGGGATCGGTTGGGAACTCGAGGACGAAGACCTCCATTACGTTCAGCGCGGTGAAGAGCACTGGTTCGGTTCCGCCCTGATCGTTCCCGGTAGACACAGAATACCCCGCGGCATCGTTCGTGTGATCGCCGGGGACCTGAGCGGGCGCACCGCGGAGCGCCGGATCCGTATCCCCGGTTCAACGATCGTGCCGAACGAAGCGGATTTTCCTGTTCCTGATGGGGAAGGGCGGATCGCCTTATCCCCCGGCGCGACCAGGCACTTTCTGTACAGAGAGGGGTACTACCGCGAGTTGTACCGGAGTGAGCCCAGGGAGAACGACGACGGTGGCCGTTACCACCTGAATCCCGAGGTCCTGGACGAACTCGGGGATGAACCGTTTCAGCTGGTGGCGGAATGGAGCCCGTTCCTGTGGATGGAAAGCGGTCCCTGGGACTACTCAGACTTCTCCCGACCCCGATAGAGCCGCCCGAACCCTGATCGTTCCAGGAGTCGTCGCAACCACCCCTTGCCGAAGCGCTGGGCGTAGTCCTGAACCGCTACGTGCACGGGAAAATCGTCGCCGTACTGATGTTTGAGCTGGTCCCAGTGTCGGACGATCCAGAGGTATAGATCGGTGGGAGTTCGGCCGGGGAACCGGGACATTAAGTTTGCCCGTTCGATCGCCTCAACGATCGGACGATAGACGTTCCGGTACCAGCTCCGGATCGCTTCTTCCAGGGGTATTTCCACCACCTGGCATTCGTTCAGGTAGTATTTGTGGCCGTGAATATGTTGCAGAAGCTCGTCATAGCGGCCCGTAGCGGTTACTTCCAGGTCCACCCCGGGCATCGTTCTGTCCAGGCACAGCGCACGGCAGAACTTCTCTTTCTCGTGGGCGATAACCGCTTTCTGGAGATTCTCCCGGGTCATCGTCTCGTGCAGGGGGATCTCCGTCTCCAGCGTGATAACTTCCGCATCGATCGCTTGCACTCCCTGGATCCGGGCCACGGACACCCGGTGGTTTCCATCCCGCACGAAGTACACACCGCCGATCTCGTAAAGGGAGATCGCCGGCAGGATCACGTCCGTAAGGTGCGCCATGTCGACCCGCTGCCAGCGGCTGCGCAGGTGCTCGTGGCGGGGCAGAAACTGTCTGGTAAAGTCACGGTACCTGCCTTCGCTGCCCACGATGCGGTCGATCGGGACCGTCTGCATTCCACGATAGGTCTCGCCCCGGGGCCGTAGCGTTTCCCGGACCTCCTGCAGGGACAGGAGTTCCTCCCGGGAGCTGCTGAACAGGCTGAAGAGCTCGCTGAAGAACGCTCCTTTCCTGGCGCGGTTAAAGTCGTCCCGCGCTTCCGCTTCCACAAATTCACGCATGAGGTTCTTCTATCTCCAGAACGTAATGATCGTACACGTTGATCACCTCCGTGTCGTGGTACGGTGTTACCCGCTCGGCGTTTATATCGTACAAGTGGATGTGTCCGTGCAGCAGGTAACGCGGACGAAAAACTCGCATGAACCAGAGAAATCCCTGGAAACCCTGGTGGCACCGGTCTTCCCGGTCGTGGATACCCCGGGGTGGCGCGTGGGTCAGGAGGATATCCAGATAACGTCCCCGCAGAAGGCGGTTCCACAACAGTCGCGGAATAAGCCGGACGATCCGAAGGTACATCGCGAGATCGCTGTACTGGTGTTCGCCCCTGTTGTAATCGATACTCCCTCCGAGACCGGCAACGATCACCCCTTCCAGGACACGGACACGGTTCTCCATGCATGTGGATCCGTAGTAGTTGCGCGTCTGCGCCTCCATACTGGTGGCGTAGAGCGACATCCGGGACTGTCCCATGAAGAGCGGCAGCTCCTTCAGGTTATGGTTGCCAAAGACGAACCCGATCGTACGGTTCAGGCTTGCCGAGATGTACCCCAGGTAATCCATGGGGAGATCTCCCGCGCTCAGTACCAGGTCTACATTACCGAAACGCTTCTTGATACCGGCGCTGTATACGAGAGGATCCACGTGGTCGGAGACGCACAGAATCTTCACAGGGCCTGCTTGAGAAAACTTTGCAGCTTGTCCTTGTTGTAGAGCTCGATCGGCCGGGACTCGGAGAAATCCATCGCCATCCGGGAATAGGTACTGCTGCAGACGATGATCGTCCGGGAAAGATTCTGTGTTCTCATCGTTTCGTGAATCCCCCGCACCGTTGCTTCGTCGATCACTTCCGCCACGCGGATAAACTGAATCAGCCGGGGCTGTTTTTTGTTGGTCCGCCAGTTTCCACCGCTCTCCACGGCGATCATCTGGATACCGTTCTCCTGGTCTTCGATGCTCTGCACGGTGTAACCCATCACCGCGGCGACGCGTTCGCACATCGATCTGAACTCCGGTTGCGAGGCGGTGAGGAAATCCTTGATATGGTCGTCCTGCCGGAGGTCCTGGTACTGGCTTAGCTTTTCCGCTACGTCCTGGAATCCCGGCTTTACGCGGTACACCGATTCCCAGTGCTCGATCGCGCGTTCGATCTTCCTCTGCCGCTCGTAACAGGTGGCGAGGAAGTAATGGGTCCAGAGGATATCTCCTTCCTCCGCGTTCTTCACCGTGTTTATCGCCCGCTCCAGTTCGCTCACGGCGCGGTCGAGGTTGTTCATCTCCATGAAGCTGGTACCGCGTTCGATCAGGGACTTGGTACGGAATTCCGGCGCTTTGGCGGACCACTCAAAGGACTGCAGCGCTGCGGCATAGTCCTTGTTCTCCTTCTGGATCCGGCCGATATAAAAGTACGCTTCGTAGTGTTCCGGTTGAAAACGGAGCGCTTTCTGGAGATACTCAAGCGCTTCGTTGTGTCGCTTTGCCCGGTACAGGATAAATCCCAGGTGCAGGTGCGCCATGCCGTGTCCCGGCTGGAGCTGGATCGTTTTGCGGTAGTAGTTTACCGCTTTGGTGGCTTTGTTACGTTCCTCAAAGAGCAAGCCTGCTTTATAATAATGGTCGGCGGTGTCAGGTTCCTTCTGGATGAGGAGCAGATACTCCTTCAGTGCTTCATCGGGCTGGTTGAAACGGGTGTAAAGATCAGCTATCTGCCGGCGAAACTGAACTTCCGGTATCGTACCGTCGAACTGGCCGATCTGGTTGACCGTGCGGAACTCCATCAGCGCCAGTTCGGGTTTTGAGTCGAGCAGGTACGCTCGTCCCAACAGATAGTGAGCTTCCGGGTTGCGGGTGTCCCGAGCGACGTGCTGTTTCGCCGCTTTCACCGCAGCGGAGGGCTTGTTCTGCTTGAGAAGTTGCTCAACGCGAGCTATTTTCTTCGGTGTGAAGAGGTTTCGGACGATATAGAAAGTGGAGATGCCGATGCCTGCACCCAGGACGATTATGACTATTACGAGTCCCATTACCGGGTATTATGATTATCTGAGAGAGAATAGGCAAGCTGAAATGGTGGTTACCCCCGGCGCCTCGACCTGTCGGGTAATCGCCCTTGGTCGCTTTCTGGCGCTGTTGCTGTTTTTGGTTGCCGTCCCCCTCGTCGCGGACCAACCGGGCGACCTCTGGGACCGCGCGGTGGACGCGGTACAGCACCGGCGGTACGGAGAAGCGATGCCGCTCCTGGAAGTGATGCTGGAGCGCAACGCCGACGACGTGCGTGCTCTGACGACGCTTGCCGCGGTCTACGAGATGGACGGCCGGACCGCGGAAGCGGAACGCCTTCTGCGTGGGTCGATGGATGATACCCGGCGCAGCAACACCGTTCGCGGCCGGGCGGCGTTTGAGCTGGCGGCACTCCTGGCACGGCAGGAAGCTCCTCAGGAAGCGGTAGCGATCTATACAACCTCGCTGGAGTACGACTCGGCGCTCGTTCCGGTGTATCTCAACCGGGCCAACCTTCGGGTCAAGCTCGGAGAGTACCCCGACGCCGTTCGTGACTACGAGCGGTTTCTCGCGCTTCGTCCTAATACGTCTCAACGCGAATCAATCGAGGCGATGATCGCGCTGCTGCGGGAGTCGATTCAGGTCGAGGAGGAACGCCGCGCGGAGGAGGAGCGCCGCCGGCAGGAAGAGGAGGAGGCTCGACGGATCGCGGAGGAAGCGCGTCGCGAGCAGGAAGAGCGCGAACGCCGCGTAGCGGAAGAACGCCGTCAGCAAATGATGGATTCGGTAATGGAATCGCTGGGCTCCGCCCGGGACGATGCCCGGGCTACTCAGGCAGACCGGGAGGGAATCATCGATTTCGAGGATGATCTTGATCTTCTCGACTGAGAAAACAGGCAATACCCTGGGAGGGGACGATGACCGGAAGAGATACGGATAACAACGGACACGACGAGGCAGGAAAAAAACGTCGGCTCATGATCGCCGCCGGTGTAGCGGCTCTGGTGATCCTGACGGGGACAGGTACGTTCTTTCTCGCCCGCAGCATGGGAGCACCGCCGGAACCGACGGTGGAGGAGCGTCCGGAAGAGAGTCCTGAAGCACGACGCCGGGCTAATAAACTTGCCCTGGCCGCGGACTATATCGAGAGCGGCGAGTACAACCGCGCATTGAACCTGATCGACGAGGTGCTGATCGAAGACGCCGATAACGAGCAGGCCCGTCGTCTGAAGGAGCAGGCGCTTCAGGAACAGCGCCTTGCTCGCGAGGCTGAGCAGGAAGCGGCTCGTCGCACCGACGATGCGGACGAGCTCGCGGCGCAGCAGGCGGAAGCGGAAGCCCGGCGTCTTGAAGCTGAAGCGCGACGGGAAGAAGCACGCCTGGCGATTCAGCAGCAGCTCGCGGAGCAGCGTGCCGCGGAAGAGGAACGCCGGAGGGAAGAGGAATCGCGTCTTGAAGCGGAGCGACAGGCGGAACTCGAGCGTTTGACCCAGGAGGAACGGCGCAAGACCGAAGAGATACAGGATCTGCTGGCTGCCGCCCCGCAGCTGCTCGATCAGGAAAGCTTTGCTCGACTTCGCGGGAACATGGATCGCATCCTGGATATTCCTCTGGACGACCAGCGGATGGAGAACAGGTTGCACGGACGAGCGCTCGCTCTGAAAGCGATGAGTTACGCGGAAGAGGACATCACGAGTTCACGGAACCGCCGGCAGGCGATCAGCCTGGCGAACGAAGCGCTCGAGCGGAACAGCGAACTCTGGGAAGCGCAGTACGCCCTCGGACAAGTGTATTACGAGACGGATCGTCTGGACGACTCGATCCGGGCTTATTCCGCCGCAGCCCGGATCAATCCCGATCACGCGGCGATTCTCTACGAGCTCGCCCGAGCCCAGTACCGGGCCGGGGAGTTCCGAGCCGCCCGGGCGTCATACGAGAGCTGCGTCCGGATCGATCCGGGATACCGGAACGCGTACCACAACCTGGGCCTCACCAACCTGCAGCTTCGCGATAATGCGCGTGCCCTGGAAGCGTTCCGCTTTGCCGTCGAGATCAGACCCGGAGATCACGCGTCGTGGTACCGGATCGGGCTGATCCTGGCGGATCGTGACGATTCCGAAGGCGCGCGGGAAGCGTTTCTTGAAGCGATCGACCACGAGGGCAACGACTGGCGATACCACTACCGGCTCGCCACGGTATACTTTCGTGATGGAGATCTGAACCGGGCGGAACAATCGTTCCGGCGGTCCCTGGAGATCGCGCCGAACAACCCGCTCACGAATTACAACCTGGCGCAGGTCCTCGTGGATCGGCAGAAGCATTCGGAAGCACGGACGTACGTTCGTCGGGCTATCTCCCTGGACAACTCCCGACGGGAATTTCACTATACGCTGGGCCAGGTCGAGGAAGGGCTGGGGAACCTTGAAGCGGCGATCGCCGCGCACGCCACCGCGATCCAGCGGGACTCTCGGTACACCGAAGCGCTCGTTGAGATGGGCCGGTTGCTGCACGAGGTCGGCTCTGAAGAGAACGGACTCGAGATCCTGCTGCGGGCGTACGAGCAGCAGCCGCGGGACTTCTCCGTGAACCTGAATCTTGGCCGGCTCTACCTGACGCTGGAGTTGTACGAACAGGCCGTTGATCACCTGGACACCGCTGTCTCCGTCCGTCCCAACGATCCCCGTGGTTACTATAACCTTGCCCTCGCGCATATCGAAAAAGAGCAGTTTGAACGGGCGGAGCGGGCCCTGAATGATGTGGTCAAGATCGATACCCGTTTCTGGGAAGCCTACCACCGTCTTGGCGAGGTTCACGTCGCCCGGGGAGAAAACGACTCCGCCCGGACAGTGTTGGAGAAGCTCCTGCAGGACAACCCGAACTACATGAATCGGTCCGCCGTGGAAAGCATTCTGCAGTCGCTTTAGCGTTCCGGTAACACGGGATACGTCGTTTCCGGGGGTTTTGTTCGCTCCCGGAAGGGCGTATAATGGGTGTATGGACTCATCGGATACACCTGCGGCCCCGGAGAATCTCGCTGGTTTGTTTTTGATCGCCGAGACCGAGCTTCAGGACCCCAACTTCTTCCGCACCGTCGTTCTCATGTTGCACCATAACGAGGAAGGCGCCTTCGGACTTGTGATCAACCGGGAGAGTGAGGTCGTCGTGGGTGACGTGATCGAGGGGGTTGAACACTCCCCCGCAGCGGCGCTTACGGTATACGTGGGCGGACCGGTGCAGCAGAACTACGTCTTTGTCCTTCACTCGGGCATTCCCGAACGGTACCACAGCGAGCACGTGGAGAGTCCCTGCCAGGGGGTCTATTTTGAGCCGTCCTTTCAGCACGTGCTGGACTACATGAACTCCGAGGATTATCTCGCCCCCGAGGAAGACAGTAGTCCCCGGATCCGTGTGTTCGCCGGGTACTCCGGATGGGGCGCGGGGCAGCTTGAACGGGAGCTGGAAGAGGACGCCTGGCTGGTCCACCCCGCCCGGGGTGACCTTGTTTTTGGTCCTGATTCCGCGGAGGGCTGGAAGAACGTGCTCAGTCAGAAGGGTGGTTTTTATCGGATCGTAGCGGAGACCGGGTACAAGCCCTCCATGAACTAGCCCGCTATGAACCCGGCGTCCATGCATCCGTCGTCCGGATACCCGTCGTCCACGTAATCGTTGTCCATGAACCGGTCGTTCACGTACTCATCATCCCTGTACCGACCGCCGGCGTATTCGATCACTCCTTATCCCGGTGGCACCGGAACCCGCGGATGATCTTCTGCAGTTCCTGAGCCGTTGTTGCTGCAAGCATTCGCCGAGCCGTCTCTCCCGCCTCCTCCCGGTCAATCGAACGTATCAGTGAAGCCGTGTCCGGGATCGCTCCGGGATCTACGCTCAGCCGTGTGACTCCAATACCAAGGTAGAAGACCACCATGGTCGGATCGGAAGCGTCGGAGCCGCAGATCGATACAGGGCGATCGCACGCCCGGGCAGCACGAACGAGACGGTTCAGCGTGCGCAGTACTCCCGGGTGAACCGCACGGTAGAGGTTCGCCACGCGGTGGTTGGTCCGGTCCGCGGCAAGCATATACATCGTCAGGTCGTTTGTGCCTGCGGAGAAAAACTCCGCCTCCGGTGCGAGATCTTCTATTATTTCCACGGTTGCCGGGAGTTCGACCATTACACCGAGTCGAGGGCGTCTGATTTCGGGGTATCCCTGCTGCTCCAGCTCGCGGATCGATCGCTCCACCTCCTCCCGGCAGGCGAGAAACTCTTCACGCGTCGCGATCATGGGGAAGAGAATGCTCATGTCCGCACCGGACCCGGCGCGCAGCATCGCCCGGAGCTGGTCCCGAAAAATCTCCCGGTTTTCCAGGAGAAAACGCACTCCCCGAAATCCCAGGAACGGATTGTCTTCGCGACCGATGCTGCTGCCCAGGAGCTTGTCTCCCCCGAGATCCATCGCCCGAAACGTCACGGGAAGGCCTTCCATCGTGTCTATGATGCGGCGATAGACCGTAACCTGCTCTTCTTCCGTGGGGAATCCGTTACGGATCAGGAAGGGGATCTCGCTGCGATACAGGCCAACCCCATCGGCGCCGATTGCTCGGGCTGCACGGGCGTCCTTTACCAGGTTCACGTTGGCCAACAGCGTGACCTCCGTTCCGTCGGTGGTATAGAGCGGAGTCTGAACCGGTGTCACCGGCTCCGTGTCATCCCGGGTCGACCGCGGTCGGACACGTTCACGGTAGGCGTCGAGTATTTCCGGGGCCGGGTCCACCGCGAGTTTGCCGTCCTCAGCGTCCACCACGAGGCGTGTCCCCGCGGGGATCGTGAAGAGTCGCGGGTCGGCGATCGCTACTGTGGGTAAACCCAGGGACTGTGCAAGAAGAGCCACGTGGCCGGTGGCTCCACCACCGGCAAAGACGAGGCCCTCTACGTTCTGAAGGTGAAGCTTTACCAGCTCCGAGGGAAACACGTCCCGCGTTGCTACTACGCTTCCACGGTAATCTCCCTCATCTTCTTCCTGGTCGACCAGGTTGCGGACGATCCGGTGGCCCAGATCCTGGACGTCTTGTACCTTTTCCTGAAATCGAGGGTCCTGAATCGCTCCAAAACGCCGGGAAAACTCACCTGTCACCGTGTGCACCGCTTCGCGTGGATCGGCTCCTGCGTCGGCCAGCTCGATCATTCGACCCACGAAGCTCTCGTCCCGCAGCATCAGGAGGTGGGAGCTGAAGATCATCATCGCCACGTCGGAGAGCGTCTCGTCCACCTGCCGCTGGAGCTCCAACAGCTGCCATGAGCTCCGGTCGATCGCGTCACGGAGATTCCTCCGGACGGGGAGGTTGGTACCGTCGGCGCGCTCGTCCAGGTACTCCAGGAAGCCGATCGCGATTCCCCGGGACGCGCTCGTTCCGTGCAGCAGCCCCGATTCAAACCGGTCCAACAGTGGTGCGGTAACGGTGACCGGAGCTTCATGAGCCTCGTAAAGCGCGGCGGCGCTCTCCAGGGTCGCCGCCAGGTGCGATGCCAGGGCACGGAGAGTACGGAGCGCGTGCTCATCCACGGCGCTTCCATCGGTGTATTGCAACGTGAGCACTCCGATTCCCAGCTTGCCGCGTTTGATAGGAACTCCGAGAAAGGATGGATAGTTTTCTTCTCCCAGATCGGGGATCGTTTTGTTCAGCCGCGAGTCCCGGGCATTCCTCTCCAGAACCGGCCGGTTGTGGAGAAACGCGTGGCCCGTGAGTCCTTCCCCCGGACCGAGGCGGACACGCCCCACCAGGTCGGGGTTTAGTCCCCGGGTTGCACGTAATACCAGCAGATCCTGTTCAACGTCGTAGAGATAAACCGAGCATACCTCGGCACCAAGATGATTCGCCACGGTGTCCACCAGATCCCGCAGGAAATCGTCGATCGTGGAACGACGTCCCAGGAGTTCAGCGAGATCGGTTACGGCGTCGATGAGCGCGAGTCCGTCAAACTGTGCCACGAAAAAATAATAGCGATAAACACGGCATAACTGAAGCTTTTTTTCCGGGGATGTGGAAAAAACCCGAGTAGATCGATATACTTGGCTCGTGATTAAAGAAATCGAGGAGGTTTCCAAGTGAAAAAGAGTGTAATACTCGTAACGGTTGCGGTTCTGGCAGTGGCGTTTATCGCGGGTTGTGCGTCGCCGCCGCCCCCGGCTCCGGCTCCCTCTCAGGAGCAGGCTCCCCCAGGGTTGCCGAGCTTCTACCTGAACCCGCCCCAGGCGGACGATGCGATCTACGGTGTCGGCTCGGCCAAGATGTCTACGCTGGACACGTCGCGACGGATGGCGATCTCCCGTGCTCGTGAAGATATCGCGTTCCAGATGAACGCTGCGATCCAGGCGGCGATCATCGACTATGCGCAGGAAGCGGGCGTGGACGGCGAGAGCCAGGTTATCAGCTTTGTCGAGACGATCTCGCGCCAGGTGACGGAAACGACGCTTCAGGGCACCCGTCAGGAGCAGATTGAACAGGGACCGGACGGTACCATATACGCGCTCGTGAGTTACCCCCTGAACGGATTCGCCGAAGCGGCGGGAGAAGCGTTCCGGCGGAACGAGGACGCGGCGTTTGCCGAGTTCAAAGCGGACCAGGCGTTGCAGATGCTGGATTCCCAGCTTCAAAGCAGTCCTCCGCAGTCAGGGTCGCAGAACTGACGGTAATGTCGGTTGATTCAAACGAATCGTAACGAGACACAAGGCCGCCACCGGAGTTTCCGGGGCGGCCTTTTTAGACTGGATGAGATGTGAACGACGGAGTACCGATTCTTGACGAGGTCAATGCCTGTCTGGATGCGCTGTCCGACGAACATCGTATCGTTCTGGAAGCACAGATCGCGACGCGGTTGACACAATTATCCGAGTGGGACCGGGCGGAAACAGTGCTCGGGTTTCCGCCCCGCCGGAACGAGGTCGATCTCGACGCGGTGTTACGGCGGGCTTCCCGTGAGGGGAAACGCACCGTACTGTTACGGAGTCCCGCGGACATACCCCCGGACTCTCCTGGACGCTCCACGCTTGCGCTTGTTCCGGGCTGCGCGTTTGATCGCGCCGGGCGTTTCCTGGAGCGAGGCGATCGATCGTTGCGGCAAAGCCTGTACGCGTTGGCACCGTCCGTCGTCACCGTAGGCGTAGGATTCTCCTGTCAGCTCCGGACGGACCTCAACCGGGAGATCGTCGAAGGAGTAGAGGACGCCATTCTTAAGATTATCGTTACCGAGAGCGAGTCCTGCTTCTGCCGCCGCTCGCCGCCGGCGTGACTTCGTAAAACCGTACTCGGACCCGGGGGTCAGTCCCGCGGCAACAGAAGCAGCTGGATGCGCTGTTCCGCATCCAGGTACCGCTCGGCGGTAGCACGAATATCCTCGGCGGTGAGGGACTCGATCAGTTCCGGGAATTCCGGGATCTCCGCGAGTTCACGGCCATGCTGCACGGCGAACTCCAGCGACGAGAGCCAGAACCGGTTCTCCCGGAGACTCCGGCGGAAACTTTCGCGCTGTTGTGCCCTGACCCGTTGCAGAAGTTCCTCCGACGGTGCTTCCTGGCGTACATCTTCGATCACCTCGAGGGTTCTGCGGACCAGTTCCCCGCTGCGGTCCGGGTCCATACCGAAAAATACCTGAAGATATGCGCGGGGCAGGGGATCGCGAACGCGCCATCCCGCGGCGCCTACACCGTATGTTCCACCGGTATCCTCCCGAATCTCTTCACGCAGACGGATCGTAAGGAGATCCGCCAGACTGTTGAAACGGTGGTTTTCCTTCCGGGACCACTCGTAATCGTTGTGAAAAACGATGCCCACCTGTGCTACCGGTTCCGTACCCGCCCGGATGACGTCCGCTTCCACACCCCGGGGAAGCGGGTATCCTCTGTCGTGCGGCTGTTCCAGAAAACCCCGGTCATCCGGCTCCGCGGTGATTGGTGCAAACCCGGGGATACCCGCGAGATACCGTTGAGCAAACTCCTCTACCGCTTCGAGGTCGAGGCTGCCCACGAGGAAAAGCGCAAAGTCTGCGGGATCGGCAAAACGCTCCCGGTAAACCTGTTCCACCTGGTCTACTGTAATTGCGTCCAGGTCGTCCACAGTCAGAGGAGCCCGGCGCGGGTCGCCCGCGGCGTAGAGCTCCTGAAAGCGTCGGGCAAAGAGTCCCTGCGGTGACGCCTGAGCTCCAAGGATCTGCTGCGTCAGCCGTCGCCGAACGGTGTCCAGGGCACGCGCCTCGAACCGGGGCTCCGTGAATGCCAGGTGAATCAGTTGGAAGAGCAGCTCCAGGTCCGCCCGGCGCGCGCCGCCGCTCATCCGTTCCTGCATCTCCCCGATAGAGCGGGTCAGTTCCACGGATCGGCCCGCCAGAACCCGTTCCAGGGAGCTCGCATCCAACGCACCAATGCCGCTCTCCCGGGCTGCTTCCGAGGTGATCCGAGCCGCCGGGACGAGCTCGTCCGACACAAGAGAAAGGCCTCCGGGACTGTATGCGGAGAAGAGTATCTCGTCTTCCCGAAGATCGCTGGGCCGAACAAAGAGGCGCATTCCGTTGCTGAGGCGGTACTCCCGGGTATCCACGGTGTCATGATCCACGATATCCCTTATCTCTCCGCGGGGAGGCTCAGTATCGAGAAGGTGGGAGTGCCGGTCCTCGGGAACGGGAGGCAGTACGGCACGCTCCTCCGTACGATGCAGTACGTCCAGCAATTCCTCCTCGGTGGGCAGCGGGGACCCGTCGGGACGGCGTCCCTCACCGTCGTCGCGTAATCCCGCCAGGACTATACGGTTGTCCTCCCGGGTAAAGCGGGTCGCCACGGCGCTGACTTCCTCAAGGGTGATCGTGGGCAGGAGTTCCTCGTAAAGGTGATATTCGTACTCGACTCCCGGTACCGGCTCGCCCCGTGTCCAGTGGCGAACCAGTTCGTCCGCGATGGAACCGGAAGGGCGGGTGCGGGCGTTTACCCGGGCGTCCCGGATGAACTCCATAAAGCGCGCCTTTGCCCGGTGCAGTTCCGAATCCAGGATACCGTGCTTGTCCGCTCTCTCCAGTTCCGTAACGAGGACCTCCAGCGACTCGGTAATTCGTTCGTCCCGGACCGTGGCGCTTGCGACGGTGATCTCCGTATCCCGCACGAGCCGGCTCCACCCGACACCGGCGTTCTGAATCGGCGCATCGGGATCACGGCTCACGTCTCGAAAGCGTTCGTTCAGAACGCTCGCGAAGAGCGACCGCACCAGTATCGAGCGGTAGTCACGCACCCGTTGCATCGGGTCCGGTGAACCCGGAAGGTAGATCGCCACGGTGCTGCGTGCGGCTTCCGGATCGGATGCGATACTGACGCGGGTACCTTCCTGAAGAGGAACCTCGAAGTAGGGCCGATCCAGCGGGGTCTCCCGGGGTACGATATCTCCCAGGTGTTCCCGTACCAGTTCCTCCAGGCGGTCCACCGGCAGGTCTCCTACCGCGACCAGCGCGATATTGTCCGGTCGGTACCACCGGTGGAAGTAGTCCACCAGGCGTTCCCGCGGAGCGTTACGCACGACGTCCATATCTCCGATCGGCAAGCGTTCCGCATAACGTGAGTCCTGCAGCAGTACAGGGATGTGCCGGTCCATGATGCGCGCCGCCGCGCCCCGGCCGCGCCGCCATTCCTCGACGATAACGGCCCGCTCGGTCTCGATCGCCGTCTCCTCAAAAGTGAGAGCCGACGCCCATTGCTGCATCACCCGGAAACCCCGCACGAGTGCTTCCTCGTCATCAGCGGGGATCTCGAGCTTGTAAACGGTCTCGTCAAAGCTCGTATACGCGTTGATATCGGGACCGAATCGCATGCCCAGCGACTCCAGGTACGCCACGAGTTCGCCCCGACCAAACTCCTCGGTGCCGTTGAACGCCATGTGTTCCACGAAATGCGCGAGGCCTTCCTGTCCCGATTCTTCCTGAACGCTGCCGGCGTCCACGGCCAGCCGCAGCACGACCGTGTTTTCCGGATGGGAGTGGTGTCGCGCGAAATACTCCAGCCCGTTTGTGAGTCGTCCCCGGCGCACCAGATCGGTAAACGGGAGTACCTGATCATCCTGTATCGTCGGGTGTGAACGTTCGAGGACGGAGGATGCGGGCTCACGCAAACCAGCGGCGGATAGATTTCCGGGAGAGGAAACGGTGAGCACGAGGATCGCGAGAACAATCGAGAACCAGGAGAAAATTCCGCTGAGCGGCCGGGTGTTTTGCGTTTCAGAGAGCATGCGCAGAAGATACACGTCCATTCCGCGTCCCGTCTACGGGAACGCCGGTGCTTGACACACGTCGTTTGACCGGAATAACCTTAAAACAGGTAGGATATTAGTATTATCAACGCTCGCCCCGGGCAGCGACGAGGAGAAACCACCATGAGTTATCGTTTTGAGACCCTGGCTTTGCACGCAGGACAGACACGGGATCCCGCTGTTCCCAGTCGCGGTGTACCGGTACACCGTACCACGGCGTACAACTTCCGTGACGCGGAACACGCGGCCAACCTCTTCAGCCTGAAGGAACTGGGGTACATATATACGAGGTTGCAGAACCCGACACAAAACGTTCTTGAAGAGCGCCTCAGCGCCCTGGACGGGGGAGCAGCGGCGCTGGCTCTCGCGTCGGGAACGAGCGCGGTGTACTACGCGATCATCAATATAGCCCGCGCCGGTGATGAGATCGTCTCATCCCGGTATCTCTACGGCGGTACTTACACGATGTTTACGGAGATCCTGCCGCAGTTTGGAATCACCGTACGTCTTGTGGATCCTCTGAATCTGGAGGAGGTGGAAGGCGCGATCAACGGGAAGACTCGTGCGGTATTCCTGGAGACGATCGGCAACCCCACGCTGGTCGTGCCGGACTTCGAGGCGATCAGCGAGATCGCGCATAAACACCGCGTGCCCTTGATCGTGGACGCTACGTTCACCACACCGTACCTGCTGCAGCCGATCGAGCACGGGGTGGATATCGTGGTACACAGCCTGACCAAGTGGCTCGGTGGACACGGTACCGGAATCGGCGGTGCCGTTGTGGACAGTGGGAAATTCGACTGGGACGACCCCAAGTTTGTCAACCTGGTGGAGCCGGACGGTAGTTACCACGGCCTGCGCTACGCCTACGACCTGGGCGACCTCTCGCCGCTGGCGTACATCCTGCGGATGCGACTGGTACCGTTGCGAAACCTGGGTGCGGCGATCAGTCCGGACAACGCCTGGATCTTTCTGCAGGGTCTGGAGACGCTGCCGCTGCGCATGCAGCGCCACAGTGAAAACGGAGCCGCCCTGGCGGAATACCTCAGCAAGCATCCCCAGGTGCAGTGGGTCTGGTATCCGGGGCTGAAAGGTACGGCGGGACATGAGAACGCGAGGAAGTATCTGAAGCGTGGGTACGGCGGTATGGTGACATTCGGAATCGCCGGCGGACGCGAAGCGGGCGAAAAGTTCATCAACGGCCTGGAACTGTTCAGCCACGTTGCAAACGTGGGTGATGCCAAGAGTCTGGCGATCCATCCCGCAAGTACGACTCACAGCCAGTTGAGTGCGGAGCAGCAGGCTGCCGCGGGATTACCACCGGAACTGATACGTCTTTCTATCGGGCTTGAGCATCCCGACGACATAATCGCGGACCTGGAGTCGGGATTCGCGGCGGCCCGTTAGGACGGCCGTTCGGAAGCCCGTCGCACAGGCTCATTGGACGACCCGGCCCGCGGCGTCCACCGCGGTGAACCCTTCTCTCGTCAAAACCGGTTCGCCGTCGTACCGGTACGCACACAACCATCCGTCCCGGGCGATACTGTAATCGAGACACGCCGCCCGGGACTCCACCGGTGCCGCCGGCGGAAGAAACCAGTAGTGACCGAAAAAAACCGGTCGCTGATCCCGGTAGCCGGGAAAGCGTTCGAGATAACGCTGTGCTACCGGGAGCGTGGCGAGTTCCCGGTCCGCCGGGGGCATCGCCACGTCCGCCATCGTTACCATCGGTTTCGCGACAAGTGTTGCGGGATCGATCCACCAGCGGACGCGGGTTCTGAACCGACTGGCGCCCTCCTTGTCCCGGTAGTGCGCGCCCCCGGGCAGCCCGATCTCGATCCCCTTCAGGAGGATCTCCACGGCCCAGCTCTCGCGGTATTTACCGTAGGCGCTCCGATAGAGAAACGTATCATCCAGGAGTGAGAATCGCGGTTCGAACCTGACGGTGCCGCGGACGGTCTCTTCCAGGGCGGAGACCGCTGCGTCGGACCAGGCTGCATGGACTACTCGGAGAACGTCGTTTTCCAGGTACAGTGGAAGCCGGCGCAACCAAGACAGCTCTTCCCGCAGCCGACGCGCGCCAACCGTGGTGAGGGATCCACCGTCCAGAACGCCTTTCGTGTCCGCCGGGTCGTTCGGATCCAGACCGAACTGCTCCAGAGTAGCTCGATGCTGCTTCAGGTGTACGTCGGTATGCGTTCGCAACCACCCTCCCTTGCCGTCAGGGGTATGCCAGATCAGGGCGTTGTACTCGTGATTACCGATTACCGCCGAGGCGGAGCCGCCGTCGAGCATCGCTTGTACGATCGTGAGCGTTTCCACGATTTTCGGACCGCGATCGATGAAGTCGCCCAGGAATATCACCTGCCGTCGGTTGCCGGGAAACCGGAACGCGCCCCGGTTATACCGATATCCCAGGTGGCGGAGGAGTGATTCGAGCGCTGTCGCATGGCCGTGAACATCACCAATTATGTCATACACCCTTGCAATTGCACCGCAGGTGGCTAAGAATTTCAAGCGTGACCGTAGAACAATCTCTGATCGATTGTCTTCCCCATCCGGCGGCGATCATCGATGACAACGGCAGGATCGAACGTACCAACAGACCTTTCCGGGAAACGTTTGCAGCGGACAGCGAAACAGCGGAACTCTCGGACTTTCTGCTGCGGTCGTTGGATTTACCCTGCGGCTGGAAGCCCGTCGGTAACTGGCGCGATGACCGGATTCTGCTGGAGCGGGGTATCGGTTGCGACGCGGGGAAGCTGCACGTGATCGCGCTGGATCGAACCCGATCGCTGTTTGTTACGGTAAAGGAGGGGGAGGATCAGTACATCCGAGCGGTGCGGTATCTGAAGGTTTACCGGTCCACCGTGACGACGCTCCTGCGAAGTATCGATCACGCGGCGTTCGTTCTTGACGGTACCGGCACCGTGCTGGACCACAATTTCCCGGCGCTCTCGCTGGTGCCGCCGGGGGTCACGCCGGTAACGGGACGGCGTCTGGATGACGTGCTGCCCATGAGACAGGGTGATGCCTCGGTGAAGCCCTCGGTTTTTACCGGTCGCGCAGCGGCCCGTAACAGGGACTCCTCCTTCTCCGCCGAGCTTGCGGTAGTTCTCCCGGGAGATCTTTCGCTTGACGTTGAGTTGAACGTGTTTCCGATTCGCCACGTGCTCCCGGCGGGTGCACCGGTAGATCCTATCTCCGATTACGAGCGGGATACTACCGACGAATACACGGTGGTGGTGGTAAAAAACCTGGAGGAAAGGCAGAAGATACACAAAGATCTGAAATATCTGCAACGAGCGGATAATATTACACGCGCCGCCACCGGCGTCGCTCAAGAGATCACCAACGGTTGCACGGCACTCTTCGGTCAGATTGACCTGGTAGGCCGGAGAACCGGGGAAGATCTTTCCGTACTCTACGCGGCGGTACGGAAGCTTCAGCGCCTGGGTTATCGCCTGGCAGGGTTTTCCGGGGATCCCCTGGGGAGTGTCGCCGCCGACGAGTCCGGAGGCGGACCACTACCGGTCACGGAGACGGTGGAGGAAACGATTATCAACACGGTGGAACTCGCCCTGGGAGGTAGTTCTATACGTGCAACGTTCAGTATTTCTCCGCCGCCGGAGCCTGTCGCGGTCGCGGCGGATCGGATCTCGCAAGTTCTCTTCAATGTTATGACCAATGCGGTGGATGCGATGAACGAAGGCGGGGTGGTGCACGTGGACGCGTCGACGCCTCACGGCGGCGGGTTCTTTCGAATCACGGTCCGGGATGAGGGGCACGGAATGGATCCTCGGACGCTGGACGAGGTAATCAAACCGTATTTCACGACCAAGGACCAAGGTATCGGTATGGGACTCACCGTCACCAACTCGATACTCGCGCAGTGCGGCGGAAGGATGGAGATCAACACGGATCCCGGGTTTGGTACGACGGTTGACCTCTTTTTACCGCTCCTTTCATCCACAGCTGAAGACCGGCTCGGTCCGGAGGCTCCAGAGCGCGAGCCCGTCATGGCCGGTTTGCCGGTGCTTCTCGTAGAGGACGACCATCTCGTGCGGCGTTCGATGGAACGGAGTCTCCACGCGCTTGGTTGCGACGTTACTACCGTGGAGAACGGTGAACGTGCCCTGCCGCTGATCATAAACCGGATCGACCAGGGTAACCCTTTCGGGTTGCTGATTACCGACCTGACGATGCCCGGTCGGATGGATGGAGTCGACCTTCTGCGACGGGTCCGTGAACTGGACCCGGAAATCCCGGCGATTCTCAGCACCGGCACATTGCACCTTCATCGGGGACGTCCCCACCGGGAAGCGGGGTTCCAGGCGATACTCCACAAACCGTTCGGACTGGATCAACTCCGGGACTCTATCCTCACAGCGTTTCGTGCGGCGGGATAGTGTACGGGCGCGGCACACCGGAGACGCATTCGACACGGACGCATGAGACCTCTCCGGTGGTTGCGC
Source organism: Spirochaeta sp. (assembly GCA_007130865.1). Lineage (GTDB taxonomy): Bacteria > Spirochaetota > Spirochaetia > DSM-27196 > Alkalispirochaetaceae > Alkalispirochaeta. Next base: position 7,622 of record SLRR01000014.1, on the reverse strand, counting down.
AGAGCGCCGGGACACCCTATATTTCCCGTACTCATGGCACGCATTATCGGCATAACCGGAGGCTCCGGATCGGGGAAGACTACGATCGTTCGCAAGATATCCGAGATCGTCGGGGAGTTCACGTTTATTCCACAGGACAATTACTACCTCTCCGCGGAGTACGTGAACAACACCAACATCACGGCGTTCAACTTTGACCACCCTTCCGCGTTTGACACGGATCTGCTGGTGGAGCAGATCTCCGCTCTCCGTCGGGGCGACGAGATCGCGATGCCGCTGTATGACTTTGTGAACCACCGCCGCCGGGAGGACACGGTCCGGGTAAAGCCGGGAAAGCTCGTCGTGCTGGAAGGGATCATGATCTTCTTTGAACCGCGCTTGCGGGAACTTATCGACCTCAAGATCTTTGTAGACACCCCCGACGATATCCGGTTTATCCGGCGCATGACCCGGGATATTGAGGAACGGGGCCGCACGGTGCAGTCGGTGATCGACCAGTACATGGATACGGTCAGGCCGGGACATTACGAGTTTATCGAGCCCAGCAAGGTTTACGCGGACCTGATCGTTCCCGAGGGAGGGCAGAACATGAAAGCGCTGGAAGTGCTCGGCTCGTTCATGCGGGAGATCATCGACTGACGTTGGGGCTAAGACTCGGGCGTGTCGCGCACCGGAGACGCTCGCCGGCGGACTTCTTAACGCGGATCGTCTTTCATGATAAGTGCCGCGATCAGGTACGCCAGGACACCACTGCCTCCGATGAGGATGAACACGACGAGTCCCAGACGCACCAGCGTCGAGTCGATGCCGAAGTATTCTGCGATACCGCCGCATACACCGGCGATTTTCCGATCCCGCCGACTACGGTACAGTTTCTTCTGAGGTTCCGGTATCCTGTAATCAGTCATGGCCGCATTTTAGATTATCATTACCGCCGGGACAAGAGACGCGTATCGATTCAGGAGTACCTTGTATAAATTGACCCGGGGCCGTCGGATACGTTACGATCACTTCATGGGCCAGCGGAAAACCACACCCGCCAAGCGGGAGCATATACTCCAGGTGGCGGCACAGCTGATCCGGGACCGCGGAATCGAGCATACCACGCTCGCCACGATTGCCGACGCCGCGGGTATCAGCAAAGGTACGCTCTATTACTACTATTCAACCAAGAGCGACCTCATTTTTGATATCGCCGACCGCCACATGAACCGGATGACCGAGCGCATTTTCCGGTGGCTTGAGTCGAGCGGTACCGCCCTGTCGCCCAAGACCGTGTTCCGGATGGTTCTGGATACGGTGATGCACTCGCGCAGCCGCGGCCATATACACCTTTACCTGATCCAGGAGGCACTTACGGAGAACCCTTCCCTGCGGGAACGGTTCATCGAGGAGTACCACCGCTGGCGAAGCATCATTGGAGAAGGGCTCGGCCGCGTGTATGGTGGCGACCGGGAGTATACCGTGATGGCCCAGGTGCTGCTCACCACGCTGGACGGGTTGATTCTGCAGCGGCTACTCGGCGCCGGTACCGTTCCGGTGGATGACGTGGCGGCGTTTTTTGAGCAAGCCGGCGAGATGTTCCGCGAGCATACACCCGATTGAATCTGGTTCTCTTCTCTCACCAGGCGGAATCCTACTCGCTTCCCCGATCGGATCGGCGGCATCGCCACATACGATCGATTCTTCGTGCCCGCGTCGGCGATGTTCTCCGAGCGGGCGTTATCAACGGACCCGTTGGAGAGATCCTGATAGAACAGCTCGACGATAACGAGATCGTCCTCGCCGCGCGGTGGCAAGGGCCCGCACCACCGCCCGCTCCGGTGACGGTCCTCCTGGGGCACCCCCGGCCGCCGGTCCTGAAGCGGCTCTGGCGCGACATGGCGTCCCTGGGAGTGGAGGAGATCCGCGTGTTTTCCGGCGATCTGGGCGAGCGCTCGTACCTGACAAGTTCCGCCTGGGACGATCCCGATCTGTACCTGCAAGACGGCTTGAGCCAGGGCGGTCATACCGTTGCACCCAGGTTGCTCCGGTTTGCCCGGCTGGACGAGGCGCTCGAGGAGGATCCGGATACTCCTGAAGAAGGTCGAACGTTACGTCTTTTCGGCGCGTTGCGGAGCGACGACGGTTTCTCCCTGGAAGAGATGCTCCGGGAGGTAAACCGATCCACCTCCGTACGCATCTGCGTCGGGCCGGAACGGGGGTTCGCCGACCGGGAGGAAACACTCCTGCGTGGCCGCGGGTACCGTCCGGTCTCGCTTGGACAGCGTATATTGAGAACGGAGACGGCCGCGACGCTGCTGGTGGGATCGGTCTGCAGCCAGGAGTTCTAAATGTGGGAGGTCGTTCCGACACCCCACATTGAGAACTCGCCAAAAACGTCTTGATTTTGCTTCTTTCCTACGTTGTGGTATTCTACTCGTTAGTAAATCTATGAAAGTACTTGTCGTGGACGACTCCGCCTCGATGCGCCAGATGGTAAAGACGATCCTCACCGATGCCGGTCACGAAGTATCCCTCGCGTCGGACGGTACCGACGCGATCGAGCGATTCAGCGACCGAATCGATCTCGTGATAACCGACTACAACATGGTCACGATGAACGGAATCGAACTGATCCAGGCGATACGGAAGGGATCCGTCAACCGGTCCGTTCCGATCGTCATGCTCACCACCGAGAGTGAGACCGAGCGGAAGCGGGAAGGCATGCAGGCAGGTGCCACTGCGTGGATAACGAAACCGTTCAACCGCGATACGCTGCTTGCGATCATCCAGAGAGTCACCCGTTCACTCGATTTTTGAGCTGCTGATGGACGCAGGAGTTCTCAATGTGGAATGCCGCGCCGACACCCAACATTGCGATACCTGATTTTGAAAACCTGTGCTGGACGTCGCCCGGTAGAAGCGCGTAGACTCACTCCATGCCCGATTTGGATCAACCTGGGATGTTCCGCGGCCGGGTCGTTCATCTGACAGGTATCAAGGGAACCGGTATGGCGGCGATCGCGGAGGTGCTCTCAAGCGAACACGCTGTGGTTTCCGGCAGCGATGTAGCGGAGACGTTTTATACGGACGAACTCCTGGCAAAGGTCGGCGTGTCACCGCGGGTTGGGTTTGACGCGGTCCACGTGCCGGAGAACGCGAATCTCCTGGTGTATTCCGCTGCGTACGGACCGGAAAACCCGGAACGGCGGGAAGCGGAGCGGCGAGGAATACCCCAAATGAGTTACGCCGAGGTTCTCGGTACTCTGTCCCGATCCCGTCTAAGCCTTGGAGTGAGCGGTGTACACGGCAAGACCACGACTACTGCGATGCTGGGGACGCTTGTGTCGGAGACCGACCTGCCGGTGACGGTTATCGTGGGAAGCGCCGTGCCTTCCTTCGGCGGTTCCGCCACATTGTGTCTCGGCAACGAGCTGCTCATCGCGGAAACCTGCGAGTACCGGCGTCACTTTCTCGAGTTCTCGCCCGCTGTAGCGATCGTTACCGGGGTCGAACCGGACCACCAGGACTATTTCCGGGACTACCAGGACATCCGGGACGCGTTTGTGGAGTACGGTAATAGTCTCGCCAAGGAAGGGGCTCTCGTTTATTGCGCCGACGATCTCGGTGCACGGGAGGTTGCCCGGACGGTGAGCAGGGACCGTCCTGATATAAACATCGTGCCGTACGGTTTTCACGCAGACGGTCCCTGGCGCTGCACTCACCTTGAAACCGGTAGCGGGGTTCAGCGTTTTACCCTGGGCATGTCGGATGAACCCTGGACGCTGCGTGTACCGGGCCGACACATGATCGCAAACGCCACCGCGGCGGTAGCGGCGCTGACGGAACTGTTGCACCGGTACGGACGTTCCGCCCGGTCCCTGTCCTGGGAGGAGTGGCGGGCGGGTCTTTCGCGATTCCAGGGAACGCGGCGGAGAAGCGAGCTGATCGCCCGGGTCGGGGGGATCACTATCATCGATGACTACGGACACCACCCCACGGCGATCGCGAAGACCCTGGCGGGATACCGTGAGTTCTATCCCGACAGCCGCCTCGTGGTGGACTTCATGTCTCATACCTATTCCCGGACCGCCGCGCTCCTGGACCAGTTTGGTCCGGCTTTCCGGGAAGCGGATCTGCTGGTACTGAACGATATATACGCTTCCGCCCGGGAGACGAATCAGACGGGGCTTACGGGGGAAGCGTTTTACCGTAAGCTCGTCGAGGTCTGCCGAACAGTCTGGTACGAGCCGGATTTCGAGCGGGCCGCCCGGCGAATCGAGGGAGAACTGCGGCCCGGCGACGTGTTCATTACGATGGGGGCGGGGGACAACTTCCGAATAGGCCACCGCGTGAAGGCGTTACTTGAATCTCGTTTTGGGGGAGGTGACGATGCGTAGCATGACCGGGTACGCCTCGGTAGAGCGAAACAGTGCCGACCGTTCGCTGGTCGTCGAGGTGAGGAGTGTGAATAACCGGTATCTCGAGATCTATTCCGGGTTGCCCTCCTTTCTTGCGGAGCTCGAGCCGGAGTTGAAAGCCGTAGTTGGTACCGTGGCGGCGCGTGGCAAAGTCGAGGTGACGGTTCGCCTCCGGGAGTATCAGGAGGATCTCGTGGTACGCGTGGATTCCCGGGCCGTTGAAGCGGTGCGGGACGCCTTGCGCGAGATCGGAAGGATCGCCGGCGTGGACGCTCCGCCCACGTACGGAGACATACTCGCCTTTGAAGGTGTTATCCATACAGAGCATCGTCACCAGGCGGCGACGTATCGTGACGAGGTCATGGACGCGCTCCAGGAGGCGCTGCACCGGTGGGACGAAACGCGCCGCCGCGAGGGAGCCGCCACGGTGGAGGATATCCGGGTCCAGATCGACCGCCTGGAGGATGCCGTCTCGGTCTTTGCTGCGAACGCTCCGAAAGTGGAGGAGGTGATCTTCCGCACGGTGCAGGAAAAGTTCCGGGAAGTTCTGGGAGAAGACGCGGACGAACAGCGCGTGTACGCTGAAGCGGCGGCGCTCATCGTTCGGCACTCTACCAACGAGGAGATGGTGCGGCTCCGCAGTCACCTCGCGGCGTTCCGGGAACTGCTGGAGGCAGGAAAACCTACCGGAAAGCGGCTGGACTTCATCTGCCAGGAGTTCAATCGGGAGATCAACACGATTGGCAGCAAGACGGTCCTGCCGGAGGTTCAGGCAGCAGTCGTGGAGGCAAAGGATGCCGTCGAGGCGATCCGGGAACAGGTGCGTAACATTGAGTAGGTTGTTCAGAGGTAACGCATGAACGATTTCGTTCGGGTAGCGATTTCGGGAAAAAGCGGGTGCGGAAACACCACGGTGAGCCGGTTGCTTGCGGACACGCTGAAGGTGGAGTTTATCAACTACACGTTCCGGATGATGGCGGAGGAGCAGGGCGTCAGTTTTGAAGAGATGGCGCGTATGGCCGAGGAAGATGATAAGTGGGACCGCTATCTTGACAACCGCCAGGTGGAGGAGGCGCGTCGCGGAAGTTGCGTTCTCGCCTCGCGTCTTGCGATCTGGTTGTTGAAAGGAGAAGCGGACCTGACTGTGTATCTGCGCGCGTCCCGGGAGGTGCGGGCGGCGCGCATCCATCGGCGCGAGGGAGGCGATTACCAGGAGACGCTGAGGCACACGGAAGCACGGGACCGCCGGGACCGTGCGCGGTATCTTCGACTCTACGAGATCGACATTGACGACTGGGAGTTTGCGGATCTCGTTATCGATACGGAGCAGTACCTACCCGAGGAAATAGTACGTGTCGTCGTGCAGGAGCTGGAACGACGCCGGTCGCGAGGATAGTACGAGAATAATCCCGCGTACGTTCATACCATGGAAGGTCCTGATGATATGCCGGCGCACGTTAAATCGTCGCTGACCGGGGTCAGTGTCGTGGTGCCTGTCCGGAACGGCCGGTTCATGCTCGGTACGTGGCAGGGTATCTATCTCTGTGAGTTCCGCAATCTCGGTGGTTCGCGACGAATCGTCGTCACGATCATCGCGTCGTAACCGCGGTATTCAATGAGTAGTTTGCGTTAGCCGATAATAGATACTACCTTAGTATGCACGGGGACGCGGCCGGAGCGTAATGAAAGTATTGCAAAAAGTTCTTATCAGCTTACTACTCGCGACGATCGTGTTTACCGGCTTCGCTGTGGCGGCCTATTCGGGGTTGTTCGACGTTCTCGACACCCGCTTCTACAACCAGCGAGTCCGGGACAACTCGCGGGAGATCCTTGCAGAAGCGCGGCGCGTTACCGCGGAGTACCAGCGAGACCTGCAAGCGGCGGTGGCATCCTTTGCGAATAATCCCGCCGTACGAAACGTTTTTCTCATCAACCAGAGTCGTGAAGATACGGAAGAACAGGCCGCTGCAGCGGGTCGCCTGTTCGATCAGTTTCCCGAACTCGATTATCTGAGGATCATAGACAGCGAACGTGGTCGACTCTGGTACAGTACGATGGAGGAAGATATCCGGGTGCGCGAACCGACCCGGATCGAATACCTCACCGTGGAAGAGCTATCTCCACCGCTGCGCGTTCCCGATGCCGCGGAGGAAGTGGTAGGACTCCGGTGGATCGCCGATCCCCCGGCGTTGCGGGTAGTCGTCCCCGTTCTGGATAACTTCAACTCTCCCCGGGGATTGCTGATCGCCTGGTCCGCAACCACTGGTATTTACAACCGTCTCCAGACAGAAGGAATCGCGCCGCCCTCAACCCGGGTGAGAATAACGCCGGCCGGTAACGTCGTGTTCAACGCGAGGCGTCATTTTGAGCAAGCTGACCTGGAGTTTATAGACCAGGTGCTCGCCGGGGATGACGTCATGCCGATAGTTCGCAGTTCCCTGGGCGAGAGTTATGCCCTGGAGACATTGCCGGCGGAACGCGCTCTGCCGACCTCGGTATACCTCATAAACGAGAGTGATTTGTACATGGACCGGTCGCTGCAGTGGATACTTCTCGGCGCGATTTTTCTGGTCACGTTCATCGCAGTGTACCTGATCCTGAACATCCGGCAGGATCCCACGATAATTATTGCGGAGCGGTTTCGCCGGTTTCAACAAGCGGTTATACGCGACTACCTGCGGGAGGGACGCGCGATCGACCCGGAGCTCTGGAAGCGGGAGCTCGATCATCGGCGGGAGCAGATCGAACAACAGATCCGCCGCGGCGTAGGTCGATTGAAAGAGGACCAGCGTACCCGGATCGAACAGGATATCAACCGTCACTGGGAGGAGCTCTACCGGCTCATGGGCTCCACCGCCGCCGACAGGACGGCCCGGATCGAGCCGGTAAACCTCGCGGAGATCGAGGAAATCATAGAACGCACCCTCGCTCGGTACGGAAACCTCGCGGGACGCGGAGCGCCGGCACCGCCGTTTCCGGTGGAACCGGCAAGCCCCACAGCGCCGCACGGCACCGGTGAGTTTGCCGGCATGAAGCCGGTGGACGTGGAAGAGGTGGAAGACCTGGACGAACTCGACGAAGCCGAGCCGGTGTCGGAAGCGGAAGAGCTCGAGGAGATCGAAGAGGTAGAAGAGATCGCCGAGGCGGAAGAGCTCGAGGAGATCGAAGAGGTAGAAGAGATCGCCGAGGCGGAAGAGCTCGAGGAGATCGAAGAGGTAG
>SLRR01000260.1 GCA_007130865.1 Spirochaeta sp. | reverse complement strand
TCCCGGCTGCCGGCCCGCATCTTTCAGAACGCTGTCGGAGCCGATATCCCCGGATCCGACCTGGCGGAAACCTCCGCCGAGAGCGTCCGTCTCCTGCAGGACGCGGGAGCCCTGGTCCTGGGGAAGACCGTTACCACGGAGTTCGCCTACTTTGGTCCCGGTCCGACGCGCAACCCCTGGAATACGGATCACACCCCGGGCGGGTCCTCCAGCGGTTCCGCCGCGGCGGTGGCGGCAGGCTTTGCGCACGCGGCGTTCGGTACGCAGACGATCGGTTCGATCTCCCGACCCGCGTCGTTCTGCGGCCTGGCGGGGTACAAGCCGAGCTTTGACCGGATCAGCACCGAGGGTGTCATTCCCTTCTCACCCAACGCGGACCACGTGGGAATGATTGCGGCGTCCGCCCGCGCGCTGGAAGTGATCGCGCCTGTTCTTACCCGGGACTGGCGGTCCTCCGCCACGGTCCTTACCCATCCGCGCCCGGATTCGATCCGGCACCAGATCGGCACCGTCCTCGTCCCGGACGACGCGTACCTGGACCAGGCGGGTAAGGATGCCTGCCGCGCCCTGGAAGCGGTGCAGGAACGCCTTGAGAGTATCGGGATCAACGTGCAGCGGGTGAACGCGTTTCCCCGTATCGACCGTATCAACAGCGCTCACCAGGAGATGATCGCCCGCGATTTTGCCGGGGTCCACGAGCGCTGGTTTGAAGAATACCATGACCTCTACCATGAGCGCAGCCGGGAACTGGTCGAGCGAGGCCGTACCGTTCCGGAGGATCGGTACACCCGGGCTCTCGAAGGGCGCGAGGAGTTGCGGGATCACCTGGAAACGCTTCTCCGCCGCCATAGCGCCAGCCTCTGGATCGCCCCCGCCACGGTGGGCGACGCGCCTCCGGGGATCGACGCTACGGGTAGCCCGATCATGAATCTGCCCTGGACGTACGCCGGGGTACCGACGGTCTCCCTGCCGATTACCAGGCTTCCTCACGGTACGGGTGAGCACGGCCTGCCGCTGGGGATACAGCTGGCGGCGCCGTTCAACGCGGACGAGGAACTTATCGCGATGGCGGTGGCCCTGGAAAACGTACTGAGATAACTTGCCCGACCGCTCGCCTCCCGTGTAGGGTGATCTCCTCACGGGAGGAGCTTTGTCGGAGTTTCGCGTGGCGCATCTGCGCCGGTACAGTTCAAGCGGCGCATTACGCTGGATAACCGCCCATACGCTCCAGTACTGGTGGTTGCCGCTCCTGCTGATCGTCACCTCGATAATCAACAATTTCGCCTACGGGAACGTACCGCTCTTCATCGGCCGGGGGTTCGACGTGGTCGGAGAACCGGGCTGGAGCTACCGCGACCTGGGATGGGTTGCGCTGGTGGTGGCGCTCTCCGCGGTGGTTCAGGGTGTGACGGGGCTGTTGCGCAACTTCTCCGTGGAGTTCCTGGCGCAGCGGGTCGAACGGGACGCCCGGGAAGAGATGTACACCGCCCTGCTCGGGAAAAGCCAGACCTTTCACGCGGCGCAACGCACCGGTGATATCATGGCGCGCGCCACCAACGACGTGCGGGCGCTCAACCTGCTTTTCTCTCCCGGAGTGATGCTGATAATTGACTCCAGCCTGGCCCTGCTGATCCCCCTGGTGATGATCCTCGGGATCAGCCCGGTTCTCTGGCCGGTGCCGCTGCTCTTCACGGGCCTGCTCATTCTCACCGTGTACGACTACAATCGTCGCCTCAAGCCGGTCAGCATCGCCCAGCGGGAGGAGTTCGGTGCGATGAACTCCGTCCTGGCGGACGCGATCGGCGGTGTGGAAGTGGTGAAGAGCAACGTACAGGAACGGTATGAACTGGAGAAGTTCACCGGCAGGGCCCGAGCGTTCCGCGACTATTTTATCCGGCAGGGGGTGGTACAGGCCAAATACTGGCCGATGCTCGCTTTTGCCGTGTGCTGGGGACTTGCGCTCTTCCACGGTCTGTGGCTCTGGCGCGGCGGGGTTCTCACGCTGGGACAGGTGGTGAGCTACATGGGACTCTTCGCGACGTTCCGTTTTACCACGTTCATATCGCTCTTCTCGTTCAACCTGGTGCAACTCGGCCTGGCGTCGGCGGACCGTATCCTTACGCTGATCCGCCCCGCGCCCGGCCTGGAACTGACCCCGGGGGGGCGGAGGAGCCGGATCCGGGGCCGGATCGAACTCCGTAACGTGGGGTTCGCCTACCCGGGAGAGGACAGCCAACAGGGTAGTCCCGTACTGCAGGACGTCTCCTTCACGGTGAACGAGGGTGAGACACTGGCTATCGTGGGACGCACCGGCTCCGGTAAGAGCACATTAACCCGTTTGATCAACAGGATCTTCGACACGGAAACCGGCACGGTCCTGGTGGACGACGTGGACGTGCGCCGGTGGGACCTGGAGAGTCTCCGCAGCCAGATCAGCACGATCGAACAGGACGTGTTTCTCTTCTCCCTCTCGGTACGGGACAATATCGCCTTTGGTCGTCCCGACGCGAGCGAGGAGGAGATCCTCCAGGCCGCCCGGCGCGCCCAGGCCCACGAGTTCATCACCTCTTTCAAGGCCGGCTACGATACGCTCATCGGCGAGCGCGGGGTGACGCTCTCGGGCGGCCAGAAGCAGCGCCTTGCAATCGCCCGGGCGTTCCTCACGGATCCCCGCGTATTGATCCTGGACGACAGTACGAGCGCGATCGACAGTCGCACGGAGGACGAGATCCAACGCGCGATGAACAGCATCGCCGAGGCTCGCACCACGATCCTGATCACGCACCGGTTAAGCCAGATCCGCCGGGCGGACCGGATCGCACTCCTCCACCGGGGATCCGTACTCGATACCGGCTCCCACGATGAGTTGCTCCAGCGGAGCCCCGATTACCGTAGAATCTTTGCCCACGCCTGCGTGGGATGCGGGGAGACGGCCTGATGGCGTTTGTTCTTGATGGCCTTGAGAGCGAATCCTACGACCGGGTCTACTCCGACCGGGCCTTGATCAACCGCATCGGGGTATACTTCGTCCCCTACCGCGCCGCGATCGCCCTGGCGGCGCTGGTGCTCGCGCTCAACTCGATCGCCGACGCGGTCACTCCGATCCTGGTAGCACGTGCGATAGACCTCGTGGCGGGACGCGCCACGATGGGATTCATTTCCCTGGCGTCATCGGCGGTACTCGGCGCAGGAGCGTTTGCATGGCTTCTGAACTATGTCCGACAACGCCTGGCCGCGAAGATCGTAGGTGACGTGGTCCTTCAGCTGCGGCGGGACGTGTTCCGCCACGCGATCAACCACGACCTGTCTTTTTTTGACCAGCACCCGGTGGGACGGATCGTGAGTCGCATCACCTCGGACACGCAGGACTTCTCCAACACGGTGGAACTCGTGATGGATCTGCTCAGCCAGCTCCTGGTCGTTCTTGTCATGACGGTGTACCTGACCTCGATCAACCGCGCACTCACGCTGCTTCTGATCGCGATGGCTCCGGTGGCGATCGTGATCGCGCTCTCGTTCCGGAAACTCGCCCGTCGGGTGACGCTCAACGCCAAGCGCGCCACCGCATCGATCAACGCGCACATGCAGGAGTCCTTCGGCGGGATCTCCGTGGCAAAAGCGTACCGCCAGGAGTCACGGTTGTACCGTGACTTCACGCGGAACAACCGCCTGGCCTACCGGGTGGGGTTACGGCGGGGGATCGTGCTCAACCTGATCTTTCCTCTGGTGGGGCTCGCCGCCGGGGTGGGAACGGGGGTGATGGTCTTTGCCGGTGGTCTCGTCGTGGAGACCGCGCCGCTCGCGTCCGCAACGGACCTGCCCTTTCTCGGCTTCGTCGCCTCCGCGCTTGCTTCAACGCGCACGATGACGCCCGGAGAATGGTACCTCTTCCTGCAAGCGGTGGGATTCTTCTGGTGGCCCATGCTGGGGATCGCGAGTTTCTATTCTCAGTTCCAGGACGGCCTCTCCGCGGCGGAACGGGTCTTTGCCCTGATCGACGCGGAACCCTCGGTCCGGCAGAACACCCCGGCTCATCAGGAGACGCAGGCGGATCACACCGCGAGCGCGCATCACGGCGCCGGCGCGCAAGAGCCGCAGCACCCGGCGCAGCACCCGCCGCATCAGGAAGCCCCGCCGGCCGGACGGATAACGTTTCAGGACGTGTACTTTGCCTACTCCGACGAGGAGGAAGTGTTCCGCGGATTCTCCCTCGATATCGCCGCGGGTACCACCGTGGCTTTGGTGGGACACACCGGGTCGGGCAAGTCATCGATCGCGCGGCTGATCGCGCGGTTCTACGAGTTCCAGGATGGTAATATTCTCGTGGACGGCCGGGATATCCGGAGCCTGGACCTGGCGGAATATCGGTCCCGGATCGGCCTGGTACCACAGGTACCGTACCTCTTCAACGGTACGGTAGGTGACAACATCCGGTACGGCGTGCCCGGCGCGACCGAAGAGAACGTTCGGTTTGCCGCGTCCCACGTGGGTCGTGGCGACTGGCTGGAGGATCTTCCCCGGGGTCTGGATACGCCCGTGGGAGAACGGGGGGCGGGTATCTCAATGGGCCAGCGCCAGCTGGTTGCCCTGGCACGGGTACTGCTGAAGAACCCTTCGATCTTCATTCTTGACGAGGCCACCGCCAGCGTGGACCCCTTCACGGAAGCACAGATTCAGGAGGGGCTGGAAACGGTAATGGCCGATCGCACCGCCCTGGTGATCGCCCACCGCCTCTCTACGATCGTAAACGCCGACCGGATCGTCGTACTCGACCGCGGCAGCATCATCGAGGATGGATCCCATCACGAGCTGATCGCCCGGGACACCCACTACGCGGAGCTGTACAACACCTACTTCCGCCACCAGTCGCTCGATTACGATACTTAACGCTTGTGTCCGGCTGTGGTAGGGTACCGGAGACCAATGAAACGATCACAGACGTTGTTTTTTGCGGGCGCCTCGGTAGTTATCGTGATCGCCCTGGTAATAGCGGTATCTCTCTCGGTCCGGATTTCCCGGCTCCAGAGGACGGTGACCTCTCTGACGGAGAGTCTCGGTACGGAGCTGGAACGGCAGAACGAACTCGCCCAGTTCCTGGAAAGCAACCAGCGCACCGCCACGGGGCAGCTCCAGGAGGTTCGGCGTCTGCTGAACCTTCCCACCGCGGAATTCCGCTTTCCCGATTCGGACGCGACGCCGGAAACGGCCCGCCACGACCCCTCTACCCGGTTCTTCCAGGCGTTGGACCGGCTCGTACTTCACCATGAACACCGCCGCATCCGGGAGAAACTGGACACGACCTTTGCCGATTCCGGTGACGCTGTCCTGCTTCTCCGGGATAGAGGGCTGCAGGCTGTCCCGGAGGGCCGGGCCGGTTCATGGCGGATCACCGCGCGCGGACCGGACGCCGCACAAGGCGCAGCGCCGCCGTTTGTCACCGTGACAATCGGGGAGAGCGGTCCCCCGGCCAACGTTACCGTGACGCCCCTGGCGGGAGAAGCGGAGTCGCTCGCTTTCGATAACGACGAGTCCTTTTCCGCCCGTCTCGTGGAGGTGCTGGGCCGCATTCTGCCGGAGGCGGAGACCTCCGTGGAACAGTACGAAGAGGCGAGATCGCTGCTCGTCGAGGCAAGCCGGTCCGCTGCCGTACGGGACGCGCTCCGGGCACAGGACCTCACGGGCGAGCTCTCCTCGGACACGTTCCCCGCGTCCTTCGCCGTTCGTGCGCAGGACCAGGGCACGCTCCTTACAGTGGAGATAGACCGGCGCGACTTCCGGATCCTGGTGGATGGAACACCGATTGACGCAGAACAGGCCGACCCGGCGGCCGACCGGGCGGCCGACCCGGCCGCCGGCCCGCTCACCGACCAGGTAGCCCACCGGATCGCCGGGAAGATCAGCGCCCTGACTCCGCCCGCCCCTGACCTGGAACCGGACGAGCAGGGACGGGATAAGGTCCAGCGGATCGCCCGGGACCCGGCGTTCCAGGATTACCTGGACCAGCGAGGCGTGCATCTCGCGGAGGAACCGCGGGAGACGCTGGGGTTCTACGTCTTCGAGCTCACCGACCGCGCGGGGACGCTCCTCGGATCGTTCGGCGTACAGAAGCTCACGGGCGAACTCTACCTCCTCGATGAGGATGACCTGACGATAACCGGTCTCGACACACTGGAACGCGACACCGCGGCGCTGCGGGACCAACCCGTGAGCAGGAACGCCGCGGATCGTGCGCTCCCGGAGGAGTTTCCCGCGGGTTTCCGCGGCGGAGCGTCCCGGGAGGGTACGGATCTGCTCCTGATCGGAACGCACGAGGCCCAAGCCGACGCGATCATGCTTCTTCACCTGAGCCCGGACCGCACGATCTCGATGATCAGCATCCCCCGGGACCTCTACTACAATGGGAGGAAGCTGAGCCACCACCAGGAGATTTACGGTACGCAGGCGCTTGTACGGCGGATCGGCGAAATCACGGAACGACAGATCGACGCATACGTGGCCATCGAGATGTACGCGTTCATAGAGGTGGTGAATATCCTCGGAGGTATCACGCTCACCCTGGAGGAACCCCTGATCGACCCGACCTACCGCGTCCGGGATGACGGCGAGTGGGGGACGCTCCACTATCCGGCGGGAACCTATTCCCTGAACGGCATCGAGGCGCTGCGCATCGCCCGTTCGCGGGCAACCACAAACGACTTTGACCGCGCCTTGCGTCAGCAGAAGATCCTCAACGCGCTGCGACACCGTATCAACGAGCTCCACGCGGGCAACCTGAACACGGTGTACCAGCTCTTCAGGACGCTCTACGAGTACGTGGATACCGACCTCGGCGCGTGGGAACTCACGCAGTACTTCCTGGCGTACCGGAACGCCCCGATCGCCAACCGGACAGGCATGACTTTTGACAACATCCTCTACGCCACCTACAGCAACGTGCACAACCGAGGCCTGACGCTGGAAGAAGCGCAGGAGATAGAGGATTTCTACTACGGTCTGTGGATACTGCTCCCCCGGGAGGACGACTGGAACGTGATCCCCTGGTTCGTCGAGCAGAATATCCGGTCCTGAC
>SLRR01000022.1 GCA_007130865.1 Spirochaeta sp. | reverse complement strand
TAGAAAGCGTTATCCCGGAGAACGCAACGGTGAGAATACCTCCGGCCAGAGCGCTGTTGAGCGCGGTAGTCCGCATCCTGGCGGAGACGATTTCCCCGGACTTCTCGAGAACCAGAAACGTATTCCAGTCGCCGGAAAAACTCGCCCAGAGAAGGGCGCCGGTCGGACCATGTGGTTCAATGACTATACTGGACTCATCCGACGCACCTCTGGTGACGAGATCGGTCAACGCAACACCCCAGAGATCGTCGATACCCGCGCCGGATCGTAGTAATGAAGCGTCCTTTGCGTACACGAGGTGACCATCTTTTCTCGCCAGGTACACATTGACACCCGGAAGCTCTCCGAACGCCAGAAGCGTCTCGGTAAAATCGTCCGCTATTACGCCGCCACCGGCTACACCGAGAAACGTTCCATCCTCATCCTGGATCGGTACATTGACCCACATCCCGACCCGTCCGGTCTCCGGATAATACCAGGAGTCGATATTGGTCTCCACCAGTGAATCCCGATACAGGTAGTACCACCCGTCGCGCTCCTGATCGTTCGGATCGAGGACAAGTGTCCGACCGTCCGTACCGTAATACGTCTCCGTACGATCGCTCACTATGCTCGCGTCCATCATATCAAACCGGGCTCGGACACCTTCGAGGAATGAACGGAGTTCCTCTTCGTCCCGCTCACCGGCAAGAATCCAGTCCCGGATAAAACCGTCCCGGAGCAGCTCCTCGCCGGCACGATGATACTGCGCTGCGGTACGATCGAGGTTTGCGGACAGGGCCATACCAAGCGGACGCATCTCGTGATCACGGATAAAGTCCCGCGTTCGCCGACCTTCCTGTACCGAATGAAACCCGGTAAGAGCCAGAAAACCGGCGAGTATTAAAACACTGATTACGGTGAAGAGACGCGTATCGACCAAGACTTACCCCTGTTGCTGGTACTCAGAGATTGACTCCCGGTCAGTATCGCACCGGATCAGCTTAAGTCAAGACTTCCCGTTAATATTATCTTGTCGGTAGAACAATGCCAGCTGCCGATACACCCCGGGGTACTCGCGCTCCAGTGTCCGTGGACGTTCAAAGAAAAGCTCGCTCGCCACGGCAAAGAACTCCTCCGGTGCTTCCGCGGCGTAAGGGTCAAAGGCGGTGCGGCGACCGGGACCCGTACGGTGGCCGCTACGCCGGCCACCGCCGCCACGCGTACGAGTGCTGCCGCGGCCCCTGCCCCGGATGACGCGGCGTTGCAGGTCGGTAAATGCGTCGCCGAATACGGTACTCCATGCTACAGCGTCCATCCCGGGGTGTAACGGCGGCATCCCGTCGAGCGCTCCGTTCGCGTTATCCAGAACGTGGGCGCACTCGTGGATCACAACGTTGAAGCCGGTTCCCAGACCGGACTCTTCCAGGTCTTCCAATGCGATCACCACCGTACCCCACTCCGAATACTCCCCGGCAGCAACACTCACCCCCTCGTGAACCACGCCGGCCTCGTCTACTTCCATCGACTCCGTCTCGTAATCCCGGGGAACGATCAAAACGGTGCGCCACCGCCGATACCAGCGCAGATCAAGGTTGAGTACGGGGAGGCACGCCAGCATCGCCAGAGAAACCCGCACGTGGTCGGAACGTTCCAGCCCCGGCGCCCATCGGATCTGCATGGAGCGGAGAAACTTCTCGGAGAGGGCGCGCAGCGTCGTCGGTTTGTGTGTACCATTGCGCGCCTTCTCAAACCGAGCCACCAGGGGATGACGGTGCAGCGCCTCTTCCCAGAGTTCGTCCGTAATAACCGGTCCACGGGAAAACCATCTCATGGATTATCGCAACGCCCGCACGCGGCGAGCCACCTGCTTCCGGAGTTGCTCGTACGTCCGGGGCGGACCCGCACGCAGGGGCGTGCCGTCGATAAATATCTGGTCCGAGGCACCCCATTCTTCAAAGGACCGGCGGTTGTCCGTGTCGATCTCGACGTAGTTCACGCGTTCCGCGAACTCCCGGGCTACGCGCTTCATCCGCTCGGCCGTGAGGTTGACCGAGGGACACCAGCCGTTTCTCAGGCACGTCACGGTGACGACGCCCGGGGCAGTGTCCGGGCACCGCCGAAGCCTGCCCAAACGGGGCGGAACGGCGTCGACAGAGAAACGCTTCCACAGGAGTTCCATTATCCCGTCCGTGTCGACGCGCCGGTACCCGTGCTTCTTGAACCATCGGGATCGCATGAAAACGGGAATCCGCAAACCCCAGGCGACCATTCCTTTGGCGCCGAGATCCCGTACGTCCGTCTCAGCCGCTACCAGGAGACGCGTTCCGATACCGCGACCCTGCCGGTTGCCCACGCCCTGGTCGTGTCCGTGCACCCAGATACAGTAGATATAATAGAGGTCCGCGCCGTGGACGGGCGCGCGTTCTCGCTCGTACTCCACCGGTGCATACTCGATCGGCGCATACTCGATCGGCGCGTACTGGATCATTCCGACGATCGCGCCGTCCTCGTCCCGGGCGAGCAGAACGCGGAGTCCCCGGGCTTTGTTCCGTTCCAGCCAGCGTCGTTTGAGATCACCCGCGCCCGCTTCCCGCATCTCCCGGGACCAGTCTTCCAGGCACGAGCAATAGAGTTCCTCGTAACGCGCTTCCAATGGGATAATTTCCACGCGGATCTCCTTGTATTCAGTATATGCAGGAGCACGCGGTCCGGCCATGGCCCACCTCCGTGGCAGCGATTTCCCCGGATGCCCTGTACGTGACGCCTTGTAAGTGACGCCTTGTAAGTGACGCCTTGTAAGTGACGCCTTGTAAGTGACGCCTTGTAAGTGACGCCTGTACGTGACGCCTTGTCCGTGGATACCTCGCCCGTGGCGCCTCGTACGATCACACGATCGTGTTATTTCGTTGTATACTGAAGGCATGGCAACGCGCGTATCCGCCGCGGCGGATCTCGAACGGGAACTGCTGACCGCAACGGACTTTCTCGACTGGCTGGAACCGGGACGCTACGCGGACCTCATCGACGGGGAGATCTTTAAGCATTCACGGGTATCGATTCGCCACGCAACCCTGCTGAACTTCGTTGATGCGCTTCTGAGGCTCTTTATTGACCGGCACAACCTGGGCATGCTCTACCGTGAGGTGGTGGCGGTACGGTTGAGCGGACGCAACGTGTTCCTGCCGGATCTCGCGTTCTATCGAGCCGACCGGGAAGAGGCGATCAGACCAACCCACATCGTGGGCGCGCCGGACCTGGTGGTGGAGGTGCTGAGTCCTCGCACGGCGGACCGTGATATCGGACCCAAGTTCGCCGAGTACGAGCAGCACGGCGTTCGCGAATACTGGATTCTGGATCCGGAGACGCTGGCTCACCGATTTTATCGACTGCAGGGAGAAGAACTGGTGGAGTACGCCGACGGTGCCGAGGAGATCGACTCCACGGTGATTCCTGGTTTCCTCCTCAAACGGGAGTGGCTTGATCCGTCCGCTCTCCCGCGGATCGACAACGCGATAACGATCATCGACGCCCGGCGGTAGCTCTCGTTACAAAGAACTCGTACGCGTAATACTCGTGGTACCGGCGGTGCATTTCCGGCTCCCGGGCGATCGTATCCAGGGCGGCCGTTGCCTCCGGGTCGTGGGCGTATTTTGATCGCAGCTCGCGGACACGCTCTTCCATGGGCGTGTAAAAATCGTCCCACCAGGCCTCGCCCGCGAGGGTGAAGTGACCAATCAAGTCAAACGCGCTCGCGGCGATCAGGTTGAGAATGTCTTCTACCCGGCCCATGGCGGGATAATCCAGATCAAAGGTCTCCCTGATCTCCTGCGGCGCGTTATCCCGGCGCCATACCGCGTCGGTAAAAACCAGGTATCCATCGGGCCGCAGAAGTCCACGGCACACCTCAAGCGCCCGGGCGATACCGATGTTGTACAGCGCTCCTTCCGACCACACCAGATCGAACGACTTCCCCCGGGCGAACGCGGGATCTCCCATGTCCCCAGTTACCGCCGTGATCCGGTGCGCCAGGCCCGACTCATTGATCCGCTCGTTGAACCGCCGGATCAGGGGCTCGTGGTTGTCCACGGCGAGAATCGTACCGGGGCTCAGATCCGCCAGATGAAGCGTCTGCCCTCCCGCGCCGCATCCTAAATCGAGAATCGCCGGTTCCGGCGGGAGATCGGTACACATTTCAAGGGCACGCTTCGCGTTTGCCCGGTTGCCGGGTCCCTGCCGCGGCAGCCCCTCGTACACGTCAAAGAATACCTCCCAGAAACGAGGTGTCGGTTCCACCATAGTGCCTGAATTGTCGTGCGCCTTCCGGCTCTAGTCAATGACTGGAGTACTACTTGACACCGATCGAGCGATACGTTAACACTGTTAACATGTCGGATGTACGTGATCGACTCGTGCAATGCGCTCGGGACCTTTTTCTGGAAACGGGTTACAACGGTTTCTCCATGCGCAAAGTAGCCGCCTGCGCGGGTGTCAGCGCTACGGCGATCTACCGCCACTTTTCCGACCGGGAAGATCTCCTGGTAGAAGTGGTGATGCGCGGATACCGCGTCTTTACGGCGCAATTGAAGAACGCGTCCCGGGGACAGTCGCCGTTGGAACACCTGGAGCAACTTGCTTTATCCTACGTCGAGTTCGCCCTGTCGGAACGGTCGTATTACGAGTTCATGTTCATGACCACCGGTGAGCTCACCGGCTTGCGCCATATCCCGGAAGACGGTCGCCGGGAAACGCAACAGGCGCTCAAGATCGTGGAGGACGCACTCGCCAGCTGTATCAGGGAGCACAGCGTTCGCGCCACCGACGCAACGAGCGCCGCCCTGGAGCTCTGGGCGTTCTGTCACGGCCTGATATCCCTCTATTTCACGTGCAAGATCGACGCAACGGAATCGCAGTTCCGGAAGACGTACGCTGCCATGCTACACGATTACGTGTCGCGGATCTGATGCTTTTTTTTGAAACGGAGTTAACGGTGTTAACTTTTGCATCACATTTAGATAAGGAGCCTGAAAATGCAAACTGTTAAACGAACATTCTTCTCGTCGAAGCGTCGAGTCGCCCAATGGTCGCTGGTACTCATCGCCTGTGGAATCGTGACTCTGGCGGGAATCGGGCAGATAGCCCGATGGAATCTCCGCCGGTCGTACCCGCCCCCGGGGACGCTCTACGACGTAGGTGGATACAGGATGCACCTCTACGCCACGGGTCCTGACCACGACGCGGGCCGTGACAGTACCACGCACGATACCGCGGGGCAAAGCGACAACCGCGATCGCAACACAGGAAACCGTCGTCCCTCGGTAATCCTGGAAGCGGGTAACAACGACTACTCGATTTTCTGGGCGTCCGTTCAGGACTCGCTGTCGGAAGAGTTCAACGTCTACTCCTACGATCGCGCCGGGTTGGGATGGAGCGACTCGTCGCCGCTACCTCGCACCGCGCCGGAAATCGTGGATGAACTCCGGACGCTTCTGGCCGTCGCGGAAGTGCCGCCTCCGTACATACTGGTGGGACATTCCCTCGGGGGTGTCCACATGAAACTCTTCGCCCATCATTATCCCGAGACAGTCGCCGGCCTGGTCCTGGTTGATTCCGCCCACGAATCACAGCTCGAACGAATTCCGTTTCTGGACGGCGCAATCGACCGGGCCGTACAACAATTCGAGTTCCTCGCGCGATTAAGCTCGATGGGGGTATTCGCGCTCAGGCCGGGCTCAATACCCTCGAGGGGATTGGAGGACAAAGAAGCGGCGCGCTACCGGGCCGTTATGGCCGGCCGGAGGCAACTCCGGGGAATGAGCGAGGAGACGCTCCAGATGAAAGAAAGCTTCACCGCCGTTCTGGATCAACGGATCGAGAGTCTCGGCGAGATGCCGTTGGTCGTTCTCAGCCGAGGATTGAGCGATCCGCTACCCGATATGGATCCAGCCACGGTGGAAGCGTTTGATCGGGAATGGAACGTTCTTCAAACGCTGCATACCGAGCTTTCCACAGGGAGTCGCCGGATCACGGCCGAGCGGAGCGGTCACTACATACAACTGGATCAACCGGACCTCGTGGTAGACGCGATCCGGACCGTCGCGCTCCAATCGGTGGACGTCAACGATAAAAACCGTTCGGAACGTTGACTTTGTATGACCAAATTCATCATATTATCCGCCATCTTAAAAAACGGGAGTGTCGGAAGTGCAGAGACAGCAACGGAGCGCGCACAACGGAAGACATGGAACACGCGCCGGTTACACGGTAATCGTTATGACAAGTCTGGCGGTTATTCTCGCGGGGTGTACCACCCTGGGAGATCTCGACGCCGTAACGGCGCGGATTGAACAGCAGATTCACGGCGGTGGATCGTCGCGGAACACCGACAACGTGAATACCGGCGAGGAAAGACCCGGCGACGCGGGCCCCAGCGAGGCGCCTGCTACGCCGGCATATCCGGTATCTCTGGTAGCACCCAGTCGCTTTGTCACGTGGGCACTGGACCGCAATGGTGGTCTGTGGCGCTGGGGCGCCAACGACCAGGATCTGGGGATCACGCCGAACGAACGAATCACCGACGAAACCTCGCCACACCGGGTTTTTGAGGACCTGCGCTGGCGCGAAGTCTCCGCCGGTCCTCGTTTCATCGCGGGAATCACCGAGGAGGGAACACTATACACCTGGGGAGTAAACGACCGTGGCTTACTCGGGCTCGGCGCGGAATGGTATAACACAGCGTGGATCGGGGGATTGCAGTCGCCCGCACCGGAGATTCGCTGGCGAACAGTGGAGGCGGGCTTCCAAAGCGTGTACGCGATAACGGAAGACGGCAGGCTGTACGCGTGGGGAAATCACGACGATGGCCGCCTCGGAATCGGAGCGATCGAGGAAACCAACCCCGCCGTGATAACCGTGGAAGCCTGGCGCAACGAGACCATCGTACCGATCCCGGCTGTCCCGGCGCCGGCCCGCGTGGGAGGCCGCTCGGATTGGCGCACCGTCACGGCGGGACACAACTTCGCCCTGGCGATCACCGAGTCGGGCGAGCTTTACGCCTGGGGCGACAACACCTACGGGCAGCTCGGAACGGGCGAT
>SLRR01000261.1 GCA_007130865.1 Spirochaeta sp. | reverse complement strand
GTCTGCCGATTCGTGATTTATGTCACAACGGAAGACGACGCGTCCTGACGGTGGAGTCGTTTGTTCACAGCGGACGCACTGATACCGAGCAATTCCGCAGCGGCGGACTGGTTACCCTCGGTCCGCCGGAGGGCTTCCTCCACCAGTTGCTGATTGAGATCCTGCATCTCCGGCAGCACCTCCGGAAACACTACCGATCCGGAACCGGGAGACTGCGACACTCCGGGCACAAACGGCATCTCCACGTGAAATACATCATGAGGGTCACCGAAGTATCGAGGCAGCAGGACGGAGCCGGGACACAAAACGACCGCGTTGATGATCCGTGATCGCAGCTCGCGGATATTCCCCGGAAACTCCTGCCCGAGCAGGTAATCCACGGTATCATCGGAGAGGCGCGGTACCGGTTTACCGACGATCTCCGCCGCCTCTTTAACAAATACTGAAGCCAGGAGCGGGATATCGGTGCGTCGCTCCCGTAACGGCGGGAGGTGGATCGTGTGGTAGGAGAGCCGGTAAAAGAGATCCGGCCGGAACGACTCCGTTCTGATCATCCCGGAGAGGTCCCGGTTTGTCGCCACTATAAACCGTACGTCACAGCTCACCGGCTCGACGCTGCCCAGCGGATAGAACTCCCCCTTCTCCATGAGACGCAGCAGCTTGATCTGGGACCGGCCGCTGATATCGCCGATCTCGTCAAGAAAAAGCGTACCCCCCTGGGCTCGGCGGACGAGACCCTTCCGGCTGCGGTGCGCCCCGGTAAATGCGCCGGCATCGTGGCCAAAGAGCGTATCGGAGAAGAGCGAATCGTCGAGTCCGGCTACGTTTTCCGTAACAAGATCGCCGGTGCGTCGGCTGGCGGTGTGGATCGCTTGAGCGAGTAGATCCTTGCCGGTGCCGGTCTCGCCCGTGATGAGGATAGGATAGCGTGAGTGGGCAACATCGGCAATCGAATACAACGCTTGTTGCAGAGGTCCATATTCCGTGAGGATCGATTCTATCACCGGATGAGAAGGATCGCCGTCGCCGGCGGATACCGAGCCCGCGGGAGGTACGGGATCGCTGCCGGTCAACACGTTGGTCGCGCCGGCTCGGATATACTGGACCGCCGTGATCGGGTCCGCCCGGTGCTGAACCACGTAAATGGGAATCCGCGGAACGCTGCTGCGTAACGACGCAACCACCGCCGGTCCAGGGGTCATGGAAGCGTCCGTCGGCACCGCGATGAAATCCGGCGCGTTGCGTTGCGCGACGTCGACCACTTGAGTCGCAGACTTGCACCGGAAGTAGCGAACGTCCGCAGACCTCCGGGGGATGCTCTCTACCGAACCCAGGACCAATCCAGTTATCTTTTTTTCCATAATGCGCTAATTTTCAAATACACCTTTGTATTGGATTTTATAATATCCAATTCTACCTGTTAAGATTATATGCTTAGCTGCGATTCTGTTCAAGACGCCACCGCAAATATAAAATATTTTTTTCGTCAGAAAAATAATCATTCGGCGCGTCGGGCGATGAAGGAGTGCGACCGTCATCCCGTCCCCCTTGATCGATCTCGTAATACCAGGGGAGTAAAAACTTTATTTGCTACTACTGCTTAAAAGTATTCGATTATCTATTGTCGTCGTCAAGGAAATAACGGCATTTCTTTTGACAGGCCTCCCCTGTGTACTCGAGAATTGATAGTTGGGGATATAGTTATGTCCTTCTCGCCAAACCGCATACCCGTGCGTCCTTCTCTGAGGTCGTCGATCGGTTGGCTGCTGTTCCTGGCCGTGACGTTTTACTTCGGATGCCACGATCCACTCACCGTATCCGATGACGTCCGGCGGGAGATCGATCAACCTCTGCCGGAGCTCGACGGCGTCCACGACGATGCAACGGAGGAGTTTAACTACCACACGCGACCGACATGGACGTGGCGGAGCGATCCCAAGACAGGGATATGTTTCTTCCGTGTTCGTCTTAACGGCGGTGTGTGGTCTATAGTTGATGAGCGTCCGTGCGAACCGGACGCACACTACACCTACACTCCCGCAGGTGACCTGTATCCCGGCACGTATTTCTTTGAAGTTCAAGAGAGGAACGACGCGGGCAACTGGTCGGAGTCTTGCCGGTCTACCACGACGATACTCGTCCGCCCCCCGGTGCTGGAGGTGAAACCGCGGACGATAACAAACGAACGTAATGTCACCGTCTCGTGGTTCAGCTCTCCTCAATGGGGTAACGGCGGCGACGGCGTTACCCTGCCGGTGTTTTCCTGGCGGACCGAACGCCGGGAAGGAAACACGTGGCTGGTAGTGGCAAACCAGAGCGCCGTCGATCGGGAGGGAACGTCCGAGGGGAGCTTCGGGCCTATCACTCTGGGACCGCTCGACGACGGCATTTATCGGATTGGCGCGGCGGAACGGAACGCCGGGGGATCGCGCTCGACGTTCTACCACCGCGAGTGTGTAGACGGCGGCGACCCGGGTGATTATATCGTCTTCCGGGTGGATACGATTCCCCCGAATCCACCGATCAATCTCGCCGCGGTCGACCAGCGCACCACAGCAGGAGGCAGCGTCTACCTCACGACTAGTTCGACCACATTCACCTGGGACACGGGAGGCCCCGACGGAATCGGAGCGTGGGAGTACCGACTTTCTGGACCCTCACCGGTAACAGGCGGAACGATCGTCCCGCACGACACTACCAGTCTTGACGTTACAAACCTGGTGGCGGACGGAACGTACACGCTGGAGGTGCGGGAGTACGACGCGGCGGGCAACGTTTCAAACTGGACCTCCTTAACGTTCGACGTGAAAACGATCACCGTAACGAATCCTGCAAGTCCGACAGTATCGATCATAGGAGAACCGGTCCTGGTGCGATCCGACCCGGACCTGCGATCAGCGACGTACCGCGTGGATTCCGGCGGTGCCCTGATCCAGTGGTACACATGGCTGATAAACGGCGTGGTCGTCTCCGAAGGAGAAACGGCGGATACCGTAACGATAGACAGCGCTGAGGGCGTTTTGGAGGGCGGGTTAACGGACGGTGGCGGGACGTTCGTGCTGACCCTGGTCGTAGAAATCGAGGGAGTCCCGTACTCCTGCAGCCTCGGAATCGTGGTGGTGGAATGAAGAGGAAACGATACACACAAGCGCATACCTTTGCGTTGTTAAATGCACGTGTCGTAAGGATGAGCGTCCTACTGAGATGCGGGCCGGTGGCGGGGTTGTTCCTGGTCGGTGTAGTTGCAGTGAGCGTTCTGTTAACCGGGTGCGTCGGTCCCTTCCAGTTTACCGGCACAACCGACTCCACCGACTCCACCGACTCCACCGGCAGCCTGTTAACCGGCAGAGTAATCGTCAGCATCGGACAAACCGAACAACTTGAACGATCCTCCGTACACCCCGACGACGACCTCCTGGGACGAGCAACCCGCTATATCCTGACGTTTATCGGAACCGGGGACCACGCCGGAGAAACGGTTTCCTTGGACCCGTATACATTAGGGTCCAGCGTCGAACTCACGGAAGGATTCTGGGAACTATCCTTAAGAGCGTACCAGGATGCCGGACAAATCGCCGCAGGGATCGTCCTTCCCGACGGAAACAACGTAATCCACGTAATAGCGGAGACCGTTGTATCCGCCAACGTGGAACTCCGCCCGTTGCAGACAAGTGGCGTTACCGGCACCCTGGATTTGTCAGTAACATGGTCCACCGCGGAAGTCACGCTCGAGCAGATCGAGATGACCAACCGTATAACCGGCAACGAACTCGTGGCGGGAGAAGACTACCACTGGACACTATCCGACGCTCCGGAACTCCTCGTGAGGGGAGACGCGATACCGAGCGGCTACTACGAACTCGCAATCACGCTCGCCCTGACATTCACTCCCACGCCGGAATCCAGCGATACGCGGCGGGTTCACATCTTTGAGATCGTCGGCATCTACGACAACCAGGTGAGCAGCGCGTCGATCTACCTGGAGGAATTGTTCGTCGAGACTATCACAGTAACCTTTGACCCGAACGGAGGCACACCTCCATCGGTCGAATCAAAACTCGTCGTATGGGGATATCCCTATGGAACGCTACCTGCGGTCGAGCCACCCACTGGTTACACCTTCAACGGTTGGAACACCTCGCCCGACGGAAGCGGCGACCCCGTGGACGCCACCGTGCCGGTAACGATCGCCACTGATCACAGCGTGTACGCGCAGTGGACGCCGGAGGAGGAGGTACTCGGAGCGGCTTGGGAGGTGCTCGGAGCGGCTTGGGAGGTACTCGGAGCGGCTTGGCTGCCGGATCCGCCGTTGATGTCGGATAACGGTCTTACGCCCGGTACAACACCGTGATCATGTAGAGTTCGAGATACGTCTCGAACTCCTTTCTCCTCCGGACGCGGTGGAACGTCTCGTCCCCGGCGATAAGCTTAGCTTGTTCCCGGATACGTTCGTGATCGGGTACCTGCAAGGTTTTTACGACACGCATTTTTCTAAGTCTGTCACGGCAGAGCGAGTTGACATCTTCCACCAGGTTCCGCTGAGCCTCGGGATCAATAAGCGGGTTCCAGCTGTTGCTGAGTTCTTTCAGTCGCTGTTCCGGTGTTTGCTCAGGTGCGAGATACTGTTGTTGCATCGCTGCCAGGGCCTTCCGGAACTCTTTCAGTTTTGCCTCCCGGTCGCTTCCCGTATGTCCCGAACCCGGTGATTTGCGGTTGCCGTTCTTTGCTCCGGCGTTCATTCCGGTACCAGAGGTAAACATAATACGCAGGATCCGCACGAGCCCTCGCAGGATCGGTATCAGCATCCATACGGGCAGCTGGAGACGTGCGTCACTGAGTAGATCACGGCGGCCAAGATCCAAAATATCCGACCAGGACTTTGTCGCTTTCCGGGATTGATCGATCAATGCATAAGCCGCCGCCTGCTCGTCGGGAAGCTCCTGTCCATCGATTACGAGAAAGAGCGTCTTGAAGTCGGCCAATCCGAACAACAGGGGAAATTCCTCGCGCACTCGCTCACGTACAACCCGCTCGAACGCCTCATCGTCTGCGATCCAATCCTCCCGACGGAAATCGATCAAGGCCGACACCATCCCGCTTGTCAGCTCCTGCTTGAGCACCGGAGCCGCCGCCTTCAGTTGACGTCGCAATAGCGGCACGTATTGCTCCGAATGAACGATGAGTCCCTTTTGATCGGGAGTATCGATCGTGACAAGCTCCGAGATCTCCGTCTCCGACGGCCGGTGCAGCATCTCCCGGACCCACTGCTTGATCTCATCACCGGAGACTCTCTTGCTCAGGGGTACGCCGTGTTCGTCCGTCAGCTCCTGCAGATCCTGGATCCCGAAGACGTACGGTGGCTTCTGTACACCTTCACAAAGAGTCCGTCGAGCCGCGTCTCTCTGTTGATCTTTCTGCACCTGTGCTTTGTGAAACATCACAAGGTATCCGAGGATGTACGCCGCCTGGTAGTACCCATGTTCCAGCGGAAGCTTCTCGTTCTTCTTTGCGTATTCCTTGACGATAATGCTGGATAGCTGCGTCCAGAAATGCAGCTGAAAGTCGTTCGGATTGGTGATCGATTCCATTGCACGATTGAGACTTGTAAGCGCCGCCTGGATTTCCTCCTGCACCAGCAATTCCCGTGTCGAGAAAGCGGCTCGAAGCTTTTTCTCCGTGAAGCTCGAATTGTTTTCCGTCCGCAGGTAATCCCGAACTTTACTTACGACGATCGGCAACAGGTGTTCACGAAGCGTTTGTACCGTAATCACGATCGAATCGATACGGTCGGGGAACATCAGCAACAGGATCTGTTCCGGTTTTGCGTCGCCCGACTCGAGCCGGTGCATCAGATCTTTCGACACATCTACAGTCTGCACGAGTTCGTTTGGAATCTGTACATCCAGATCGCTCTCGCCGGGAAACGGAAGCTCCCGATGCTCGTTCATTCTCGTATACCAGCGCTGAATCTCCACGCTGTAGAACGCCGAATAATAGACGTCGGTAATCAATCCGGAAATCTCGTTGCGGTGCAACTCGACCATGCCGGAGTCTTCCAGATGGTTCAGTCCCTCGTGGAGGACCTCCTGCCCGCGGTCACCGATAAGGGAGGCAAGTTCAGGATGCTCATCCTCGTAACGATGGACAAACTTCAACACGTATTTTTCCAGACTATCGATCGAAAAGCGTGGACCGCTCTCGTGTCGCGCGTAACGGTGAATGATCTTCAGTATGTCCCGTGCGGAAGCCATCGATAATCTCGCTCGTTTTACCCGAGTTCTGGTGCTTAATTGTACGAGCAGAGCGAGCTGGACGCAAATGCGGGAATCGCGACGGCGCGAGGTGGCCGGTCTGGAGAGCAGGTGTGTCGTGTCCGGATGGGCCTACGGGCAGGTGAGGCGGTTCGGCCGTAAGCAATAGCCCCGGTCTCCCGCGTGAGCGATTGGAGGTGCTGGTCACGGCCTCCGGCCGTTGCTCGCACATGCGTCCGGTGCTGGTCACGGCCTCCGGCCGTTGCTCGCACATGCGTCCGAGGGCGCCGAAGGCGGCCGCTGCGCAGGCAGCGGCCTGGCCCCGGAAAGCGCGACGGCGCGGGGCACCCCCGGCCCCGGGGATGCCCCGCGGCGACACGCCCATATCCCTTATTTCCGGCACCTCACGGATGCAGATTTACGGGGATCTATTCGATCACGCACAATCGGAAGCTGTCGCGCCGGCAGGCACCGATCCCGAGATACACCTCTTCACTCCCGCACCAGCGGCCACAGCAGCCCCTCCAGCCCATTGGCTTTGATCTCGTACACCGAGGCGAGCATCACCCCCAGTTCGCCCGGGGGGAATCCTTTACCTTTGAACCACACCACGTAGGGCTCCGGCAGGTCCACCAGGAGGCGACCGGCGTACTTGCCGAAGGGCATGCGCGTGTTGGCGAGTTTGATGAGAAAGGCGTCGTCTTCGTTCATTGTTGCGTCGTTTGTCGCACCGGTAGGTCTCGTCCGGCGATCAAGCTCACAAATCCCGGATCTCTTCTTCCGTCAGGTCGGTATATCGTGCGATTGCGGCGGGATCGAGTCCGTCGCTTTTCATCTTCCGCGCGGTCTCCCGGC
>SLRR01000253.1 GCA_007130865.1 Spirochaeta sp. | reverse complement strand
TGTTTGTTAACGATAACTAACATACGTAAAAGGTGGGTACACGTGAAATACACACAACGCCAGCAGGAAATTATCGAAACGGCAATTGCTATCATCGCCGAAGGTGGCGTCCAGGACTTGACGGTGAAGAATATCGCCGCCCGCATCGGGATCTCGGAACCGGCGCTCTACCGTCACTTCGAGAACAAACTGGCGATCCTCGAGGCGATCATGGATCATTTTTCCACCTGGAGCAGAACAACCATGGACGATATCGCCGGTAGCGATCTTTCGCCGGTGGAGAAAGTGCGGGAACTCTTCCGCCGATACACGCAATACTTCAGCTCGTCCCCCGCTACGTCGGCGGTACTCTTCTCGGAAGAGATCTTCCGGTACGAATCATCCCTGACCTACTCCATGATGAGCATTATGAAGCACGCGGAAACCACCATTCGCACGATAATCGAAGAAGGCGTGTCCCTCGGCGCATTTCGACGCGACGTACCCGTTGATCATCTCATCCTGACGACGCTCGGAACACTCCGACTTCTCGTCACCCGATGGCGAATGCAGTTGTACCGGTTCGACCTTGCCGACGAAGGATTGACCACGGCTGATTCCATAATCGCGATGATTTCGTGAAAACCCCAGCCCACGCCTTGACACCAGAAACAATGCGCGGTATGTTAGTTAATGATAACTACATATTGAACATGCGGTCCGTGCAAATGCTCGGACCAAAGGAGACGGTGATGGTTTTACGCATAATCAGGAAGTTAGTTAATTATAACTACATGGGAGAAAAGCAGATATGAAAAGGACACGACGAGCCGCGTTGATAACGGCGATCGCGTTTCCGGTAACGTTTATGCTGATCGCGGCCGTTCCGATCGCTGCCGAGGAACTGACTCTCCAGGAAGCACTCCGACAGGTTAGAAACGAGAACCCGACGATCCGGTCAACGCAGGAACAGATCAGGGCAACCGAGGAAGGAGTCCGGGAGGCGCGATCGGCGCTTCTGCCGAACCTTGCAGCCCGGGGAGAGTACACGATCTACGGGGAGGAGACGCTTGTGGCCCCCATGAGCGAGCCTCCGACGCCGCAATCTGATCCTCTGACCTTCGACGATCGGATCTATTCCGGCGCGTTGCGTCTGGACGTGCCGATTCTGGATCTGTCCGCGTTGTCGCTGATCGGCGCCGCCCGCCACGAGATCGAGTACAGCCGGTCCCGTTCGGCCGAGGTGGACCAGGCTATTCTCGCGAGCGTAGCGGATCTTTTTGTACGTTATCTGCGACTCGAGGATAATCGAGAGCTGCTTGAAGCCCACCTGGGCGTACTGGAACGTCGCCGGGAAGACCTGGCTATTCTCGAGACTGCCGGACGCGTCTCCCCCGCCGCAAAGGCGGAGGTGGACGCAGCCATCGCGTCGCTGCTGGCGGAACGAATGGAGATCGAACAGGGACGCCGGGAGATCGCGTGGAACCTGGGGACACTCCTGGGAAAGAACCACCCGGTTACGCCAATCGTTACGGGTCTCGGAACGGACGTGGACGTTACGGTCAACCGGGACGATTCAGCCGGACCTGCTCTGGAGGCCGCCCGGGCACGACTTGCTAACGCGGAAACCCGGCATGAAGCGGTCCAGCGCTCGTTTTTCCCTCAGGTAAATGGTTTTGTCACGCAGACGGCCCGTTCCGGAAGCGACCTGGATTTCTTTACCGATTGGTCTGCCGGGGTCTCGGTCACGATCCCGCTGTATACCGGTGGTGAACGAACAGCGCGCCTGGCTGCAACCGACGCCGCCCAGAAGTCCGCCTGGTACTCGTATGAAGCGGCTCGCAACGAACACTTCACATCATTACGCATTCAGGAAGAACGCATGGAAACGCTTCGACTGCGGCAGGCGTTGATTCGACGCGCCGTGGACAGCCGACAGGTCTCGTTGGACGCGATCAAACGGCAGTACGAAGAAGGCCGGGCGTCGGCCGGCGATCTGCTCGCGGAAGAGACCGCGTTACTTGAACTTCAGGTCCAGGAACAGACGCTGCAACAGGACCGTCTCACGGCGTATATCGTGTACCACCGGCAGCTGGGAACGCTGTCGGTATCGACAATCGAAGCACTTTTGGAGGAATAGAGATGAAACGCACATACGTACAAGCCGCAATCATAGCGGGATTGGCGCTTGTTTTTATCGGATGCAACGGCGAATCTGCCCAGCAAGCCGGCACATCCACGGACCATTCAAACGGTACCCCCATAGCGGTACGCGTGATGAATCCGGAGTACAGAACGCTGGAAAACCGCCTCTCCTACGTCGGCACCGTGTACGCACGGTACGAGGTCCCCATTGCGTCCCGCACACAGGGCACCCTCACCGAAAGGACACTCACGGAAGGCGAGTTCTTTACCCGAGGTACCGTTCTGGCCCGCCTGGAAGCTCCGGAACTGAATGCCGCGGTGGATCGGCTCTCGGCAGAGGCGGAATACTGGACGCAGCGTCACGAGACGGATACGCGCCTGGTCGAGCAGGGAGCGCTGGCACCGGAACAAGCCGATTCCAGCGAACGCGCCGCCCGCAGCTCCCGGGCGGCACTGGCGGAAGCGCGGGCACAACTGGCCAAGACCGTAGTGGAAGCTCCCTCTGACGGACAGGTCCTGGACTGGCTTGCCGAGCCGGGACAACCCCTGATGCCGGGGCAACCGATTGTCCTGGTCGGCGACCCTGCGCGCGAAGTGCGTGTGGATGTGGTGGAAGAGGACCTCTTTCGGGGAATCACGGAGGGGACTGCCGCGGTACTGACACTCGGCGCACAGGCGAGCCCCGTAGGAACCGGCGACAATTCCGCGACGGTCACGAGCCGGGTCACCGCTATCGCACCGACATCCTCCGGTCCGGCACGAACGTTCCGGGTAACGATACCCGTACCGGAAACGGCGAATCCCCGAAAAGGTTCTTCCGTACGGGTACATTTTGTGCTGGACCGGAGCGATTCGTCGCCGGCAGTACCGAGTCGCGCGATTACCACCCGCGATGGAGCCCCGCATCTCTTCGTAATCAGCGATGACACCGCGCGCATGGAGCCCGTGACGACGGGAATAAGCGCGGGTGGATGGACCGCCGTGGTTTTTTCCTGGAACGGCGAGGATCCCGTAGCGGTAACAAATCTCTCCAGCCTGTACGACGGTGCTTCAGTCCTGGCCGTTCGGGAAGAAGGAGGCAGATAATGGCACTCTCCGAGTTTTCTCTCAAGAACAGGTATACGATCTACCCGCTTTTCATCGCGGCGGTAATATTCGGACTCCTCTCGTATATCAACCTTCCGATTCAGCTATTCCCTGATACGGCTCCTCCCCTGGTGAACGTGCTCACCTCTTATCCGGGAGCCGCAGCGGAAGACGTAGCGGATCTCGTCTCCGACCCGATCGAGATGGAAGTAGCCTCCCTGGAGGGAGTCGAACGGGTTAGTTCCACCTCCCAGAACGGTCTCTCCCTGGTAGAGGTGGAATTCCGCTACGGGAACGATGTGGACCTGGCGGCGGTGGATGTTCAGAACGCGATAGCACGAATTCGGGATCGTCTGCCCCGGGGAATAGCGGAACCGCAGGTGTTGTCCTTTTCAACCAGCGATGTGCCGGTCCTTACGATGGGGATAATCGGTGATGATATGCCCGAGGTACGCCGTCTCGCCGACGACGTTCTCGCACCGGAATTGCAGCGCATACCCGGCGTCGCGCTGATAGACGTGTTCGGCGGGTACCGGCCGGAACTCTCCGTCATGGTGGATCGCACCCGACTGGAAGCACATAATCTGTCGCTGTCTGAGGTGGTACAGGCAATTCAAACCAACAACATCAGCCTGCCCGCCGGTGAGATACGCAGTTCAGGACAACAGCACAGCTTCCGCGTCGATCAGCGAGCATCCTCCGTAGAAGAGGTCGGAGCGATACCGCTCACGACACCCGCGGGACAGCGCGTCCTCGTGGGAGACATAGCGGAGGTGCGGGAAGGAGCCGGCGACAACCTCTCTCTTTACCGCGTCAACGGCGAGACGGCGATCGCCGTGGAAGTCTTCAAGCAGGGCGATGCGAATACGGTGGAAGTGGTAGGACTTGTCTCGGAACGGATCGAGGAACTCCGCGAACGGCACCCGGACCTCCGGTTCCTCATCGCCGACGAGAGTGCTTCCTTTACGGAGCAGGTGGTAGGGAACATGCTCGGTGCGGTGGCGCAAGCCCTCGTCCTGGCTACGATCATAATCTTCCTCTTCCTGGGAAGCTTCCGGCGCGGCCTGGTGGTGGCGATCTCGATGCCCATGTCCTTCCTGCTCACCTTTGCGGGGATGATGGTCTTCGGCATCCAGGTCGACCTGGTTACACTCACCGCGGTGATTCTATCCGTGGGAATGGTAGTGGACGCCTCGGTGGTCATGCTGGAGAACATCACGCGCCATTACGAGGAAGGTCGTGACGCCGGCAACGGTGGCGACGCTGCGCGGGACAGGCTTTCTCCCTCCCAGGCAGCCCTGGCGGGAGCCAAGGAGATCCAGTTTTCGATCATCGCCGGTAACGCCACTACCCTGACGGTGCTGATACCGCTGCTCTTTCTCTACGGGTTCGTCGGAGCAACGTTCGGACCTCTGGCGGGGACGATGATCATTGCGTTTCTCTCGTCACTCCTGGTAGCTCTGGCGCTGGTGCCCATCCTGACCACCATGGTTGCGGGGGGCGGCGGAAGGTTTGAACGCTTTGCTTCGACGATCGTTCGTCCCTGGGGAGCTCTCATGAAGGGCCTTCAATGGGTGTACGCCACGATTCTGCGCGGAGCACTGCGCGTGCGGTGGTTGGTGGTCATCGCGGCGGTGGGATTGTTCGTACTGGGCGTGCAGGTCCTGTTCAGTCTCGGTATGGAATTGCTTCCCAGGATGGACAGCGGTGCCACGTACATCACGATCGAGACGCCCTCCGGTTCCTCCCTGGAAGAGACGGAACGGGTCGTGGCGGAAGTAGAGGCTTTCATCCGCCAAGAGCCGGAGCTGGACCGCCTTTCCACGCGGATCGGGTTTGAGCCGGGTATGCGTTCCTTCGGCGGCGGTGGTGTCCAGGGCCCCACTCAGGGCTACATGACGCTTACCTGGACTCCGCGGACTGAACGGGACGAGACGATTTGGGAGATACAGGATCGACTGCGGGACCGCCTTGCCCGCGTACCGGGTATTGAGAACCTTGTTGTTCGCGAATCGGGCAGTACCGCCGTGGCGACCACGGCGTCGTCGATCATCGTGCGGCTCTCCGGACCGGACCCGCTTGTACTGGACGCGCTCGGACAGAAAGTATTACGAACGGTGGATGCCGTGCCGGGAACGGTCAACGCGTACCGGAGCTGGCGACGGGATCAACGTAGCGTCACGCTCACGATCGACGCGGAACGAGCCCGGGAACTGGGTCTGCCGCCGAGCGCGATCTCACGCGAGCTCGTACAGTCTCTCGACGGCGTAAACGCCGGTATATACCGGGGCGGCACTTCCGGAGCAGGGGGAGGCTCGGAGGACACGCCCATACGGGTACGCTACGCGGAGGAATACCGGAGCGATCCCGGCGATGCCCTGGCGGTCCGGGCACCCGCCATGAGCGCGGGCACCACCGTTCCCGTGGGAGTGGTAACCAGTGCCCGGGAGGTGACCGTTCAGGGACTGGTAACCCGGCGGAACCTGGAACCGACGCTGGATGTCCTGGCTCTGCACCAGGACAGGCCGCTTACGTTTGTCACCGCCGATGTGGAAAAGGCGATCGAAACGGTCGAGATACCGCGGGGATACTCGATTTCTCTCGCCGGTGAAGAACAGGACATGGCCGAATCGCGTGGAGAGCTGGCCGGCGCACTGGGAATCGCTCTTATCGCGGTATACCTGCTCCTGGTAGCCCAGTTTCGTTCCTTCATGCACCCGATCACGGTACTCTCCGCAGTGCCTTTGAGCCTTATCGGTGTCGGAGCGGCGCTGTGGATCGCGGGTATGCCGGTGTCGATGCCGGTCCTGGTGGGGCTGATCCTCCTGGTCGGTATCGTGGTAAACAACTCGATCATCCTGATCGACTTTATCCGACAACGCCGGGAATCAGGGGTCGAGCGCGACGAGGCAATCCGGGAGTCCGTGGCGGCTCGATTCCGACCGATCATGATGACCTCGCTCTCTACGATCATCGGGATGATACCCCTGGCCATGGAATGGGCCTTGGGTGCCGAGCGGTTTTCCCCTCTGGCGGTGGCCGTTATCGGAGGAATGACTGCGGCCACGCTGCTCACGATGGTTGTAATCCCCGTGCTCTACTCGCTGATGGATGATCTGGCAGCGAAGTTTACAAAACAATCTCCGGCGGGATCCGGGTGACCGCTATCCCGCCCCGGAGACGGGAGGCGTAGATGTTAGTTATGGAAAAGCCTGTATCAACGTTTGTTATCCACCTGCTCATACTCGAGATTGAGGCCAGTCTGAACCTCAAACGGGAGCTGACCGCGCTCGGTCACACGGTACATACCACCCCCGATTCAGAAGAACTCGTCACGTACCCGGCGGACGACGCCGCTCCGTCTGCGATCGTAATCGTATCCGACGACCGCCACCGCAAAGAGCTGCGTTCGATCGTCCGCGATACCGCGGTAGACACCTCACAACCGGTGGTGGTCGTAGCGCCCGAGCTGGGAGAAGCAGACCGCCTCGGACTGCTGAGAGGCGGCGCAATCGCGATCATCGAAAACACCTATTCGGTCCGG
Source organism: Spirochaeta sp. (assembly GCA_007130865.1). Classification (GTDB taxonomy): domain Bacteria; phylum Spirochaetota; class Spirochaetia; order DSM-27196; family Alkalispirochaetaceae; genus Alkalispirochaeta. The sequence goes on along the minus strand of SLRR01000253.1, from coordinate 395 downwards.
GAGATCGCACTTCGTATACATCGGTTGTTGGATCTCCGCAAACCGGAAGCGGAAGGGGCCAAAGCGTCGCGGCAAGTCTGGTACCATGGTGAGCATGAACTGGTCATCGACGAAAATGCTCACAAAGTATTTCTGAACGATCGTTACGTCCGTCTCACCGAGACGGAGTGGCGCCTGCTCCACTACCTCTCGTCCCGGTGGGACGCGATCTGTGCACGGGAGGCTATCATTCACGAATCAATGGGATACAACGACGCGTATCCATACCTCCGGTCCCTGGACGCGCATGTAAAAAACCTCAGAAAGAAACTCGACAACCCGGGCTGGATCGAGACGGTCCGCGGGTACGGGTACCAGTTTATGGGACAGCAAGAGCCGAAATGAAAACGAAGCCG
>SLRR01000204.1 GCA_007130865.1 Spirochaeta sp. | reverse complement strand
CCTCGGGACGGTAAACGGTGTTCATCAGGTCGTTGAAGCGGTTGAGGAACCGGTTCCGGAACTCCCGGTTCCGCAGGAGCCGAGTGAAGAGGATCGTGTACCGCGGGTGTCGGGTAGTCATTCCCGCGGCGGAGCGCAGCGCCGCGGAGTCTCCCAGGAGTTCCGGATCGATCTCTTCCTCTTGCTGTTGATCCAGGTACATCCGGACGTACTCCTCGTCGGTGCGGTCGTTCCCGTAAAACGTCATCGTGTCGTTTTCCAGGAACATGAACGCGTTGTCGAAGTCCCAGGTGTGCCAGCGCCAGCGGCCGTCGAGACCCGGTGGTGCATCGGGATCGACCTCTCCCCGGCGACGCCACATCGCTACGTGTTTGGTCACGCCGTCGGCGTCTCCGGAGAAGATCCTCACAATGTTGTAATCGATGAAGCTGTCCAGGTCGGCGATCGATTCCAGGTATTCCCGGTGCCGGTCCTGGGCGGGATCGTTGTTCTCCACGTACCGGATCAACTCCCGGAACTGCTCTGCCTCGCCGGGGCGCCCTTCCGCGAGGTGGTGATCCAGCGCCATCGGGCCGTCGATCACGATCACTTCTTCAGGGTCGAGTCCGTATCGTGCTTCCAGGTAGAACCGGTCGAATCGCTCCCGGAGGTTCTTGATCCCCCAGTATTCACCGTTGATGAAGTGGACAACCGGCCGGTATTCCATGAGGTCTACCGCAACGTGAGGCGCGACATGGGCGTGGGCCACCGCGTCCTGCAGGTGGCTGCGGAAGAGGCTCTGGCCACTGCGCAGCATCAGGCGCTTGTGTGCGGTGATCGCGCGGTGCGTGTTCTCGTCGGTCAGGTCGTGAAAGAAGGGATACTCAAAGTAATTGACGCGGTGGTAGTCCTTGCGCGCGTAGAGTCGCAGCGACTTGAGCGGTTGAGACCGGGACCAGCCTCCGTGGACGCGCAGGCCGCCGTCGACGGCAACGCCGCGATACCCGTCGGGCTCGTAGAACTCGATGTGGGCGGGGACCTCCCACCGCTCGCCGTAGTTGGCGGGGCGCCTCATCCAGCGCTCCTCCTCGTGGCGGTGCTCCTCGTAGATCCGGCCCGGTACGTAGACCCCTTCTTCAAACCCGAAGAGGGCTGCCGGATCCGCGGTGATCGCGACGATACCCATCGAAAACTGCTCGTCGATTTCCGGGTCCACAAAAAAGGTGGCGCTGTACACGCCACCCCGGTTATGGCCGTCGTACGCGGTCGCCCGCACAACGATAGCGCGAAACCCCCGGTGCTCCGGGGGCTTCCAGTACCAGAAATCCGCTTCCGGTACCGTCGTGGAGAGCCACGCCAGGGGTCCGGTGGAACGGTCGACCCGGACGGGGTCGATCGGATCGGGACCGTGTCGGTTCAGCAGGTACGACGACTCCAGGATCGGTATCGGACCGGCGTAACGGTAGGTGCGGGAGGCGCGCTCTACGGTTTCTCCCGTGGCGTGGTCCCGGTAGGTGTACGTTCTGACGCCGCCCGGCGCAGTGGGGTCCGGCTCGGAGCCGTCCAGGGTGAAGTAGATCGCCGCATTGGACGCGGCCGCGTTGCTTGTACCGTCGGCGTCGCCGGGGCTTCTCAAGAATGTCGCGTCCAGCTCAAGCGCAAAGGGATCCCGGTGAAACCCCGGGGCGTGAGAGAACTGCACGAAAAGGTGCCGGGACGCACCGCGATTGCTCTCACCCGGCGTAGGTGCGTGAAACGTCACCCACCGGTCGTCGGCATCCCGGCCCCAGCTTGTGTCCCGGGGGATCGCCGGGACCCTGACCTGGTCGATCACGGTCCGTCCGTCCGGTTCCAGGAGGACGAGATCGGTGCCGCCGGAGGAGAGCGTGAAATCGGTGTGGATCTCGGTGCGCTCGGCGGGAACGGCGCGAGCGACGCGCTCCTCGGGTTGGTGGCGCTCCTCAGCCTCCTCGCGCTCCTCCGGCTCTTCGCTGTTTGTCCCGCCCCGGCCGGTGGTCGGCGCGCCCCGTCCAGAGGCGTATACCACCAGGTACTCCCCGGGCCGGATCAGCGTTCCCGCGGGGAAGCGCCAGGATACGTCGTGGGGTTCTCCCGGGGCGAGGATCGCCTCGCTCAGGTCCACTACGACCTCGCCGGGATTCCGGAGCTCGATCCAGTCCGGGTACGCTCCCGCGGCGTCCCGGAGGACCGTCCCATTGGACGTCATCACCTCATTTATCAGCACGTCGCCGGTAGGTGCACGCGGAAGCTCTTCCGGGAACCGGCGGGAGATCCGGTTCCAGTAGGGGAGGAGTACGTCATACCCGTAGGGGCCGCGCCGGGCGTCGCCGGGGATCGGATTGTCCCGGATATCCACTTCCGCCGTGATCCCGCCGTTGGGGTCGTCCTGCAGCGCGCCGCGACTCATGAGCGACGCCAGTACCTCCAGATCCCTGACTCCGGTGTTGCGGATATTCAGCCTTTGCAGGCCGGGCATTCGTGATATCACCGGAAGCTGATCCTCCACGGGCACGTTCCGGAGGATCAGCGTCTGCAGCCGGCGGAGTGAACGCAACGGTTCGAGCGAGACGATGCCGGTGTTGGAATGGAGGTTCAGGTACCGGAGTCCCGGAAGGTGTTCCAGCGCCTCGATATCGGTGACGCCGCTCTCCCGCAGATTCAGGTGTTCCAGCGCACCGAGTCCGGTGATCGCGTTCAGGTTGCTGCCGCCAAGGTCCGTTTCCCGCAGGTCCAGGATGCGGAGCGTCGTGAGATCCGCCAGGGGGGCGAGGTCGCGCACCGGTGTGGCGCGGAGCGAGAGTTCCCGGAGGCTGCGAAACTGCGCGAGTCCCGCGATATCCCGGAGCTGCTCGTTCCGTTCAAGTACGAGCCGCTGCAGGACCGGCATCACCGATAGCGTCGCCAGGTCCCGGTCATCCACCGAGGTGAGACCGGCGTCGCGCAGCCGCAGTTCCTCGAGGCCGTTCAGTTCCCGCAATGGCGCCAGGGAGGATGCAGGAGTCTCGGACAGGTCCAGCGTCCGGAGATTCCGCAGAACCACGATCGACTCCAGGTCCCGGACCGGGTATCCCGCGGCGTCCAGGTGCGTTATCCGTTCCAGTTCCTGCTGCTGCAGCGGTCCCGATTCCCGGCCGATCGAGGCGCGGACCGCCTCCTCCAAAGCCCGGTCGGTGATCTCCACGGTGCCGCCCATGGAGCTCAGGACCACGTACCCGATGAAAAAAGCAGCCAGGGCGGCTCCCGAGAGGATCGCGATCGTTCGGATACGACGCAGGGACTCGGTCACGCGGGCATCCTCGGCGTAACCATGTAGGGGCGGACGATCTCGATACCCTGCACGTACTTGCTGTTAGGTACCGTTTTGAGCGATTGCTGCCGCACGATGTGCCGGAGCCAGTCCGGCTCGTACCGCGAGTTCGTCTTTATCTCCAGAACGATGTTGCGTGGTCGGTGCGGTTTGAGCAGGGCTCGTTCCGGAAAGAGTTCCACCGCACGCGTACTGTGGACGTTGTGGTCCAGGGTAAGTCGTACAGGCAGGCCGTCTTTTGAGCGGTAACCCTCCCGCAGGTACTGCACCAGGAGCATCGGTACGAGTTCGCGTACGCGGTAGAGTCGTTCGAACTCCACCAGGACCGGATCGTCCGGGCGATCCCAGCTATGGCTGCGGAGGAAGTGCAGGTAGTCCGAATAGGACGCGACAGTGCCGAACTTCTCCATGGCGTTGCCCTTCTTCGTCTTGAGCTCCACCCGGACCTGCGGTTGATCCTCGGCGGAATCGGTGTATACCCGGATCCGCGCTTTAACCCGCCCGTAGTTTCCCTCCCGGCGCTCGTGAAACGCCCGGTAATCACGGGTGTCGTAGTAGAGGCTGCGTACGAGATATCGCCCGCCGGCGCGGCGGGTATAAGGGTCGGGGACCATGAACGCACGAACGATATTGCGGACGGTATAGTACTGTACCGGGGTGAGATGGTACTTCCGTTCAAACCTGGACGTTACACTCAAAGCATTTCTCTCGAAACCGTTCGTCCGCGCAGAACCGGTGTTTCACATTGGAAGCGTCAGCTGCGGCGTCAGCAACGATACCTTCCGGACTCCCTTCATCTGCCGTACCTGATCGACGATTCTCTGGACGCGTTCTTCCAGGTGCCGGTCAAACCGGAATTCCCAGGTGAGCTCCCAGTTATCGCCGTCGATCTCGTGACTGCGCAACTGCACCTGCGCGCCGGTGTCGGTGACCGCGTCCTCCAGGGCGGGATAGTCGTACGGGATCGCTCCACCCACGATGAGGATATACTCCACGTGCAGTTGCCGGCCGTATTTGACGAGGTAGAAGAGTGTCAGCAGCAATGAGATCAGGATCGCCGAGAGAACGGTAAACGTCCAGTTGAGCGTCCCGCAACCGAGCCCCGCCGCGATCGACCAGAAGAGGAAGACCATGTCCCGAGTGTCCTTGATCGGGGTCCGGAACCTGATGATCGAGAGCGACCCTACCAGCCCCAGGGACAGCACCAGGTCTCCCTGGATGAAGAACATCACCACCGTGACGATCGGTGTGAGCAGTACCAGCGTCGGGAGAAAGCTGCTCTCGTAGTTGAGACCCCGGTGCGTATACCGATACACTGTGGCGATCCCCATTCCGAGAACAACCGCGATCAAGAGGGAAATCCCGAAATTGACCAGTTGATCCGGCGGGACGACGACGATGCCGATTAATCTATTCAAGACGATGCCCCCGGTCGATTATAGTCCAATCTGATCGGTTTTCCAGTCCTGATCGGCGGGAAATTTCTTCCCGGGAGCGTTTTTTTCTCTGGTCGGAAAAAATTCATGATACCATATTCCGTCAATCATCGAAAACTCGTACCCGTTTCAAAGAGGGGGCTCGGCATGGAAGATCGACCGGATGCTCGGGAGCAGGCGTTTGAACGGTACAAGTCCCGTATCGGGATCCGTATGACGCTCCTCTATTCGCTGGTGTACATCGGATTTGTCGCATTGAGCGTGTTCTTCCCCGCGGCCACGGGGGCGCGGGCGGTACTGGGACTCAACCTGGCAATCACCTACGGACTGGCGCTGATCCTGATCGCGATCGCCCTGGCGGTCGTGTACAACTTCATGTGTCGTTCCGGTAACGGCAGGGGGTGCGAGTAAATGGCTGTCGTCGTCTTCATTATCTTCGTGGGTTTTGTCCTGGCGGTCTCTACGTATACCAGCCGGCGGGCCGCCGGAATCGGCGGGTACTTCGTCGCCAACAGTTCCGTACACTGGGGAGTCAACGGGATCGCCTTTGCCGGCGGGTATCTCTCGGTCGCCAGTTTTCTCGGGATCGCCGGTCTGATCGCGTTTTATGGGTACGACGGGTTTCTCTACTCGATCGGGTTCCTCGCGGGCTGGATCGTAGCGCTTTTTGTTATCGCCGAGCCGATGAAGCGTATGGGTACGTTCACGTTCCCGGATGCACTCAACCGGAACTTCAGCCATCCCGGGATACAGCTCGCCGCGGGGTTGAGCGTGCTCGTGGTATCGCTCTTTTACCTGGTACCGCAGATGGTGGGCGCCGGAGTGCTGGTGGAACCGCTTCTGGGGATACCCCATTACTGGGGAGTGATAATCGTCGGGTCCGTGGTGATCGTGATCGTCGCCGGCGGGGGCATGACTTCCACCACGTACGTACAGTTCTTCAACGGCGGGTTGTTGCTGACGTTCGCCCTGATTCTCACGTTGGCCGTGCTCTTCCGCGGTATCGATACCACGGAACGTCCCCTCGAGGAGGGCGCGGCGGGACTGGCGAGTTACCAGTACCAGCGTGAGCCCGTGGAGCTCGTGGGGGATACTCCACAGGTCGCGATCGCCGGCGCGGAAGTAACGGACCGGCACGTGGTCCGTGATCCCTATACCGGTGCGGAGAGGGAGGCGTACTTCCGCGTGCTCCGTCCCGTTCCGGCGGTATCTCGACCAGGCGGTGGTTATACCGCGCAGATCAAGGGCCGCACCGTCCCGTTTGCCCCGACCGAGGTGGCGCGCCTGGACGGTGAGCCGGTGGTAATGATCGAGGACTGGTGGTGGCTCGATCGGGACGCTTCCGGTGGCCCGGCCCTGGTGGAAGCACAGTCCCGTTCGACACGACCCGACGGCACCGTCCTGATCAACGGAGCGCCGGAGAGTGCCGCCAACCGCCTACGCCAGATGGGAGCGGTTACGGCTATCTCCGAGGAGCACGGTGGCAAGACCGGTCCCGTGGGACCGATACGGTTGCTCGCGGTTCTCAGCGACGACGACACGGAGATCCGCCGCCCCCGGAACGCGGCGTTTACAGCCGCCGACGGTTCCGCCGTGACCGTGCACTACGAGGAGGCTACGGCGGGTTCGACGTTTATGCGACCGGGATTGATGTTTCCCCTGGAGGCGCAACCCGGAGCACCGGCAATGAGCACGTTTCTTTATCGACTCAACTTTATCTCGCTGATGCTGGCGCTCTTTCTCGGTACCTCAGCGCTCCCGCATATTCTCATACGGTACTACACCGTACCGAGCGCGGAAGCGGCGCGAAAGTCCACGATCGTCGCGATAGCGGGGATCGGATTGTTCTATGTCCTGACGATGTACCTGGGCGTGGGGTCGATAATCAGCGGCGCGCTGCACCCGGAAACGAGCAACATGAGCGCTCCCCTGCTGGCGCGCAGCTTCGGGGAAGTGCTCTTTGCGATGATATCCGGTATCGCGTTTACCACGGTTCTCGCCACCGTTTCGGGGCTGATCATGGCTGCGTCCGGGGCGGTCGCGCACGACCTGATGGGAAACCTCATGCGCCGGGAGTTCTCCGACACGGCCAAGGTGCTCAGCGGTCGGATCGTGGCGGTGGTGGTGGGATTGATCGGGATCGTTCTGGGAATCGGGTTTCGGGGAATGAACGTCTCCTTCCTGGTGGGATGGGCGTTTGCCGTGGCGGCGTCGGCCAACCTGCCGGCGCTGTTGCTTATGCTCTTCTGGAAACGCACCACCGCGCAGGGGATCATCGCATCGATCCTCGTGGGTATCGTCGCATCGGTAGGATTGATCCTGCTCAGCCCCGACATGTGGGCCCACTACGGTTTTGATCCCTCCACCGCGCCGATGCCGCTCAACCAGCCGGGTATCGTCTCGATTCCTCTGAGTTTT
>SLRR01000189.1 GCA_007130865.1 Spirochaeta sp. | reverse complement strand
TGGCAGCAGGCGGCACGCTTGCTCAAGAATTCACTCTCCCTGAGCGATCTGGCGGCGTTCCGGCAGGCGATCGACGCTTGCGTTGTAGCGAAGGATTTTAGTTTTATCGCGCTCCCCGGAGAGTATTCCCCGGAAGTGATGGCCCTGGTGGGTGATTTCTTTCTAGGCTTGCGGGAGATTCGGTTTGTCGTGGTAGTCGGCGGCGACCGTGACGAATACCGACTCTCCGTGAGAAGCGAGGATCACGAACGGCCCTGCGATGTGATAATCCACCGGGCGATTCATGGAATAGGCTCCGGCGGAGGCCACATGCACATGGGCGGAGGTGCTATCCCGCGGGATCTGTATCCCGGGGACGAGGGTTTGCGCAAACGTTTCCTGAACGCCTTCGAAGAACCGGAGAATTCATCGGACCAATCTATCGATCAACCAGAGGAAACCAGCACCAGCAATGAGTGAAAACAACGAGACGACGCCCTTCGATCCGGACGAGCACGGTATCATAACGGTCTCCGCCGGCGGACGGGAGTATCTACTGCTCGGAACTGCTCACGTCTCACGGGACAGTGTTCAATCCGTGGAGACCACGATCAACGGAGCCGAGGTGGACCACGTCGTGATCGAGATCGATCACCAGCGGTTTGAGTCGGTCTCGAAAAAGCGTGACTGGTCCCAGTTAAACATATTCGAGGTGATCCGCAAGCGGCAGGCCTTTCTGCTTCTCAGCAACCTCGTGCTCAGCTCGTTCCAGCGCCGGATGGGATCAGGAACCGGGGTTACGCCCGGCGCGGAGATGATCGCCGCGGTCCAGGCGGCGAAGGCCCGTTCGATCGAATACACCTTCGGGGACCGGCCGGTGACGGCGACATTGAAACGTGCCTGGGCAAGAACCGGTTTCTGGGGAAAGAACAAGCTCCTGGCGAGTATGATCGCCGCGGCGTTCTCCCGGGAGACGGTGAGCGAGGAAGATCTCGCCCGCCTGCGGGAACAGAACGAGCTGGAAAGCATGCTCCAGGAACTAGCGGATTACCTGCCCGGGGTAAAAGAGGTTCTCATCGACGAACGTGATCAGTACCTGGCCAAAAGTATCTTTGACGCCCCCGGGACCAGGGTTCTCGCCGTCGTTGGCGCGGGGCATGTACCGGGTATTGCCCGTACCCTGGAGCTCCTATCCCGGAACGAGGTCACCGTAGACCGGGACGAGCTGGAACTGATACCGCCGCCCGGACCGGTCCGCCGCGCGATTCCTTACGTGATTCCCGCCGTCGTGGCAAGCCTCATCCTCTGGGGGTTCTTCCGGGGCGGAGTGGAGGGAGGCTTGCAGTCGCTCTACCGCTGGATCCTCGTGAACGGTACGCTTTCGGCGATCGGCTCTGCGGCGGCGCTGGCACACCCGGTTACGATCGTCGCGGCGTTTCTCGCCGCCCCGATAACGAGCATGAATCCCACCGTAGGCGTGGGGTTTGTTACGGGCCTGGTGGAGGCATTTCTGCGCAAGCCCCGGGTAATCGACTTTGAACGGTTGAACGACGATATCGTGACGATCCGGGGGTTCTACCGTAACCGCCTCACCAGGATTCTCCTGGTGTTTCTGCTCTCCAGCGTGGGGAGTTCGATCGGAACGTTTATTGCGCTGCCGCTCCTCTTTCCGTGAGGAACGGTAGCGCGCGGCTTGCACCTACATCGCCTTCCAGAACTTGTAGTTGGTCTTCTCAATCTCGTGAATCGAGGGCAGCCGGAAGAACCGGTACTCATCGCCCCGGGCGAACATGAATCCGTGGCGTACGATCCGGTAGGGGATCACGTCAAAGCTTGAATCCACAAAGAGACCCTTCACCGGTTTGCGCGGGCGCCGTTTCATCTCCAGGATCGCATCGCGCAGCTTGGAAGGGTGCACTTTGGGAAGCGGCGACGGTAGCATCGGGTTTTCCTCAAAATCGTTCAGGAACGCCTCCGCGTCGAACTCGATCTGTGTGTACACGATAGACGGCACGCTGTGGTATTCGTCAGGATTGGTAACGTGTCGACCGAACTCGATGAAGTTGGTCCGGGTAAGCACGAGCAGCCGTACCGGGGCGATCTCGGCGAATATCCGTAACGGCCCCGCCTCTCGTGTCTGCACCTCCTCACTTGGAGACAGTTCGAGTACCGCTCCCTCCGGAGTGCTCAGGTACAGGTTGGTAAGCTTGGCGAAATCGAGATGCTCCAGAACCCTGTACACCGAAACGTATTTGGTAGCTTTCGGGCGTCCATCGTCGTGGACGTCCACCTGCTCCAGAACCTCGTCAATCCGGAAGTAGGGGTGTCGGAACGAGGGATCGACCTTTGCAAAGATCACCTTGCCACTGTAATGCCGTATCGATCCAGCCAGGTAATGACGGGCAAACTGGGCCGGCTCAAGCTGCGACGCCACCAGGGCGTGACTGGGATGGACGATCGCGTACAGGTGTTTCTCGTATTCCGGTACCATACTCTTACCTCACAAATTCTGGAGTATCGGAGCGATAACCAGGGCCACCACCGACATCAGCTTGACCAGGATGTTGATCGCCGGTCCCGCTGTGTCCTTGAAGGGGTCGCCCACGGTGTCGCCAACGACGGAGGCTTTGTGAGCTTCGCTCCCGCGCCCGCCTCCTTCGCCTGATTCTATCATTTTTTTCGCGTTGTCCCAGGCCCCCCCGGAGTTTGCCATGAAAATCGCCAGGACCACGCCACTGGCGGTGACACCCACCAGAAGCCCCACAAGCATCTCGATGCCTCCGATGAATCCCACCAGGACAGGCGTCCCCACAGCGATAAAGCCGGGAAGTCGCATCTGCTCAAGCGCGGAGGCGGTGGAGATCGCGATACACCTGTCGTAGTCGGGCAGGTGAGTCCCCTTGAGAATCCCCGGGGTTTCCTTGAATTGACGCCGAACTTCCTCGATCATCTCGAACGCGGATGTCCCGATCGCGTTCATAGCGAGAGCGCTGAACAGGTAGGGAATCACCGCGCCAAAGAGGACGCCGATAAGAACGTTGGTGTTTGCCAGGTCGATTACGGCCACTCCGGCGGACTCACGGAAGGCCGAGAGCAGAATGATCGCGGTAAGAGCCGCCGAACCGATGGCGAACCCTTTTCCCACGGCGGCGGTGGTATTCCCCACGCTGTCGAGCTCGTCGGTGATACCACGGACTTCTTTTGGAAAGTCGCACATCACTGCGAGTCCTCCGGCGTTATCCGCGATCGGGCCGTACGCGTCCACCGAGAGCTGCACGCCCAGGGTCACGAGCATACCCACCGCCGCGATCGCGACGCCGTAAAGGCCGGCAAAGGCGTGTCCGGCAAATATCGTGATACAGATCAGCACCACCGGAAAGAGCGCCGAGAGCATTCCCACGCCCATGCCGGTGATGATCGTCGTGGCGGGTCCGGTGATCGCCGCTTTTACGATCGACCTGACCGGCTTCCGCCCGGTACCGGTGAAGAGTTCCGTAAACATCCCGATGCCGATACCAGCGGCGAGTCCGAAGAGAACCGGCCAGTAGATCCGCCACATCGTCATCCCCGCCGGCAAAGCGCGGCCCTGGAAGAGCAGCAGGAGCACCGGAATCGCGCCGATAGACGCTAGAATCGCGGCGCCGAAACTTCCGTGGTTGAGCGCCTGTTGCGGTGAGCGCTTACCCCCGGTTTTGACCATCTGTATTCCGATGATCGACGCCACAACGCCGACTACGCCCAAAGCGATCGGGAAGAACATGAGCCGCATTCTCACATCGTACGAGGCGTCCACGGAGAACGCCAGGATCATCGCTCCCACGAGTGATCCCACAAACGACTCGAAGAGGTCCGCTCCCATGCCGGCGACGTCACCGACGTTGTCACCCACGTTGTCGGCGATCGTCGCGGGGTTGCGTGGATCGTCCTCGGGTATGCCCGCTTCCACCTTGCCGACCAGGTCGGCGCCGACGTCGGCGGCTTTCGTAAAGATACCGCCTCCCAGGCGGGCAAAGAGCGCGATCGACGACGCTCCGAGACTGAATCCGCTCATAGTGGGCAGCACGTACCGTATCATCGCGTCTGCCTCGACGCCGATCTGCCGCACGGCGATCAACAGCACCACCGAGATCCCCGCCAGTACGAGACCTACCACGCTCATCCCCATGACAGCGCCGCCGGAAAAAGCGACTTTGAGAGCCGCGTCCATGCCGTTCAACGCCGCAGCGGTGGTGCGGGTGTTGCTCTGCGTGGCGATGCGCATTCCGAAAAACCCTGCAAGGGCGCTTGCCACGGCACCAATCAGAAAAGAGAGCGCCTGCAGCCGCAGAAATCCGTCGTTTCCGATGTACAGGAACGCCGCTACCACGATCACAAAGGGGGCAAGTTCCTTGTACTCTTTTTCGAGAAACGTCATTGCGCCGCTGCGAACGAAACCACCGATCTGATCCAGTGACTCATTGTTGGTCGGTTGTTTGAGAATCCACCGGGCGCGGGACGCTGCAAAAAGCAGCGCTACCACGCCGCCCGCCAAACCTGCTGCTATTGCTGTATATACCATGGTGAACATACGGTATACCGCTTTTTATTTATGAGCAACTCTAAAACAATGGAAAAAATCGGTTATGAGCAATGAAATTATTTTAAAGTATCAAACGGTTTTTTCGGTGGTCCCGGGCGGATCAATCTGCGCGCTTATCCTCCCCTGAGGGGCGGTGCACCGAACAGGTGCTGCGGAAAAAGCAAAAAAAGGGCCGGTACTCACTACCGGCCTTTGATACTCCAGAAGGTGTTGCTCCCGTCAGGGAGATCGCCCTGGAATCTCTTATTTGTGTCGCCTCAGCGACTGAACGATGACTTTGCTGTGCGTTAGCCGGACCGCTTTCTTCACCGGTTCCGGCCTATGCCTTTCGGTGGTACATCCCTCATCGCTACCCTCCCGGGAAGGCGCCGATCACCATTCCCGTTTACATATAAAGTATCGCACCGGCGCTGCGGGTTGTCAAATTTTTTTGTCGATACCCAGGAGGCTCGCGTACACGGTCAACTCCTCTCCCGGCGAACCGGTGAGCAGTTCCTTGGTGAGAATTTTGCCGAGCTGTACTCCCTCCTGATCAAAACTGTTGACGTTCCATGTAAGTCCCTGAAACATCACCTTGTTTTCGTAATGCGCCAGGAGCGCTCCCGCCGCCTCCGGTGTAAGCTGTTCCCCCACCAGGAGCGTGGATGGCCGGCCTCCGGGGAAGTGCTTATTACCGTTCTCATGGTGCCGACCCCGGGCGAACGCCACGATCTGGGCGGCGAGGTTGGCGTTGAGTTTAACCTGGCTGGTCGAGCCCTCAAAGGCCGTATCCTGGCCGATCTGGCTCCGGCGGAACCCGATGAACTGCAGCGGAATGGTGGTGGTGCCCTGGTGCAGGAGCTGGTAGAAACTGTGCTGGCCGTTGGTACCGGGCTCGCCGAACACGATCGGCCCCGTCTCGTACTCCACCGGTTCGCCGTCGCGGTTGACCCGTTTGCCATTGGATTCCATATCCAGCTGCTGCAGGTGCGCCGGAAAACGGCTCAGCGCCTGGCTGTAAGGAAGTATCGCGGTTGTCGCCATGCCGAGCGTGTTTCGTTCGTAGACGCCGATGAGAGCGTCCAGGAGAGACGCGTTGGCCAGGAGATCAGGGTTCATCGCAGCCAGGTCCGCTTCGTGAGCCCCCTCGAGAACGCGCTGAAACACACCGGGACCAAACGCGAGACTCAGGATCACGCCTCCCACCGCGCTGGTGGCGGAGTAGCGTCCACCGATATAGTCGTCGATAAAGAAACTTTCCCGGTATCCGCCGCCCGAGGCGAGGGGACTCGTCTCCGAGGTGACCGCCACGGTATTCTTCCGGAGATCCAACCCCGGTGCGTGTCGCGCGGCGAGTTCCTTCACAAACTGTTCGTTGGTGAGCGTCTCCTGCGTGGTTCCGCTCTTGCTCACCAGAACGAAGAGCGTCGTCTCCAGGTCCACTCCCGAGAGTACGGCTGCGGCATCATCGGGGTCTACGTTGGAGATGAACTTCGCCTCCAGGCGCGGCTCGATCCCCTGCGCTCGAACCCATTCGTTCAACGCCAGGTAAAGCGCGCGAGGGCCCAGGTCGGATCCGCCGATCCCGATCTGCACTACCGTGGTGAAGGGCTTCCCGGTCGCACCTTTCTCCGTTCCGTCCAGGACTGCCTCGGCAAATCGGGAAAACCGTTGCTGCTGTTCCCGGTAAAACTCTCTCTGGTCTCGACCCTGGTGAACCACGACGCTACCGGGTTGTCCCCGCAGAAGATGGTGGAGCACCATCCGACCTTCCCCGGTGTTCATCACCGCGCCGTCAAGCAGTGCGCGGTACTTGTCCACGAGCTGCTGCTCCGTGGCAAGCTCGGCGAGTACCGCGATAACCGATTGGTCCACGGGAGCCGCCGCCCAGGAATAGGTGATACCCGCGGCGAGAGATGTCTGCATCGTACTGATCCGGTCCTCGCTCAGGCGGGTGACGTCGAAGGGCGACGTATTACGCAGCTTCTTCCACGCACCGGTACGATCGAGATTACGATAAGTCAGCATTCTGTCCTCCCGGGATGATTATAGTAAACCTCCGCCGGTCAGGACCAGTCCTCGCTGCGGGATCTCCGGCCTGCTGTTGGCAACATCCTGCGTCTTGAGGTACCGTACCGAAAACCGACAACGGGAGTTGCCCTATGAAACCGACGTTGCTCGTCCTTGCGGCGGGAATCGGAAGCCGATACGGCGGTATAAAACAGATCGATCCGGTAGGTGTCGCCGGCGAGGCGATCATCGATTATTCGATCTACGACGCGATCCAGGCGGGGTTCGGCCGCGTGGTTTTTGTGATTCGGCGCGAGATCGAGAAAGATGTGCGTGCATTCTTCGCCGGGAAGTTCGAGGATCGTTTGCCGGTGGAGTACGTACACCAGGAGCTGGACGACTTGCCCGCGGGGTTTTCCGTTCCTCCCGACCGGACCAAACCCTGGGGAACCGCGCACGCCGTGTTGGCGGCCCGGCGGGTTATCGACGCTCCCTTTGCCGTGATCAACGGCGACGACTTTTACGGGCGCCCGGCGCTGACCGAGATCGCCCGGTATCTTGCGGACGTTCCCCGGGATAGCCGGGACTACGCGATGGTGGGTTACCGGCTGGACCGTACTCTTTCGGACAACGGCACTGTGTCCCGGGGCATCGTTACACAGGATGACCAGGGATGGCTCGAAACGATCGAGGAACATACGCGGCTGGAACCGCGCCGGGACGGGGCCGACGGGACGACCGCCACCGACGGGACGACCGC
>SLRR01000195.1 GCA_007130865.1 Spirochaeta sp. | reverse complement strand
GGGTCTCGGTGGGATATCAATTCCATAGGGTCTCAGGATAGGGAGAAAGCCCGATCTCTGTCAATTCTCCGGGTAGAACCGGGGGCTGTCAATTCGACGGACGTCGGATAGTGGTAATACGAGGAAGTTGCCAGACCACGTCTACCGATTCAAGGGATTCGCGTCCTCGCGCTTCCACCCGGACGGTCGCGGCGGCGTGCAACGTTGCCTCCGGAGAAAGCACCGCACCCTGCGGAAAGATTCGGGGATACGCGATACCGTCCACGTGCGTAGTGACTCGGCGATCGTCCAGCGCACCAAACGTATCCGCTGCAAGATCATCACCGTAAAAAAGGCGGCCCGCACGGAACACGTCCTCGTACATCCCGTCCCCGAGAGCGGGATCGAGAGGCACCCAGCCGACACCGGGTAAGAACACCTCCGCCCAGGCGTGGTCGAGCGTCGCTCCCGTATCGGCCAGCAAATATCCAAACTGGCGCCGCGCGGGCAATCCCGACGCGCGCAGGAGCGCCACCGTCAGGTCTGCGTATACCGACGCCCGCGCCGCAATCCCCTCCAGGGCGTCCATGAGCACCGTCGTACCCGACCGATCCGGGATCAACCGCCGCTGCGTCTCGCGGTGAACGGTCCGGGCGATCACAAGAGGGGTGTTGTTGAGGTTGATCGCGCTGACCAGGATGTTCCGGACAAGCTCGTCGTAAACGGGAACACCGTCACGATCGGAGAGAAACCGTTGAAACGCCCGGCGGAACTCATCGTCCCTGAGCGTGGCCACCGGCAACGCTGAATCGATCTGCCACCGGATCGAACGCCGGGCGACCGCGTCGAGCCGCGAAGCGCGGTAGTGACCCGGCGCGCCGTCTGCGCCGTCACCGGCCTCGCCGGTATCGTCCGCGACCGGTGCCGGCCGATAGACCCGCGCGGAGGGGGTATCCTCACCGGTCGCGCTGCCTTCATCCTCGACGATCGACACCTCCGGCTGTGCCGGAAGCTCCGGGAGTCCGACCAAGAGCGCAAAAAGCTCCGGCAGCGGCTCCCCCGGGCTTGCCTGAACGTCCACGCCCTGATGGAAATGCAAATGACGGGGTTCCCCGTAGCTCACCGAACCCGTCGGAGGCTGTACCACCAGGTCTGTCGCTGCCCGACGACCGTTCAGCACCAGGTGTACCGGCCCCGGTGGAAGGCCCTCGGGGAGGACAAACTGGAACTCCCGGTTTACCCACCGGACTATCCACCAGGCGTTCCCGGAAAAATCGAACTGTTCACCACTCTCGGGATAATAAAAACCGAAGCTGGACCGGGGAGTCCGGAGTCCGAAATTCTCACCACGCACGGTAACGACCGTACCGGGCACCGCGTCCCGGCGGGACACACTGCGCACGTGAACACCGTGATCGTCGGTGATGCGCGGAAGATCGTTCCTATTGGTCAGAAAAACGGGATTGCTGAGACCATTTTCCGTCTGAACCCGCACCATCCCGCTACGCAAGTCCCGGGGCATCGTGAATACGATCAGGTTGTCGTTCCAGCTGCGGAGGGCATCGCGGTCGAGGGCGATCCCGTCCACCTCGAGCCTTCCCCGGGAGCCGAAATACCGTCCCGTCACCGACACGACTACACCGGGCTCCGCTCGCTCCGGCTCCAGCGATTCTATCATCGGAGGCCGCCGCGAAAACCAGAGAAATGCCGACGCTGCTAACAGCAGAAGCAGGAAGGAAGCGACCGGGAGGTAGGGAATGCGGTTCTTGTGTTTCAGGACTGGTAACGCTCCACGTAGATCTCGAGCTCAATATTGAGCTGACCAACGTGGTTTGTGTCAAGGTCCGGTTGGTCACCCGCCACCGGGGTGGTGCCAAGCGGGAGGAAGATGATCGGCTCGCCAAGCCGGATCGGCAGGGTGGTAAAGGACGTCCGGTAGGTAGTGTCGCCCTGGCCGTTCCGATTCAACAACCAGGTTTGTCCCTGCGCAACCAGGAGCAGCTCTTCCTCGTTCTCCCAGTAAGGGGTGAAGTCAGCCACCACTATGATATTTGCGCCATCAAGGCGCACTCGGACGGATCGGCCGCCGATCGTCACGCGCGTAAGATCCATCGTCCAGACCGTTTCGTCCAGCTCGGAATCGACGATCCGGGCATTTATATGGATTCGCAGCGCTCCATCGATGAACGCTTCGATCGAGTCCGCCAGCTCGTCCACGGACGTTTCCTGGGTCTCGATGGTCCCCGCACCGGACAGGAGGAGGGACAGGAGGAAAACGAGGAGAGACACAGCAATACCGTGCGACGCTCTCCGGAAACTCATTCGTCTTCGTCCTCCAGAGGAACGATCTCAAGATCCCCGGCATCGGCAGGTTCTCGTCGGATAAGCACGGGGTCTCCCCGCAGCTGGAACTGGGCCTGTTCCGGCAGCTGCACGGTGATCTGCTGAGTATGTCCCTGTTCATTGAGCCACTGCAGCAGACGTTCGGTATGATCGGCGTCCACGTTTACCTGTACGTTTATCTGCCGATCGGACGCTCCCAGCCCTGCCAGGCCGGGGGGCTCCGACGCGGGTGTTCCGTCTCCCCGGATGATCAGTGCCGTGGCGGTGACCGCCACCATCAGGATTACCGCGGCAGCCGCGGAAAGAACCGGCACCGGGACCGATATGGAAACGCGCCACCAGGGAGGATGCATCGGACGTACACGCACCGTACGTTCCACGTGTTCCCGTACACGCCGCGCGGCGGCTTCGATTTCCGCGGGATCCGGTGCGGGAGGCGCGGCGCTTTGAACGATACGGCGGACCGACCGGTACCGTTCCAGACACAGACGAAGATCCTCGTTGTCTTCGACCGCGGCACTGACTCGTTCCATCTCCGCGTCGGAAAGCTCGCGGTCAAGCAACGCTGAAACGATCCGATCCCGACCGCGATCTCTACTGTGGAATATGGACATTTTTCTCCTCCAGCAGGGCCGCCAGACGCTCGCGTGCCCGATGAACGCGAACCTTGACGTTGCCCACACTTATATCCAGCACCTCGGCGATCTCGTTATACGACAGCTCACCGTACTCTTTTAATACAATCACATCCCGGAGCGTCTTCGGAAGGAGTTCCACCGCTTCACGAACGAGCCTCAGAGTATCCGCCTCCAGTGTATCAGAATCCGCCGACCGGGAAGGACGTCGGGGTTCAAAGAACGCTTTCTCGAACGCGTTGCGTTCACGCCCGCGACGTTTTGTAAGATTGAATGCGAGGTTCTTCCCGACCCGGAGAATCCAGTACCGTGCCTGGTCTGCATCCGGGAGCGACGCGCTATGCTGGTAGAACCGAATGAACGTATCGTGACAGATCTCCTCTGCGGACTCCTGATCACCCACGATCCGGAGTACAACCCGGAATAAGACGGGAAAAACAGCGGAGTATACCTGGTTGAAAAACGTTTGTTCATCCCGACTATTCATCATAACACGTGGACCATGGTAAAGGTTACATACTATCCTTCAGATCGTGCTCAAGCTACAGCGGGAACTGGAAAAATTCAACCTGGATCACCTGGTGGCGTACAACGCTCCCCTGGCGCCGCTTACCACGTTCCGCGTGGGCGGACCCGCGGACGCGCTGGCCCGCCCCCGTTCGGCCCAGGAGGTAGCGGACCTGGTACGGTGGAGCCGCCACCGGGAAGTACCACTCACGATACTCGGAGGCGGAGCAAACGTGGTGATCAGCGATCGCGGTATCCGGGGCCTGGTAATTCACACCGGGGGACTCCAGGGTCTCAACCGTTCCGGGACGCTCCTCACGGTCGGCGCCGGCACCCCGATCAGCGACGCCTCAGCGTACGCCGCGGACCACGACATGGAAGGTCTCTCGTTCATCTACGCCATGCCCGGCAGCACCGGCGGCGCGATCTGGATGAACGCACGGTGCTACGACGGCGAGATCGCGCCGGTACTGGAAGAAACGCGGTACGTGAATCTGGGGGAACCGGAACTCGGTTCCATCGGGGTGTATCGCACTGACCTGAAGGACTTTGACTACAAGGTTTCTCCCTTCCAGGACGGCCGCCGGATCATCGTGGAAGCGACGTTTCGCCTGACTCCGGGAGACCGGACGGAACTCTATCGGCAGATGAAGGAGCATGAAGAGGATCGGCGTCGGAAAGGACACTTTCTCGCACCCTGTGCCGGATCCGTCTTCAAGAACAACCGCGCTTTCGGGGCCCCCTCGGGGCAGATCATCGATCGCGTCGGGTTGCGAGGCACCCGGATAGGTGGAGCCCGCGTCAGCGACCGCCACGGCAACATAATCATCAATACCGGTAACGCCACCGCCCGGGAAATCCGGGACCTGGCGGAGACCGTTCAGAACAAGGTGGAACAGCACACCGGATTCACCCTGGAGCCGGAAATCCTCTTCCTCGGCGAGTGGTAGAACTTGTCCTCAAATCCTGCCGTTGCAGTCACCGCCGGAACTTTACAACAACAGCACTCGTCTGCATCCGCGCGTCGCATCGGCCACGTTCCTCACCACCCGTATTCGAGCATGAGGGAGCCGCTCCATTCCGCGGAACCGCCGGATTGCCAGTCGTCCTCCCGCCGAATCCGCGCAGAGAGGCGAACCCGTTGCCCCAGAGGAACGTCCAGATTTACCGAAGTGTACCAGTCACCGACCGTGCCGCGGTCCCACTGAACCCGTCCGGAAATTTCCCATGAGCCGGTGCGGCCGCGAGCGCGCATCGCACGGGAGGACCACAATCGCAACACCGAGGCAGCAGTCCGGACGCGTTCCTCCGAGTCGGCCGAGGCGGTCACCGCAACCCGTAGCGACCCGTGACCACGCGGATACCCGTCAAAAAGGAACGCCACGGACGACTCGCCCCGGTAGTAATCCCGAGAGTCCGGCGTTCCGTCACTGCGATGTCGACCGGAAAACCGGATGCGATCCAGCACGGGAAACCACGATACCCGCCACCGTGTCGTGGCAATCGAAACCTCCCGTTCCACCCGGACCGGACCGGGACGCTCGTCCTCCCAACCCCGTGAACGGGTCCATCGCAGGTGACTTTCCAGCCGCGCCGGCGTATAGCTGCGGCCGTGGGAAAGCTCGGCCGCCAATTGATCCGCGTATCGGGTCCGGCCACCCTCGGCCGTTTTAAAACCCGGAGCACTGCGGGAGAATCGAAGCGATCCACGCAGCACCGGAGGTCCCAGCGCTGCGTAGGACGTGCCGGCGAAGAGCGGCGGACCGTAGCCCGACCGTTGCCGCCATCCCTCCAAAAGCACATCAGGACGGAACAGGGAGTCGTCCCGGTCAAACCGCCAGTGAACCGCCTGAATCCGCCGTACGCCGGACGGCTCAGGTGGAAGCTCGTAGTACCAGGGTTCGTCCTCCGGAAGAGAGGATTGATCCGCGTCGGGCGTAATCCCGGCGAGGAGAACACCGATCGTCCCGAGCCGTTGATCCGGCAGCGGCGAGAACGTCCCATCGATACCCTCGATCGTGTAAGACCCGTCCCGCTGAAGGTACCAACCGGCGAGTTTTGCCGGTCCTCGCTCTGAACCAATCGTGAGCGCCACGCCGGACCTGTCCAGACGCTCCGGATCGGTAACCGGCACGAACCGGGTCCGGTCCGTGAGAGCATCCCAGGCAGCCCCTCCCCGGGTAGGATCTCTCAACCGGTGATACAGACCACGTCCCTCGATCGGCCCCAGGATTAACGGCCCCGCCTCGACCCCAAGGGCAAAATCAGACTGCTCCAGAGGAGAACGGAGACGCGCCTCACTCCGCCGCTGTCCCGCCGGAGCGTTCACCTCCTCTTGCAGGACAACCTCGGACCGGCTCAGAACAAACCAGCGGGATGGACCGTAATCAAGTACCGTCCGGGAGGTGAGTACACCTTCGAGATCCAACCGGAGCCGGACAGTACCCTGCAACCGTTCTCCGACGTCGGTGCGAACAGCGTGGAGGGCGGCGCAAGGGGCGTCCGCACCGGCGTTGTCAGCGACCACGGAGAATAGAAGAACAAACAGGAGAGCGCAGCAGTATCCCGGGTACAGCGTCCGTATTGAGTCCGACCTCACATAGAAGATTACACGGGACGGGAACCGTATCGCTTGGCTCCGAGCGTGAAGTCTTTACAATTATCGCGACTCTTATCTCCCGCGATGGCGGCGCGCCGAGAGGTTGCTCGCCGTGTACAGGGCAAGACCCAGCCACACAAAAGTAAATCCGATAAGTCGTGCCGGTTCAAGCGGATCCCGAAACACCAGAACCGCTACAACAAACATCAAGGTCGGCGCGATATACTGAAGGAATCCCACATCCGCGAGCCGTATCCGTCGCGCCGCTACGCCAAAAAGCAGCAAGGGCAGGATCGTGACAGCCCCCGCCCCCCAGAGAAAGAAACTTGCCACCGGATCCCCCGCGAAAAACTGGCCGCGGCCGGAATACCTGAGGACGCCCAGGTACGCGGTCGCCGCAAACATCAGCGGCAAGAGTTCCACCGCGAGGCTGTGTATCGCAGAGAAGTTAAGCCGTTTCTTGATCAACCCATAAATACCGAAAGAAAACGCCAGGGTCAGGCTCACCCAGGGAAACGTCCCCAGTCGGATCGTAAGAAAAAGAACACCACCGGTCGCACTGGCAAGAGCAGCCCATTGAAGCCTCGTGAGGCGTTCGCCGAGAAACACCATGCCCAGAAGAACACTTACCAGGGGATTTATGTAGTACCCCAGGCTCGCGTCCAGCGTGCGTCCGCTCGTAACTGCCCACACGTAGACGAGCCAGTTCGCCACGACCAGCACACCGTTGAAGAGGAGCCAGCGGAGCGTACTCCCCCGTGGAATCCGTGCCGTGCGGTACCGCAGGAGCACTACCGCCCATGCCAGTAAACCGCCCCAGAGAACGCGGTGTCCGATCACCTCCAGCGCCGGAACGTGGGAAATCTGAGTCCAGTAAAGTGGCAGACACCCCCAGATCACGAACGCACTGATCGCGGCGAGAAAACCGGCGCGTCGGGCCGCGTCTTCACTTGAAAGCGCGGCCACGGGCACGGACTCGGTAGTACCAGCGGCGGCTCCGGGTGCAGAAGCTGTAGCATCGGGTGCAGAAGCCTCGTGTGCAGCAGCGTCGCCTCCAGCAGCGTCGGCGGATAGATCTCGCGTTTGCATCCTCTCTTAATACCAGTTGTGGGCGATCCGGTCGAGTAGGTATCGGCACGGGGCGCGGGTGGGATAGCCCCGTGCCCGTAGCGTGTAAGGTCAGCAACGCTTGACGCCGCCCGGAACTGCAGTTAATCTTCACCCATACAGCGACGCGGTGGTCGTATAACGGCATTACCCCAGCTTCCCAAGCTGGAGACGCGGGTTCGACTCCCGTCCACCGCT
>SLRR01000272.1 GCA_007130865.1 Spirochaeta sp. | reverse complement strand
TGTCGGAGTTTCCTCTTTCCTGGGGATCGATGGAAGGCGTGGAAGAAAAGTGTTTGCTGATCCTGGAAAACGAATACCGAGCACCCTTTGCACATCACTTCGCGATCGAGTTGTACGGGTGTATAGCAATTCCGGAGGACGGCGGAGTCACCGTCGTCACCGGAATACAGCATCCGTTCGTGCTCCGGAGGACGATCGCGACGATGATGGGACTGCCCCAGAGCAACGTGCGAGTCAGGGCAACCGAGTCCGGAGGCGGGTTCGGCGGACGCGGCTACCCGAAGATGGAGTGTGCCGCGGCGTACTTTGCGTTCCATCTCAACCGTACGATCAAGCTTTCCATGACCGGTGAAGAAGGATTCATGCTGGCGCACCGGGAGGCGGCACGAACACGGATACGGACGGGGTTCACGGCCGATGGCATGCTGGTGTTTCAGGATATACGGACCGATTTGCTGGTCGGCGCCTACGCCGATATCTCGCCACGGGTCGTCGCGAAGGCGGGAATCATGGCAGCCGGTACCTACAAGGTCCCCAATGCACGCTTGCTTGCCCGGGGTATCTTTACCAACACCACACCGACAACGGCGTTTCGCGGTTTCGGAGCGACCCACGCGGGATTTGCGGTAGAGGGACAGATGAACGAAGCCGCGGAGAAGCTCGGTATTGATCCCGTCGAGATCCGGCTGAGAAACATGCCCGAACGAGGCGAGGAGATCATACCGGGTGAGACACCCGCCGACGGGGACTGGAAAGGCGTCCTTCGGAAACTGGCCGACGCGATGAACTGGTCCAGACCACCAGGGCCGGGGATAGGCCGGGGAATCGCGATCGGATCGAAGAACTCGATTCCCGCAACGGTATCGTATTCCCGCGCGCGACTCAACGCGGACGGAAGCGTGACTGTGTATGTGGGGTCCACGGAGATCGGACAGGGACTGCGCAGCACAATGAGCAAGATCGCGAGCCGCGCGTTGAATCTGCCGCTGGACAGGATAACGCTCGTTCAGGGGGATACCTCGGTAGTGCCGTTCGATTTTGCCACGGCCGGAAGCAGATCCACCGTAACGATGGGTACAGCGGTACAAGACGCGTGCAACAATCTCAAGCGGAAACTGCTGGATATCGCGGCGCACCACCTGGAACGGCCCGCGGCAGAACTGACGATATCCGACGGTGGTATCAGCTCTCAGGACGGTTGGTTCAGCATTACCGACGTCTTATCCCGGGAGTTTGGTCCGGGCCTCGGTGATATTGAGGCGGAAGGCTCGTTCCGTGGGCCCAAAGATTCCAGCCATCCCCTGGGAGGCCGTACCCCGTTTTACGAGTTCATTGTCACCGGTATCGAAGTTTCCGTCGATCGGGAAACCGGCGAGTACGTTGTCCACCGAGTCTGCAACTACACCGATGCGGGGCATCTGTTCAACCCGCATCGCGCCGCCGGCGTGGACGAAGGCGGCGCAGTGATGGGGCTTGGTCTCGCCTCGATGGAACACGTTGTATTTGACGAGTCCGGGCGTATCGCAAATCCCAGTTCACTTGACTATCGAATCCCGACGATCGGCGATATACCGGAGTCCATGGACACGCAATTTCAGGAAAACGGCGACGGACCGGGGCCGTACGGATCAAAAGGGATGGGCGAGGGAGGAATTCTGGCGGTGGCTCCTGCTCTGGCGGAAGCGTTGTGGAGTTGTACAGGGGTGCGTTTTCGCGAATTACCGTTCACACCGGAGCAGGTGTGGAAGAAATGCCGGACATGATATCGAGTCTGCGCGTCGCGTATGCCCGAGCGGCGTACGACGCGAAACGGAATGGAAGGAGGAAGACGGAGCCGATTTGATACTGCACGACGTACCGGGGATGCTGGCGCGCCGTTCGTCGTGTAATAGTGCACAATAGAGGAGTTTCACTATGTCTGACGAAATCAGGCAGATCGAAGAAGCCAACGCGGCGACCGGTCTGACCAAACTCGGTAAGCTGATGGCTCTCATGGGCCCGGCATGGCTTGCGATCGCGTTGAACATCGGAGGAGCGACGGTAACCGCCGCGGTAGTTCTGGGTTCCCAAACGGGGTTCAAGTTTCTCTGGACAATCGTACCTCAGGTTTTTACGATCTGGATCATCTGTATCCTGTTTGTCCGGGTATCTCTGGCTACCGGGAAAGGACCGGTGACGGTCGCCAGGGAGAATCTCGGTGAAGCCGCGGCATGGGCCACCGGTATCTCCGTATTTATCGTCAACCTTGTATTCCACGCGGTGCAATACGCCCTGATCGGTATCATCGTCAACGCTATTTTTGGCGTTGATCAACGGGTCGGAGCGATCGTCGGGTTAGTCTTCGTTCTCATAATTGTTCTGAATCCAGGCAAGGGCAAGACGTACCTGAAAGTTATCGAGACGACGCTTCGCGTGCTCGTCTGGGTGCTGTTATTGTCCTTTGTGATCATACTCTTCCGCGTCGAGATCAACTGGGGCGGTTTCTTCCGCGGCCTTATACCGAGTATCCCTGCCGACCATGGTGAGGCGATCAGTCTCATGGGAGTCCTTGGCGCGGCGATCGCGATCAACGTACCGGTACTGGCCGCGTACGGAACGGCTCAGCGCAAGTGGCGCAAAGAGTACAAGGGAATGTCGATGTTTGAGCTCACGTATACCAACGTCATGCTCATTCTGGTACAGTTTGTCGTCATCATGGCGGTAGGATCCACGCTGTTCGCCGCTGGGCAGGAAGCAACCAGTGCCGTCGTAGCCGCACGAGCATTGGAGCCGTTTGCCGGTGACGCCGCGGTGTACCTCTTCTCTATCGGATTGCTCGGGGCGGTATTCACGACGATGGTATCGCAGGTCCTGATTTCCGGGTTCATCATCAGCGACACCCTTGGCTGGGACGTTAACCCGACATCCCGGCGTTTCAAGGGCGCTGAGCTCGTTGTAACGGTGATAGGCGCAACGGCGCCGCTCTTCGGGTGGAACGCGTTTCAGTTCACGATCTACGGTGGAGGGTTCAACCTGACGTTTGCTCCGCTCCTGGTTGTGCTTTGGATGGTCATGGCAAATCGCAGGAACCTTATGGGTTCGGAACTCCAGCAGAAACCGATCATGAATATCGGACTCGTTGTGGCTCTGGCGATCGTGTTGACTTCTACGATACGCTACTGGACAGGTGTTCTGGGTTGAGAACAGGCTGGACCGTTACAGAGTAGTGCGTTTCCCGCCGGTTGGACGGTGTTCCGTCTTTCCGGTGGGGCCTCGGAGGAATACCCGCTCTGGCAGGCTTCGAACTGACGATTCAACAGGGTATTATCCTCGCGCTGGGCAGTGTGGTTCTCGGCATATCCCGGACCGGGATTCGGGGGGCCGCGTTTCTCGTGATTCCGGTGTTTGCCGGTGTGTTCGGCGGGCGGGCATCCGCGGGCATAGTCCTGGTACTATTGGTCATCGGAGACCTGATCGCAATATACAAGTATCGTGGCGACGCACGCTGGTCGCATATCCGGCCCCTGTTACCGTGGACGCTCGCCGGAATCGTACTGGGAACGTTGGTCGGGTCCGTAATTCCTGACCGCGTATTCGTGCGGATCGTGGCGGTGATCGTTCTGGTCAGTACCGCGCTGATGTGGGTTCGGGACAACGGGACCGGCGATATCGACGTACCGACGTCGCCGGTGTTGTCCGGATTGCTTGGAATCGTGGCGGGATTCTCCTCCATGGTCGGGAACGCCGCGGGACCCCTGATGAACCTCTTTTTTCTGTCCCGCGGACTGAACAAGGACCGGTTTATCGGAACGGCGGCATGGTTTTTCTTTATCGTGAACGCAACCAAGGTGCCGTTTCACGTGTTTGCCTGGCGCACGATCGATTCCCAGACGATGTTGCTCGGATTCACGTTTCTACCCGCGGTTCTCGCGGGAGCGTTTGCAGGAATATGGATTGTCCGGATTATTCCGGAAAAACGGTTCCGAATCGTCATGATAGTTCTCATAATCGTTGCGGCGGGGCGATTATTGTTTACATAAATCATCAATCGTGTTTAGTCCGGCGATCGTGACCGAATCAGCAAACGACAACGACACCCTTAATGAAATCAAATACAACCTGCCGGGAGGTGCAGATATGAAGAAAGCAGATTTATCAAACCTGAAGGAGACGGTACCGCCGCTTCATCACAACATGGTCAGTAACGTTGTTTTTCCTGATGCAAAGTACGGACGTGTTGGACTGTCGGTGCTTCAGAAAGGCGGAGGCGCGACGATGCACCTGCACCGTGGCAGTGAGCACTACTACCTGATGCTGGAAGGTGCTCTCAAGGTCACGACCGATAAAAGTGAGATCGTGGTTTACCCCGGCGAAGCGGTACTTATCGAGGACGAAGAACCTCACCAGGTTACAAACGCCCACGACGGGGTGACGCGGTACTTCTCGATAACGTCACCGCCCCCCAAAGGGTGGGAAGCGGTACCGGGATACGATTGAGACGCGACTGATAGTTTGCAATCGTTTGAAATCAGCGAGTGATCAGATAACGGTTCTCAAACCCGTCCAGCCACTCTCCCGCGCGGATCTTCCGGCGCAGCTCTTCCTGCAGTGAGTCGAGCTCACGCAGGTGCTCCGCCAGAGATTCTTCCGCCGGGGAGCGGTCGCGCACGGCCGAGACCCCTCCGTGGGAGATCACCAGTCTCCGCGGCGCGGAGAGGGCCAAAGAGGGGTCGTGGGTCGCGATGAGGACGATCTTGTCCGCGCCGGTGAGCACTCGGATCGCCTCGTGGCGGTTGATCCCGGCGTTCTCGATCTCGTCGATCAGGACGATCGGGGAGCTGCTCAGGAGCGCCGTGTCGGCGATCATCAGAGCTCGTGACTGTCCTCCCGAGAGTTCCGTAAGTTGCCGTTCCGGGGTGATCGGTTCTCCCGTGAGCCGGTTTGCCGCGGTGATCACCCGTTCCAGATCCTCATCGGTTGTCTCGATACCGCGCGCTTCTCCGTGGAGTTCGAGAAACTCCGCTACCGTGGCGTCCATGACGAAGTTCATGTTCTGCGAGAGCTGCGCCACCAGACGTCCCGTACCGGCGTAGCGACTCTCCAGGTCCGGCACCTCTCCGTTGATCAGAACCGTGCGGCCCGTGGGGGTGTCGCCCTGGGCGAGCCATTCGATATCCGCCAGAAGCCGGCTCTTGCCGCTTCCCGTGGCGCCTACGATGCAGACGACTTCTCCCGCGCGGATCAGGAGCTCCCGGTATCGCTCCGGTTGGCCGTTCTTGTCGCGACCGGGCCGGATCGTGATCTCCGAGACGGTCCGGCCCACCGTATCAAGCTCTCCTGTAAGGATCGCCAGCGCCGTGGCGGGGTCGGTTGCACTCATACTGTACCTCCCAGATCCAGGCTGGTTACGTTGCCGATCTGGTGTTCCGCGCCGATACGCTGCTCTCCGAGGCAGTAGCTGCATACCGCGCTTGGCATGGGAAAGCGCAGGCGATTACCGGTGACGCCGGCCTGTTCCGGTGCTTCCTCCTGGATAAGCCGAGCCAGCTCCCAGGCTCCCTGTCCGGAAAGCCCGTTTACCGGGAGGATACGCGCCCTCGGATTTGCGCGACGGACCCGGGAGGCAAAGACCTCCCGTTCCGCCTGGCTCACTACGTCACCCTTTGTGATCACCACCACGTCGGCGGTGCGCAGCATCGGTCCCACCTTCTGCGGCGTGTTGATCCCGCTCAGGTTGTCGATCACCGCCACGGCGAATATGTCGCGGATATGGGGCGAACAGCGGTTGCACAGCCCCGCGGACTCCGTAAAGAGGATCTCGAACCGGGAACGGGCGCCCCAGGCAAAAGTCTCTTCGATATTGGACGCGAAGTAGTGGTCCGGACAGATCGATCCTGAGAGTCCCTTCTGAACGGGAATACCGGCGCGATCGTACCGCTCGTCGTCGTCGGTGGAAAGACAGTCGAACTTCACGACACCGGTGGAGATCCTCATGCGGTGCAGCTCCAGGATCGTCTTGAGGATCACCGCGGTCTTGCCGCAGGAGGGTGGGCCGGCTACCGTTATGAGTTTCATTTGACGCCCCCGGGCTGCGCCACGCCGGTGGCTCCGACCGTGCGTTCCGCTACGGTCTTCTGAAAGACCGATGTGGTGAGCTCCAGCAGTTCCGGCAGCTCCGGGGAGAGGAGAAAGTCCCATCCCGGCCACTGCAGGGGAGAGGACTCAGCCGGAAAGTCGTCGTTCTCCGGGTGCGTGCTGGGAAAAAGACCCAGGCGGCTCAGGATCCGGCTCACCGGCAGGCCCGTAAGAAAGTCGATCACCGGCTGGATCTCCGGTCGGTCCGAGCGGGTTATAAGTAGTACCGGCGCCGCCAGCGCGCCGTCCTCGGGCCATACCGGGATGAGCGGGCTCTGTTCGTTTACGGTGCGCGTAAAGAACCAGGGCATGATCGTGATCAGGGGCTGGTCAGGGGGGCTTCCCGACGCGCCGCCTCCCTGTGCACTGCCGCCCTGTGCACCGCCTCCCTGCGCGCCGGCGATCATCTGCGCCGGGTGCAGCGAACGATACATATTGCGTGCCAGTTGCTCGATCCCGGGGAGCCCGAACCGGCGGTATACCCCCAGGAGCAGCGCGTCAAAGAGGTCAAAGTCTCCGATCGGCAACGCCAGGCTGTTCTCGTACTCCGGGGATAGCACCTCCTCCCAGCTCCGCGGAACCGGGCGGTCTCCCAGGACGTTGCGGTTGACCATGAATACCGCCGGGACGACGGAGATCACCGAGAACCTCGCCTTGGGATCCATCAGGTCGTTCACGCGGCCGAACGCGTTGTGCGTCTTCCAACCGCTGCGGTCGCTGAACGCGCCGCGTGCGCGGAGTTCGATAAAGCGGGGATCGGTAAAGAACATACGGAATCCCGCGGAGAGGAAGATATCGGGGATCTCCTCCGGGGAGGGGTCGGCGGGGATATTCTCCTCCATCCACTCCGTCCCCGTGTAAGCGGCCTGCAGGTTATAGTCCACCTCGATACCCGTATCCTCGGTGAAGCGCCGGGCGAAGTCGTCCAGGGTGTTGGTCAGGGGAACCCGGATCGGGCAGGGTACGAGCCCCATGATGCGGACCGGCCGCACCTGGTCGGTCCCGTCGGGTTCGTCCCGGGCGGACCGATCGGTCTCCGCATCGCGCGCTCCGGTTGAGACAAGTCCCGCGGCTCGACGGAGTCGCGCCGACAGATCGTCTAGTTCGATCCCCTGCGCTTCCGCCACCGCCTCCAGGGTGATCGCGGAGCCGTACTGGCGGCGGATCTCCTCGTCCGCCATGCGGCGCAGACCGGCCCGGACAAAGACCTCTACCGTGGCGGGATATCGACGGGTAACCTCGTATAGCGTGTCCGTTTTCTGTATGCTCATGGGGTGATGGTAGACCGTCAGGATTCGGAAGTACTTGACGGAGGTCAAGAATGAAGGATTTTTTTATCGAACTCAGCCCGGAGTCTCTGGATCTGCTGGAGACCGC
>SLRR01000088.1 GCA_007130865.1 Spirochaeta sp. | reverse complement strand
GTGGCGTCGCAGAAACGCTGCCAGATCGCGTCGTTGCCTACGGCGATCACCATCCAGTCATCCCTGGCGTGATACGCCTGGAACGGGCTGATCGTGGGGTGCCGGTTGCCCAGAGGCTCCGGACTTGTCCCGTCGACGGCGTACCGCGCCAGGGCGTTCTCCAGGATCGCCACCTGGCAATCCAGCATCGCCACGTCCACTTTCTGGCCCTCACCGGTGATCGAGCGCTGGTGGAGCGCCGCCAGGATTCCGATCGCGTTGAACAGTCCGGCGCTGATATCGCCGATCGAACACCCTACACGGGTCGGGGCACCGCCGGGCCAGCCGGTAACGCTCATGAGACCGCCCTCGGCCTGGGCGAGGATATCGTACGCCGGCTTGGTGCTCTCGGGACCGCTGTGGCCGTACCCGGAGGATGCCGCGTAGATCAGCCGGGGATTGATTTTCTTGAGTTCGTCGTATCCAAGACCGAGCTTCTCCATTACGCCGGGACGGAAGTTCTCCACGAGCAGGTCGTATTCCACAACCAGCTTGCGCAGGATCTCTTTGCCCTGTTCAGTCTTCAGGTTGAGGGTCATCGACTTCTTGCCGCGATTGATACTGACAAAGTACAGGCTCCGGCCGTTCTTGAACGGACCGAAGTGGCGGGAGTCGTCGCCTATACCGGGCATCTCGACTTTCAGGACCTCCGCGCCCAGGTCAGCCAGGACCATCGTCGTATAGGGACCGGCCAGTACACGCGTCATGTCGAGCACTTTTACACCCGCAAGGGGCTTGTTGTGGGTAGTCATAGTTCATGTTCTCCGTGGGACCGATTGTACACTGATTTTCCGAGCAAAGAAAGCATTGCTTTTATTCCTCCGACTGTTGCGGAATGACCCGAATCCGCCGCGTTTCCCGTGTCAGCCGGGCAATAACGACACAGTCTACGGGCATCCGTGTCATAAGAATCCTGCCGCGTGAACCCGCTAAATCACTGTAATGTCGTCACTTACCTCGAGTCCCGTTTATGGCACGGATGTTGCTATGTAGCAAATGACAGGAATTCCTCAGGAAAACAGGAGGGCAGTATGACCGATATGAAACAACGCGTTCTGGTGGTGCTCGTCGCCGCGGTGATGCTCCTGGTTCCGGCGACGACCTATCTCGGTTCCACACCTGCTTTTTCGCAGGCGATAGCATCGAGGGATCAAGCCGCCGCGGAACAGGAGGCACCGGCTCGGCAGGAGGCACCGGCTCGGCAGGAGGCGCCGGCTCGGCAGGAGGCGCCGGCCCAACACGAAACGCCCGCGCCGCAGTCCGTCGTCTATCCCTCGCCGCAGGACCTCTCCAGGAGTTTCCGGTCCGTGGCGGACCAGGTTCTGCCGGTGGTGGTGGAGATCAACGTGGTGGAAGTGGTGAGACAGAATATTCCCCGCTTCCAGTCACCCTTTGATTACTTCTTTGGCCCGCCCGACCAGTCGCAGCCGCGATTCGAGGAGCGGGAATTTGAGCGCCCCGGTCTCGGGTCCGGCGTGATCGTGGACCGCGCGGGAGATACAGTGTACGTCCTTACCAACAACCACGTGGTGGGCGACGCCGACCGGATCAGCGTTCGATTACACGACAAACGGGAGTTCGAGGCTCATATCGTCGGTCGGGATCCCCGGACCGATCTCGCGGTGGTGGCGTTTGAGACGGACCAGGAGGTGCCGATCGCCGTGATGGGCGACTCCGACGCGCTCCATATCGGCGACTGGGTACTGGCGATCGGAAACCCCTTCGGGTTTGAGAGTACCGTCACCGCCGGGATCATAAGCGCGGTCCGGCGGGAGGCCTCCGGTCGCGGCGGGATAGCTTCCTTTACCGATTACATCCAGACCGACGCGGCGATTAACCCCGGCAATTCCGGCGGAGCCCTGGTGAACATGGACGGTGAGATCGTGGGAATCAACACGTGGATCGCTTCCCGCAGCGGCGGCAGCGTAGGCCTGGGATTTGCTATCCCCGTGAACAACGCGCAGCGGGTGGTGCAGGACGTGCTCGAGCGCGGTCGCGTCACCTACGGCTGGCTGGGCGTGAGTATCCGTGACCTGGACGATGAGTTACCGGAGGAGTTTATCCGCGAGATCAATCCCCGGGGCGATTCGGGAGCGTTTGTTATAAACGTGCACCTCGGTTCACCGGCGGCGTCATCGGGTATACGGGCGGGCGACCTGATCACCCGCGTGGGGGATACGGATATCCGTGACTCCGGGCACCTCACCCGCGTTGTAGGCGGGATCGCCCCGGGCGAACGTACGCAGTTCACGGTGATCCGCGACGGGCGTACCAGGAGAATCCCGGTAGTACTGGCGGAACGGTTGCCGGAGGAGGAACTGCGGGATAACAGTCAGCTCTGGCCGGGAATGATGGTGAC
Organism: Spirochaeta sp.; assembly: GCA_007130865.1. Taxonomy (GTDB): domain Bacteria; phylum Spirochaetota; class Spirochaetia; order DSM-27196; family Alkalispirochaetaceae; genus Alkalispirochaeta. Next base: position 5,122 of record SLRR01000088.1, on the reverse strand, counting down.
GGTGATCACCGACCAGCTCCGGGAGCAGTTGGACCTCCGGGATGAGCAGCAGGGTGTCGTGGCGATCGGAATCCAGGACGGCACGCCCGCGGCGGTGGCGGGGCTAAGAAATGGCGATATCATCACCCGGGTCAACGCCGATCCGGTCACGTCCGTTCGTGACTTCTACCGGCTGATCGGCGATCACGAGGGCGAGGAACTCCGGTTCCGGGTACAGCGCGGCGGCCGGGAGTTCATCATGGGCCTGGTACGGTAAGACGGCGGCGCGGCGGCCGCTCCCGCCTGCGCCGGTGGGCACGCCGGCGCACGGCGCGCTCCCGCCGGTGAGCGCAAGCCCACGAAGCGTACCCCCGCCGGCGTCCGCGGGGGCTAAAAAGGTCAAAAAAGCCAAAAAAAGAGCCGGGTCTGCGCCCGGCTCTCTCAGGAGACGCCGGCCTTACCTCACAGAATCGTTACTTCCGGCCTTTAGCGCGTTGCCGCGCTTCTTCCACGAGCCACTCGTTCTCGGCGCGGGCCACGTCACCAAACCTGGTGAGCTTGCATTTGGCCTTCTTTGCCATGAGTTCGTCGTACTTCTTGTCGTCCACAAACGCCACGATCCGGGCGATGCTGGACTCGCCGTCCACAAAGCGCCAGGGGAAGCAGCCGATCGTGACCCGCTCGTTCAGGAGCAGATCGATATCGCCGCCGACGCACTCCGCGTGAATGATTCCGTAGGGGAACATCTCGATGTGCATGAGCTGGTACTTATCGTCGGTGAATACCTCGGTCAGGCCTTTGCCGTACTTCTTCTTGAAGTGTGCGTCGCACTCCTGCGCCTGCCGCGGCATCCAGTCGCGGATCTTGGTGTTCATGGGATGGTCCGCGCTGCCGCAGTCCACGCCGATCCAGCGCAGCTTCTTCTTCTTGGCCCATTCCGCGAACTCCCGATCCGGCCCGGGGTGTTTTACCATGTAGGCAACCTCGTCACCGGTGGGCTGGTCCCAGCTGTACTTGTGGTATCCCGTGGAGATGATCAGGATATCTCCCTCTTTGACCTCGACCCGTTCCTCGATCATCTCCGAGGTGTACACGTCGTACTCTCCGGCCACGTCGGAGAGGTCCACGATCACGCCATCGTGCACGAGGAAGTCCATGTCCAGGCTGGCGATATCTTTTCCCGGGGTATGGAAGTGGATCTCTCCGTCCAGGTGCGTTCCGAGATGGTTGGAATGGGTCACGAGCTGACCGTTGGCGCCGTTGGGCGCGAGGCGCTTGAAGTACTTCACCTGCAGCGGCTCGTAGGTGGGCCAGGGCGGGGTTCCGACTCCCAGGGGCATCGTAAGATCGATGATCTTCATGTTGTTCATAAAAACTCCTTCACGTTGAATCAGTGTTGTTGTGTTTCAGCGGCGCGCCGGAGGCACGCCACGGCTTTGTTATTCTAACACGGGATCGGCCCGTGCGCAGGCACGAGCTCCGCGTGACATCCTCAGGTTTACCGCGCGTATTTCTCCACAAACGCCTCAAAGGCATCCTGGAACGCGTTCTCCGGTGGTTTTACCAGGCCTGCGCCCACCATCCCGACGCCGGGATCCTTGTGGGCGATGCCGGTGTTTATCGCCGGGAGCACTCCCGTCTCCACCACCTTCACCACGTCGATTCCCGTGGGAGTGCCGCGGAAGTCCATCGCCGGGATCTGGTAGGTATCGTTCTCCGTCAGGGTGATCTCGTACATCTTGCGGGTAAAGTTGAGCGCGTCCTGCGGTGTACCACCCACAAACTTCACGATCGCCGGCGCAGCGGCCATAGCGAATCCTCCGATACCGCTGGTCTCGGTGATCACCGAGTCTCCGATATCCCGGGCGGCGTCCTCCGCGGAGAAACCGGGCAGGTAGAGGCCGTCCACCTCCGAGGCGGGGCCGGTAAACCACCGGTCGGGCATACCCGCCAGGCGGATTCCGAACTCCGTGCCGTTCCTCGCCATCGTGTAGATCAGGGAGCTTCCCTCGATTCCGGCGGCGGCGTCCACGGTGCACTTCGCCGCGGGCATCGTCAGGTTGAGGAAGAAGTGGTCGTTCTCGTGCATGAACCGGAACACCCGGGCGAGCTTCTCCTTGTCCTCGTCGAGCATCACCAGGTAGGGCGCGAGCTCGCGGATCAGAAGGCTTGTACCGGCACGGTTGCGGTTGTGTCCCTCGTCGCCCATCTGCAGCACCTGGGCGATCAGGTTCTTCATGTCCAGGGGACCGTGCAGTTCCAACGCTTTCTTGAGGATCGGCGCCAGTTCCTTTTCCATCCACCGTAGTCGCTTGATCACCTCGTCCGAGTTGGCGCCGTATCGCAGCACCTTGCCGAGTCCTTCGTTCAGGGTGCAGTAGGCGCGGTTGCCGTAGGTGGAGTTCTCCATGATCCATACGGGCATGCTCGCGGTTGCGACGCCCGCCATGGGGCCCACAGCGTTGTGGTGGTGGCACGGATCAAAGGTGATCTCGCCGGAGGCCGCGAGTTTTTCCGCTTCCTCCTGCGTCTTGGCGAGGCCCTCGTAGATGAGGCCGCCGATAACCGCTCCGCGCAGGGGGCCGGCCATGTTTTCCCACTTCACCGGGGGGCCGGCGTGCATGATCAGCTTCTTGTGCATCCCGGGAACCACGTCCTTGGCGATCCCGATCCCGATCAAGGTGGGCTTGCCCTTGAGGATACGGCCGACCGCTTCCTGGTTTGCCGTGTTCCGGTCGAGCTTGCCCGCCGCTTCCGCCTCGTCCAGGCGGTCAAAGAGCTTCACCAGTTTTGCGTTGCCGCCCGCCGGCGGTTTCCACTCCACCTGCGTGACCGGTGTTTCCAGCTTTGCCAGGTTCTCGGCAAAGCTCTCGAGCCCGATATTTACTACGTTCAGGTCCTGCCCGAAGAGGGCGTTGATCTTTTCTGTCTTCATCGTGTTGATCCTCTGTAATTCCTGTGCCGCATTATCGCGAGTTGAGGCGATTCATAATCCGGAGAACAAGCTGAGCTGCCTGGTGGTTGGAGGGCATTACCACGGCGCCGGCGGACTCCAGGGTTCGGCGTTGAGCCTCGATGTTCTGGAAATCTCCCTCCGTACCAGTGACGCTGGCTACCACGGACAGGTACGCGCCGCGTTTCTCGGCGGCACTCTTCATCGCCCGGATCGCGGGAGCCACCGCGCCGGCCGGGTCCGGGTGGCTGCCGTAACCGATTACGCAGTCCAGCATGACCACGGCGATCTCCTGGTCCTCCACCTCGCGGTCCATGCGGTCCGTCCGGGTGGAGGGATCGATCATCGGGTGCGGGCGTCCCACGGTGAACACGTCTTCACCGAGATCGACGATCGTATGTTTCTGCGAGACCTGGGGATCCTTGAGTTTGTACGCCGGATCCACGGGATCAAAGGAGTAAATACCGTCAAGGGCGTCGTTGAGAACGAACACCGCCTCGTCCGTGAGGGTGCCGCCGGTGAAGTAACCGCGCAGATACTTCTGCCGCGAGCCGATCGCGGCGGTTTCCCGGTCGACGATCGCCTCGATCTCCTTCTCGTCCGCGTCAAACAAGACGGGGCGGTACGTTTTACCCGCAGCTACGGCTACGGCCATGCGGGCGGTCTCTTCCAGGTTGGCCGCGTAGTGCAGGTTGCCCTCGGTGGAGCGCTTTTCCATGCCGATCAGGTGGACCACCGCGGGTTTACCCGCTTTCTTGAGGGCTTTGATCACCTTGTCCGCCACTTTTGCCGCCGGGGGCTTGGAGATCACCACGATCGCCGCCGTATCCGGGTCGGCCTTGAGGGCATCGATCGCCATGAGCGTGGTGGATCCGCCCACCTCCTCGCTCTTCAGATCGCGTCCACCCGTGCCGATCCCCTGGGAAACACCGCCGCCGTGACGGCTGATCAGGGTCGTTACTTCCTGCAGTCCTGTACCGGAAGCGGAGACTACACCGATATTCCCCTCCGCGACGACGTTGGCGAAACAGAGCGGCTTTCCGTTTATGATCGCGGTTCCGCAGTCGGGACCCATGAGCAGGAGCCCGCGTTCGCGGGCGAGCGTTTTCAGCTTAACCTCGTCCTCGAGGCCGACGTTGTCCGAGAAAAGCATCACATGCTTGTCCGCCATGAGCGCTTTCCGGACCTCCCGGGGAGCGTGCTCGCCGGGAACCGAGATGATTACCAGGTTGGAGTCCGGGTCCGCCTCGTACGCGGCGGAACTGCTGGAATGGCGGTAGGTTGAGCCCTCGCCCTGGGAGGCTTTCTTCTTCAGGAGCTGCTCCACCAGCGCCTCCGCCTCGTCCAGGAGAGCTTTCTTTCCCGCCTTAAGCGAGATGATCAGGTCGTTAGGGCCGGCATTCTTGAGCTCCGGACCGCTCATGCCCATGTCCTGGATCAAGTCCCGGTTCATCTCGGTGCCCATCGCCACCACCGCATCGGTGACGCCTTCCATCTTCTTCACGTCCGTACTGATCAGCATCAGGAATACTGAGTCGTAGTACGAATCCTTGCGTAAAATGATTCGTTGCATATGGGGTAACTCCTTCTCGACCGCAGAGCGATCGTTGTCCACGTTTTGTCGGAACATCATTGGAACACAAACGCTACACCCGGACGCGTGCTCTGTCAAATCGACCGAGGTACCAGAGAAACCCCGCGAGCAGGTCCAGGCCCGAGCTGTGGCCAAACCGACTCGCCACGGCCACGGCAGCAGCGCACCGGACCGCCATACTATCACCGGAGCGTGTGAGAGTGCCACACATGCGGTGTACAAAAAGCGGTGGACGGCGTTCCAGCGCCAGGTGGAGCACGGTGGCGCCGCCGGTGGTGGTCCGATGGAAAGCGGCGGCGATCGGTTCGCGTTGGATCCGGGGGCGCGGGAGTTGCCGGCCGCGCGGGGCGCGCCCGGCGCGCGGGGCGTCGTCGGCGTCGTCCGTCCGCTCGGAGGCGCGCGCCACCGCGTCCTCGGCTTCCCGGCACAGATTCTCCGCGAGGAGCGCTCCCGAGATAAAGTCGTCTCCCGCGGGCGTGAACCCGGGCCCCAGGCCCACCAGCGGCGACAGGTCGAGCGTTGTCGCGGGAGATCCGGTGAGTTCGCGAAGCACACCGGCGGCGCGCCGCACAAACGGGTCGGACTGGACGGCCCGG
>SLRR01000103.1 GCA_007130865.1 Spirochaeta sp. | reverse complement strand
TTCCTTGATGAGATCACGGAACTCTCCCCGGAGCTTCAGGCCAAACTACTACGGGTGATTCAGGAGCGCTCGTTTTTCCGGGTGGGCGGTACACAGGAAGTAGAAGTACGGACACGTATCGTCTGCGCCACCAACGGGGATACGGAACGCCTGGTCGCACGGGGCGCGTTCCGGGAAGATCTGTTTTATCGCCTGAACGTGTGCCGGGTCATCGTGCCGCCCCTGCGGGAGCGGCGCGAAGAGATCGTCCCCCTGACGTGGATGTTTCTACGGCGTTTTACCGAAGAGTTCGGACACGTTTTTGAGGAGATCGAGCCGGAAGCGCTCCGCTTGCTGGAGGAGTATACCTGGCCGGGAAACGTACGGGAGATGCGTAACGTTCTTACCAATATCGCGATCTTCGAGGAGGGTTCCGTGGTAACCGCCGCTATGGTGCACCGCCACCTCACCCGGGACGGTTCCAGGATAGATGGGTGCCGTGATACCGGCACCTTCGAGGTAACTATCTCTGCGCCGGACAACGCCGGTGCGAACTCCCCCGTGGCGGAAACCGTACTCCCCGTGGACCGGGCGTTCACCCTCCCGGAGGAGCCGTTTGAGCTTGAAGCGTTAAATCGCCGCATAGTCACGGAGGCGTTGCGGCGTTTCGACGGAAACCGGACGCTCACCGCTCGGCACCTGGGACTCACCCGGAACCAGTTATACGGCCGCTATCGAGACCTTCTCCAGCGAGCTCAGGATCATCCCGCCTGTTGAATAGTCAACAACGGTCTTGACCGGTACTGCTGATAATCCAACAGCGATGATCGCGATATTCATACTTGTATTTTCATTTATAGATAAACAAATCTAAAACGACAATTTTTCGCTTCTCGAAGCCCCGCCCGTGGTTGGCACATGTTTTGCTTTTATCAACCATACACGAAGGTGTATCCGTTGAACTTATGGTCGACCGGGTACGGAAACCGGCACAAGAAGGTTTGAAGGAATGAGAGTTTTGCTCGTCGACGATGAAGTCTTGCCGTTGGAAGATATGCGGATGTCCCTGTCGCCCACGGGATTCGAGATCGACACGGCAACCGATCCGGAGACCGCACTACAGAAGTACCGGGAGAACCGGTACGACGCGGTGATAAGCGATGTCCGCATGCCCGGTATGGACGGTATTACCCTGCTGAGGAAACTACGCGAGTACGACGGAACTGCCCGCGTGATTATCGTAACCGCCTACGGAGATCTGGAGACAGCCAAGGCAGCGATAAACAACCGGGCCTACGCGTTCTTCGGCAAGCCGATCAGTTTCCCGGAACTGATCGAGACGCTGAAACAACTGGGCAGGGAAACAAAGGAGGCATGCGGCCCGGATTGCGAAAAGCTGAGGGAGGAAAACGAGCGCCTTAAGAGCGTATACCGCGAATTGCTGCGCGAGATCCGGGAACTCCGAGACAGGTACAAGGATTATGGATACGGAAACGCGTGAACTGATCGCCGCGTTCGTGGAAGAAGGCCACGAGCTGATCGAGGACGCGGAAGCACATATTGAAGCTCTCAAAGAGGACGAGCCGGAAGAACAGGTGGTCAATACGGTGTTCCGGCTCTTTCACTCGCTCAAAGGATCCGCTGGTTACCTGGACTTCAACACGATTCAGGCGGTAACCCACGAGGCGGAGACGCTGCTCTCCCTCTTTCAACAGGGCCGCGCCACGATCTCAAGATCTCACACGGAACTCCTCATTGAAGTGATCGATTTTCTCCGGCAACTTATCGACGCCGTGGACACGCATCTCTCCGACGGTGTTCTGAGTGACGATGCGGTACCGGTTGTTCGCCGGATCCAGGAGATGATCTCGCACATAACCGATGGAAGCGATCGTAATGAAACGCTCGGCAGTCACGAGAGAAGCGATCCCTGCGACGGATCCGCCGATAATGACGAGTCGTTTCGCCAAACAGTTCTTGAGCAGTTTGCCACGGAAACCCCGGATAACCTCGATCTCTGCGAGCAGTACCTCGAACAGATTGTACCCGGGGGAAACAACCGGGATGCGTTGATAGGTATGCAGCGAGAGATTCACTCGATCAAGGGTAACGCGGGGATCCTCGGCTTTGAGGATGTGGTTAAACGGTCCGGCGACCTGGAAACAATAAACGGACGTATGACCGAGGGTTCCGTTGGTGTGACAAAACCGACCCTGGAACTTCTGCAGGACGAGCTGGACGCTCTCAGATCCGCAGTTGAACACGCGGTGCACGTTGCTCGAAGTCAACTGTTGTCGGACGCGTCTGAACCCGGAAACACCCGGAACAACGCGCCCGCATTCGACGAACCCGCTGCGGACAGTCATGAACAGGGCGTCGTCCTTGACCTGCCGGAGGACGGATCTCCCCCCGCGGACGAACAGGACGACCGTGATCCGTCCGACCGGGACACCCGTTCTCAGGCAACAGCGGAACGCAATGGGGCCGATGATCCGGATCGACCGTCGCCGACGGTGTCCTCTGGTGCGACGACCGTACGCGTGCCTACGGACCGCCTGGACCGCCTGTTTGAGCTCGTTGGTGAGCTGATCACGGCGGAGTCGATGGTGGTAAACAGCCCCGACCTGGAGGGGCTGAACTTGCAGGTGTTCCGTAAACGATCGAGCAATCTCGCCAAACTGACGCGGGAACTCCACGAGGTGGCACTGGAAGTCCGGATGATCCCTCTGCAGGGCACGTTCCAGAAGATGAAGCGGCTTGCCCGGGACGTGGCGCGTCGTGTGGAAAAACCGGTAACGCTGGAGATCGAGGGCGGAGAAACGGAGACGGACAAGACCGTGATCGAGAAGATCTCCGATCCCCTTATCCATATCATACGGAACGCGATAGACCACGGTCTGGAATCTCCCGAGGAGCGAGTCGCCGCGGGGAAGCGAGAGACCGGCACGGTACGGCTCAGCGCCGGATACGAGGGGCGTGAAGTCGTTATCACCGTAGCGGACGACGGCGGCGGGATCGACCGTAAGAAACTGATGAACCGTGCCCGGGAATCAGGTGTTATCTCCGACGACGGATCGTCCTTGAACGATCGGGAGGTACGGGAGCTGATCTTTGAGCCGGGACTCTCTACACGGGAGGCGGTCTCCGACGTTTCCGGCCGCGGCGTAGGGATGGACGTGGTGAGATCCAACCTTACGGCTGTACGCGGGCGGGTGACGGTGGATTCGGAGCCCGGGAAGGGTACGGCGATCTCGTTCCATATCCCTATAACGCTGGCGATCATTGATACCGTCACCGTACGGATCGCGAACCAGGCGTATTCGATCGACCTGACCGACGTGAACGAGTTTGTCCGGTTCGATGCGGTTCACCTGAACCGAACAATCGAGGGACGGGTAGCGGTCGACTTGCGGAACCGTACGGTACCGATCGCCAACCTGGAAGAGCTGTTGTCGTTCCACCGGACTACCACAACGAACCGTGGAAAAGCGGGGATGATCCTCGCCACAAACGGATGCGAGTTCTGCGTACCCCTGGACGAGGTGATCGGTACGCAGCAGACCGTGGTGAAGTCCCTGCCGGATTACCTGGGATCCGTTGCGGGGTTGGCGGGGATGTCGATCATGCCGGATGGAAACGTGACATACATACTGGATGTGCGCGCCCTTGCGCGGCACCTGTTCAAGTGAACGGTAAGGAGACGGATATGAAAACGAGTTTGGGATTCAAAATGATCGGCGCGTTTCTCGTGGTGGCGGTTATCGCCGCTGGTGTAGGCGGTGTGGGGTTGTGGAACCAGAACCGCATGGGTACCGCCCTGGACCTGGTGTACCGTGACAACGTGGTCGGACTTGACCGCGCGGGAGACCTGGCGACTATCACGGCACGCCATTACCGCGCTCTGGTCAATCACGGACTCAGCGCGGATCCCGGGACGCTTGCGGAACTGGAACGCGATCTTGTGGCGGCGGAAGAACGGTTTGCCGAACGGTACGAGGTGTACCAGGAGGCGGACCTCGTGCCGGAAGAACGGTCGCTCCTGGACGGGATCGCCCGGGACTGGGAGGAGTACCTCGCGGTAGCGCAGGAGACGGTCGCGATCTCCCGGGGCGGTGCGATGGACGCGGACCTGGCGGTTTTGTTTACCGATGACGTGGGACCCGCCTTTGCCGAGGTGGACGCCGGTATTGACGCGATCTTTGATCTGAATCGGGAACGCGCGCAGACTGCGAACGCGGACGCCCTGGCGATGACGGACGCCGCGAGGACGTTCATGGTGATCCTCGTTGTTGTGGCGGTAGCGATCGCGATCGCCCTGGGAATCCTTATTTCCCTCTCGACGGTGAAGCCGCTCAAACTGGTCTCCCGCCGCGCCAACGAGATCGCCGAAGGGGCGATCTACCAGGACGAGATCGATCTGCGTCGCAAGGACGAGCTGGGCGAGCTTGCGGGGGCATTTAACCGGATGATTTCGGGTCTGGGCAAGAAGACCGCCGACCTGGAACGTATAGCCCGGGGAGACCTGGATTTTACGGTGGACGTGGAATCGGAGGCGGACGTCTTCGGTAAAGCCCTGGCAACGATGCGGCAGCAGCTGAACGAGGTGCTCCTGCAGGTTGTGGAGTCGGTGGAGCAGGTATCCGCCGGAGCCGGCGAGGTGAGCGAAGCGAGCCAGAACCTCTCCCAGGGTGCCACGGAACAGGCCAGTTCTCTGGAGGAGATAACCTCCTCCATGGTTGAGCTCTCAAGCCAGTCCCGTCAGAACGCGACCAACGCCGGGGAGGCGAACAACCTCTCCCGCAACGCCCGACAGAGCGCCCGGGACGGGGACGAGCAGATGCAGAAACTCGTGGAGCATATGAAGACGATCGATTCCTCCAGTGAGGAGATCAAGAAGATCATCACCGTGATCGACGATATCGCGTTCCAGATAAACCTCCTGGCGCTCAACGCCAACGTGGAAGCCGCTCGGGCGGGACAGCACGGCCGCGGTTTTGCGGTCGTGGCGGAAGAAGTTCGTAACCTGGCGGTTCGCAGCGCGGATTCGGTCAAAGAGACGAGCGAGAAGATCGAGCAGTCGATCGCGACGATCCAGGCGGGTAACGAAGTCGCCGACGCCACGGCGGCGCAGTTCCAGAACATCGTGGAGGGCGTCTCCAAGGTGGCGGACCTCATGGAGGAGATCTCCGCGGCGAGCCAGGAGCAATCGTCCGGACTGGAGCAGATCAACGCCGCGGTGGAACAGATCGACCAGGTGACGCAGACCAATACCTCCAGCGCGGAACAGACCGCTTCCGCCGCGGAGGAACTCAGTGCCCAGGCGAGGGCCCTACAGGACCAGACATCGATGTTCAAACTCAGTCGCCAGGACTTGCTCCCTGGAGCCGGAACAACCCGATCCCGGAATAGTGACGGTCAATCGGACTTGAGTTCGCTCACTCCGGAGATGGTCCGGTACCTGCAGGAGCAGTTTGCCGGCAAGACCGCAGACCGGGTTCCCGCGGTGAGCAGCGAAGGTGGTAAGAAAGTACGGATGGAACGTAAACCGGTGGAGGAGACCGGCAACGGGGACGGTCGTAAAGCGGTGGCTCTTGCGGCATCGTCGGAAGAATCGACGGAAAAAGGTATCGCCCTGTCGATGGAAGACGAGGAATTCGATGAGTTCTGATAAGAATACAGCGTTACTGGACAACGATACGGTGCGGGACCGGTACCTCTGCTTCCGGCTCGCGGAACAGTCCTTCGGTGTGCCGATAGAACGGGTACGGGAGATCGTGGAGATGCAGGAGATCACTCCCGTTCCACACATGCCGGAATACCTTAAGGGGGTGGTGAACCTTCGGGGCCAGATCATTCCGGTGATCGACTTGAGGCTCCGTATGGCGCTGCCCTTCAAAGAGTACGACGGTCGCACCTGCATCGTGATGGTGGAGCACCGGGAGAAACTGGTGGGGCTCGTGGTGGATCGCATGGAAGAAGTGCGCTACTTTGACGAGGAGCATCGGGAGCCTGCCCCGGACTATCGGGACGATCAGGGGATGAATCGTTTCGTCCAGTCGATAGGTCGAGAGGAGAAACGGGTGCTCATGCTGCTTGATGTGGAAGAGATCCTGGACAACTCCCGCGTCGACGTGGGGGACCATGATCGGTGAGCATTCCCTCACTCCGGCCGACTTTGACCGCCTCGCGGAAATCCTCCGCCGCGAGGTGGGGATCGAGCTGGGGGAGACCAAACAGAGCCTGCTCCTTGCCCGGCTGGGATCACTGATGCGCACGCTCGGGATGGACTCCTACGGACAACTTGCGGATGCGATCGATCAGGATCCCGGGGGACCGCTCATGCTGGAGCTGGTAAACCGGCTCTCCACAAACCATACTTACTTCAATCGGGAGGAGCGACATTTTCTCTTTCTCCGGGAGTCGTTGTTGCCGTTCTGGCGGCAACAGATGCTTCGGGGCGAACGGAAGCGGTTCAGAATCTGGTCCGCCGCGTGTTCCACCGGTGAAGAGACGTACAACATCGCCATGACTATCGCGGACGAGACCGACCTGCGAGGATCCTGTCGCGTTCTCGGGACGGATATATCGTCCGGGGCGATAGAAAAGGCTCGACGCGGGACGTACACGCCACAGGCACTGGCGAAGCTCTCGCCGTCATGGCGGGAGCGGTACGTCCGGGACGTAGCGACAGGGGGAGAGATTGTGCCACAAATACGAGAGATGGTGGTGTTCCGCCGGATGAACCTGATCCGGGAGCGGTTTCCCTTCCGCAATTCCTTTGACCTGGTGTTCTGTCGGAACGTTCTGATCTACTTCCATGAGGAACTCCGTGCACGGGTCGTGGAAAACCTGGTGCGCTCGGTGGAACCGGGAGGATACCTGGTAGTGGGACATTCCGAGACCGTTGATCGGAACCGCTTCGGTCTTTCCTATGTGCAACCAGGGATCTATAAGGTCACCGGACAGCTCAGCGGAAGGACGGCGCGTTGATGACACCGTTCACGATTGTTCCGGCGTTCCTGGTTTCGTTTCTCGCCGGGGGCGTAGCCGGGGCGGTAGTCGGTCGCCGGATGGAGAAGCGTGCCGTGAGGAGCGGTGCGGCCACCGCCGTGCGGCCCGCCACGATTTCTGAGACATCTCCGCGCCGTGAACGTCGTGCCGACGGCGGGCTTGCGGGCGAGTCTGCTGAGGCGGTCGCCGATCTCGCTACGGAGTTGGTCGGGACCGCAGGAAACGGCCGGGAGCCGTGTCCCTGTGATACCGCGGGAGACCTTATCACCGGATGGTACTGGTCGATGCCGTACGTGCGGAAGCTTCTCGCACTGGTAACGGAGAAGACGGAAGCGGCCGCCATGGGCATCATCGAGGAGTACACCGAGGTTCAGGAAGTTGTATCCCTTGCAGGCGACGAGGCGCGACGTGCCCGGAAGACGCTGGACGAGGCGGGAGAAGGTGCCGGTGTGGATGCGTTGGTGGCGGAAACTCGTGACCGGATCGCCGCGGAGCGGGAGCGGACAAGGGAGCTGGAGACGCTCGGCGAGACGACCCGCGAGCGGACCAGGGAGAGCGATCG
>SLRR01000138.1 GCA_007130865.1 Spirochaeta sp. | reverse complement strand
TTTTGTGTTTCGGAATCCCATATCGCGATCGACGGGAGTGGAATCCCGTTGAACGTAGTGGTCTTCACCATCGTATAGTGGCTCATATCGTCGAATACCAGGCGATCGCCGATCTCCAGGGTAGTTCGGAATCGGTAATCGCCGATCACATCCCCGGCGAGGCAGGTCTGGCCTCCCAGGCGGTACCAGTGAGTTTCTCCGGTTCGCGCGGTCTCGCCGATGTCTCGGTCGGTAAGCTCGCCCCAGACTGCGGCGCGGTAGGGCATCTCCAGCGTGTCCGGCATATGCGCCGTAGCGGAGGTATCCAGGATCGCCAGATCAACACCGTTCCGCGGAAGGTCGAGTACGGAAGCAACAAGGATACCCGTGTGAATCGCCGCAGCTTCGCCCGGTTCCAGGATCACGTCTAGGCTGTAGCGCTCCCGCGCGTCCTGGACAAGACGTACCAGGTGATCCCTGTTGTAGTCCGGTCTGGTTATGTGGTGGCCGCCGCCCATGTTCAACGTGCGTATACGATCGCTTCGGAGCATCTCGCCAAATCTCCGCTCCACTGCTGCCAGGGTCTGCTCCAGCGCGACGGAGTCGTCTTCGCAGAGGGTGTGAAAGTGGATTTCGGATATGCCCTCCAGCGCATCCGCGCCGTGTCGCTGCAGCTGATGTGTCAGCTCCTCGGCGGTTATACCCAGGCGGGATCCGGGAGAACAGGGGTCGTAGAGCGGTACGGTGCCGAGGGAGCATTCCGGGTTGATCCGCAGGCCGAACGTGCGTGCCCGGGTCGTCCTGGAATCCCGATCGTCGCCGGTTTTTTCGATCGCCGCCAGGCACCGATCGCGGTGGAGAACCCACTGATCCAGAGAGTTGAAGATCAGGTGGTCCGAGAGTTCCAGAAGTGTCCCCAGGTCGTCCTCAGAATATGCCGGCGCGAACGTGTGTACCTGAAACGGGGACCGTTCGGAAGATCGGTGTCGCTCTGCCGCGTCCGGATGGACCGACTCGTTTCGTCCCGGGTTCGCATTCCTGCTTTCCTGCGACGAGTTTTTCTGGTCCGAGATTTCCTCCCGGGCGAGGCGCGCCTCGTAGACGCCGCTCGCGCAGGCACCGTCCAGGTACTGCCGGAAGAGCGGGAAGAGCGCGGGCGGTGAGAACGCCTTAAGCGCCAGGAGCATCGTTGCGCCGGACCGGTCCGCCGCCTCTCTCAGGATCTTCAGGTTCCACTCCACCGCGGCACGGTCGATCACGTAGCACGGAGAGGGAACCGCGCGGGGGTCGAATCCCCGGAAGTAGGGGCGTCCGTCTGGGTTGTACGGCGCCGGATTCGCGCGCGCGCTGTTCATTGGGCGGTTATCGTTCACCCGGTCGTTATCGCTCATAGCGCCGTCAGGGCTCGCGGCGCCGTTATTGCTGTCCGGGCCATTATCATTCACGGCACGCTAACGGTGGCCGGGTCCTGCACGGTCCAGGGCAGGCCGTGACGGTTGAGCGCGTCCATGAACGGGTCCGGGTCAAATTGTTCCATGTTCCAGACGCCCGGCTTCATCCATTCGCCGCGGAGCATCATCTGCGCCCCGATCATCGCCGGGACGCCGGTGGTGTAACTGATCGCCTGGCTGCCCAACTCCCGGTACGCGTCCTGGTGGTCACAGATGTTGTAGACGTAGACGGTCTTCGGTTCGCCGTCGCTCGTTCCTCCGGCGATCACGCCGATGCACGTTTTCCCCCGCGTATCCTCTCCGAGCGACGATGGTTCCGGCAGGACTGCTTTGAGAAACTGAAGCGGTATTATCTCTACCCCCTGGTAGGTTACCGGATCGATCCGGGTCATCCCCACGTTCTGCAGCACCTCCAGGTGTTTCAGGTAGTTCTCCGAGAAGCTCATCCAGAACTGCGCCCTTCGGAGCGAAGGATAGTACGTGACGAGGCTTTCCAGCTCTTCATGGTACATCCGATATATCGAATACTCGCCGACGCTCTCGGGACAGTAAAAACGGGTGTTCCGGCTCATAGCGGGGGTTTCCCGGAACGCCCCGTCCTCCCAGTGCCTGCACGGCGCGGTCACTTCCCGGATGTTTATTTCCGGGTTGAAGTTGGTAGCGAACGGTCTGCCGTGGTCGCCGCCGTTCACGTCCACGATATCCAGCGTGTGCAGGTCGTCCAGGGCGTGTTTTGCGATCCACGAGGTAAACACGTTGGTTACCCCCGGGTCGAACCCGCTTCCCAGGAGCGCCATGAGTCCCGCCTGTTCAAATTTGTCGCGGTATGCCCACTGCCAGGAGTACTCGAAGCGCGCCGTATCCGGCGGTTCGTAGTTGGCGGTGTCCAGGTAGTGCACGCCCGTCTCCAGGCACGCATCCATTATCGTGAGATCCTGGTAGGGCAGGGCCACGTTGATCACCAGGTCCGGTTTGATTTCACGGAACAGCGCCGTCAGTTCCGCGACGCGGTCTGCGTCCACCCTGCGAACCGCGATTTCGCGTCCGGTCCGGTCACGGACGCCGGCGGCGATCGTCTCGCACTTGGAGAGGGTCCGGCTTGCCAGCGTGATCTGTTCGAACACCTCCGGTACCTGCGCGCATTTGTGCGCTACCACGTGTCCCACGCCGCCGGCGCCGATGATAACTACATTTGCCATAGCTCGCTGAGTCTCCTTCCCGCTCATCGCTCGTAGTAGGTGTACCCGCGCATACCCGCTTCGTAGGACTGGAGCAGCTTGCGCCGTTGAGCCACGGATATGCGTCCGTCCCGTACGGCCTGTTCCAGCTTGTGGCGGAAGTTTTCCACCAGCGCTTTCGGGGTGTACTCCACGTAGCTCAAAACGTCCGATATCGAGTCGCCCTCGATCTCCCGGACGACGTCAAAGGTTCCGTTGCCGGTAATGCGCACACTCACTACGTGGGTGTCACCCAGGAGATTGTGCAGGTCACCGAGCGTTTCCTGGTACGCTCCCACGAGAAAAACGCCCAGGTAGTATTCTTCGTCCTTCGTGAGCTCGTGCAGAAGGATCGACTTCTGTACGTCGTGGATCGCGCCAAAGGTGTCGATCTTACCGTCGGAGTCGCAGGTGATGTCCGCCAGGATCGCCCGTCGCCGGGGTTGTTCCGCCAGCCGGTGGATCGGCATGACGGGAAAGATCTGGTCGATCGCCCACACGTCGGGGAGACTCTGAAAGACGGAGAAGTTGCCGTAGTAGATATCGTAGAGTCCTTCCTGGAGCTCCTCGAGCTCCCGGGGAACGCGCTTGACCTTTTTCAGAAGCGCCGCGATCTTCTGGATGATATCCATGAAGAGGTTATCCGCCAGGGCGCGTTGGCGCAGGGTGAGGTTGCCGTGCTCAAACTCCTCCCGGATTTCCTCCCGGTAGTATACTGCGTCGTTGTAGCATTCCTGCAGGTTCCGTACGGTCATCATTCGTCGGACCTCGAACATGTTTTTCAGCGATTCCGGCAGGTCCTCCGGTTCAGTTTCCGGTATGTAGCCGGGGGTGTACTGCGTCACGTCCAGGACGTTGAAGAGCAGGATCGAACTGTACGCTACGGTAGCGCGTCCGCTCTCGGTGATCACCGTAGGATGAGCCACTTCCCGTTCGTCCAGTACGCTTACCAGCACTTCCACCACGTCCGCCGTATACTCGTCCAGGTTGTAGTTCTTGCTGTGGACGAAGTTTGTCTGGCTTCCGTCGTAGTCCACCGCCAGGCCACCTCCCAGGTCCAGGTATCCCATGGCGGCGCCCTCGTTCACCAGGTCCGAATAGTACCGCGCGGTCTCCCGGACGGCGGTCCTGATATCCCGTATGTTCGGAATCTGGCTCCCCAGATGGTAGTGCAGGAGCTGCAGACAGTGGAGTTTGTCCTGTTCCTTGAGACGGTCCACCACGTCCACGACCTGGCTCGTGCTGAGTCCAAAGATCGAATTATCCCCGCCGGAGTCCTGCCAGTGTCCCCCGGCGCGGCTCGAGAGTTTGATCCGGATGCCTATCAGCGGCTCAATCCCCAGCGTTTCGCTGCGTTCCAGGATGATCGGCAGCTCCGTGGGGGTTTCGATCACAAAGAACACTTTATACCCTATACGAGTAGTCTGCAGTCCGAGATCGATAAACTCCGGATCCTTGTACCCGTTGCAGACGATCAGGCTGTCCGTGGACTGGATCATGGAGAGGGCCACCACCAGTTCCGCTTTGCTCCCTGCTTCCAGGCCGTGGTTGAATCGGGCGCCAAACCGTGTCACTTCTTCGATCACCTGGGCCTGCTGGTTGACTTTGATAGGGAATACTCCCTGGTACCGACCCTTGTAGCCCGAAGCCTTCATTGAGTTCCGGAAACTGTCGTTGAGACGGGAGATCTGCTGGTCCAGCAGGTTCTCGATCCGCAGAAGCACGGGCATACCAAACCCGCGGTCTTCGATTCCGCGGATTATATCGAGTAATCGCGTTTCCGCCGGTCCGGACTCGGTTTCCACGCGGACAACCACGTCTCCGCCGTCGGAGAGGTCAAAGTAACCGGCACCCCATTCCTTGATCCCGTAGGTATTGGCCGCGTCCGCCACGGTCCATCGTTTGAGCATTTCCTGCATGGCCGCTCCATGATAGCTGATAATCCCCGGACCTGAGAAGCGACCGGTCTTTTTGCGGTTCGGGGGTGCGGACGTTTTCTTGAACTCCGCTTGCGGTTGCGATACAGTGAAGCACGGTGAGACGTTTCTGTTTCTTCTTCCTTGTATCCACGTTAGTTTTTGGTGTTGCCCCGTCCGCTACGGCGGGGCCTCTGCTGTTGCAACCGTACGACGATCTGTCTCTGGAAGAACAGACGGAGGTCGACGCGCTTCTCGACCGGGTAGAGACGTTGCGCAGCGAGACGAAGCGCCTCAACCGAACGTACAACGTCGAAGCTCACGGGTCGGCCCACTACTTCTTTGATCTGGGTCGTGCCCTGTACTACCAGAAGCGGTATTCCGAGACGATACGGTCTTATACCGACGGTTTGCGTCTTGCCCCGGGTAACGGGGAAGCGCAGCTCCACCTGGCTCAGCTGTTACTGCTGTAGGGAGATCGTCGCCGGGCGTTCTACGTTCTCGAGGCGCTTACCGGTGAACCGGATCCAACGCTCGTTCCGTTGGCGCGTCAAATGATAGAGGATTCGGATTGAACGACCTCAATGAGAACTCCTGAGTCCAACGTATGGAGCGATGGACGGAACGATTGTCGGGATCCAACCGATAATTCCAAGTCCTTCGAAATATGGCATAATCCACCAATGATTTCGATCACCAATCAGGGTGGGGCGACAGATAAGATTTCCCGCCGGCTGGAGGTTTCACCACGGTCGGTCCGGGCGGCACTGGATCTTCTTGGTGAGGGCGCTACGATTCCCTTTATCGCGCGGTACCGCAAGGAACGCACCGGTGGGCTCGACGAGGTGCAACTCCGCCGGATCGAGGATCTCTTTGACCAACACAGGGCGCTGGAGTCGCGGCGGGAGACGATCCTCACCTCGCTCCGGCAGCAGGAGGTGCTGACGGCGGATCTCGAACGGGATGTTCGGAGCGCCCCGGACCTGTCGACCCTGGAGGACCTGTATCTGCCCTGGCGTCCTCGGCGACGTACGCGGGCGGATGCCGCCCGCGAGGAGGGGCTGGAACCGCTTGCGCGGGAGCTGCTTTCCGATTCCGAGGGCAGTGTATCGGAGCTTGTACAGGCTGCGGCGGCGCGACTGGGGCTTGCCCCGGAACGATCCCTCGCGGGAGCGTCGGATATTATCGCGGCGGATATCGCGATCGACAAAGAGCTGCGATCCGGGCTGCGCGAACTGTTTCGGCGTCAGGGGGCGGTCCGGAGCAAGCGGAAGATGGGGAAAGGCGCGACGGGTAAAGCTAAGACGGACAAGAGCGCGCCCAACGAACGCACCTCCAGCAAAGGAAGGTCCGGCAACGGCAAGTCCGGTACGGACCAGTCCGGCCCGTCCGCCGACACCTGGCGCGACTACTTCGATTGGCGGGAGCCTGCCCGGGCGTGTCCGTCGCACCGGCTCCTGGCGATCCTGCGCGGGGAAGCCGCGGGAGTACTTCGCGTCGAGGTGCAACCTCCGCAGGAAGCAGGGATACGGATTGTTGAAGAGTTTCTCCGTGAACGAGATCCCCGCACGAACCGCGATCGGCGGGAGCTGTTCCGGAATATCGCCGGCGACGCGTACAAGCGGCTTCTGGCTCCCTCTCTCGAGGGCGAGCTGCGGAAGGAACTGCGGGAGCGTGCCGAGGAAGCGGCGGTAACGGTATTCGCGGCTAACCTGGAAGACCTCCTCATGGCGCCGCCCCTGGGACCGAAGCCGGTGCTCGCGATCGATCCGGGATTCCGCACCGGCAGCAAGGTTGTGGCGCTGGATGGGACCGGGGCGGTTCGAGAGCACCGCGCGATCTTTCCTCTACCACCGCAGAACCGCTGTGACGAGGCGGGGCGGGCGGTGCAGGAGATCGTTCAGGCTCACGAGGCGCGTGCTGTCGCGGTGGGGAGTGGTACCGGTGGGCGCGAGGTTGAGCAGTTTGTGCGGTCCCTGGCACCGGTGGATCGGTCCGGTGCGACGATCCCCGTGGTCAGGGTGAACGAGGCGGGTGCCTCCGTTTATTCCGCGTCGGTCCGGGCGCGGGAGGAGATGCCGGATCTGGACGTGACTGTGCGCGGCGCGGTCTCGATCGGGCGACGTCTGCAGGACCCGCTCTCGGAACTGGTCAAGATCGATCCTGCCGCGGTCGGCGTCGGTCAGTACCAGCACGACGTCGATCCGGGTCGGATGGAACACGCGCTGAACCGCACGGTGGAGACCTGCGTCAATGCGGTCGGGGTGGAGCTTAACACCGCGGGGACGGCGCTTCTTGAGCGTGTTTCCGGACTGGGCCCGTCCAATGCCGCTGCGATCGTGGCGCATCGGGACCGTCACGGTCCGTTTTCCGAGCGCTCCGGCATCGCTGCCGTCTCCGGCATCGGTCCCCGCACGGTGGAACTCGCCGTGGGGTTTCTGCGCTGTTCCGGTACGACCAATCCGCTCGAGAACACCGGGGTGCACCCGGAACGCTATCCGCTTGTGAAACGGATCGCCGCCGACCTGGGGTGTACCGTGGCGGAGTTATGCGGAAACGGAACTCTCCTGGACCGGGTGGACCCGACGCGGTACGTAGCGGATACCGATTCGGGAGCTGGTCTTCCCACGATCACGGATATCCTCGCGGAACTCCGCTCACCGGGGCGTGACCCCCGTCGCGAGTTCGATCCTGTGTCGTTTCGGGAGGACGTGAACGAGATCGGCGATCTCGCCGAGGGTATGGTGCTCACCGGAATCGTCACCAACGTCACGCGCTTCGGGGCGTTCGTCGATATCGGCGTGCACCGGGACGGGCTGATTCATATCAGTAAGCTCTCCCGTTCTTTTGTCCGTGACCCGCGCGAGGTCGTACGGGTGGGGCAGAGCGTGGAGGTCAGCGTCCTGGCGGTGGATTGTGATCGGCAGCGGATCGATCTTCAAGTTCACGAGTCTCCAGCGCGCGAATAACGGAGCCTGCGAAGGGGACCCACCGCAGGAGGCGGTTCAGGTATCGTCGCGTG
>SLRR01000129.1 GCA_007130865.1 Spirochaeta sp. | reverse complement strand
TTCACACGGTAGAAGTCACTGGTTCAAATCCAGTTACGCCCATTTGCCCCTTGCCGCCGTGCTCACCGGGTCGACTACAAATACGGCATCAGCAAGACCAAGCCGAAGACGACCATGATTACCCCGCCCAGGCCTTCGATCCCCAGGTGTAACGCCTCGCCCGCCGGTCCGTCGAGAGCACGAAAGAGGACTCGCTTGGATACCACCGTCACGACAAGGACGGTGGATAGGGTAATCGCCATCCCCAGCGAGAAAACGGCGACCGCGTAGAGGCCGAGGGATACGACGCCGAGCGATATCGAAAAGAGCAGTATCATCGCCGATCCGGGACAGGGAACGATCGCGGATAGTACGATCGCCGGCAGCAACCCGATCCGTTTCCGGAGAAAACGCAGAAATGGTCCGGCTTCCTCCGAGTCGTGGTGCGAGTGTCCTTTTCTCAGGGATAGTGTTTCCCGGATCTTGAGCGCCACGATTACCAGGCCGATCACCAGGACGAACCCCGCTGTTACAGCCTGGAGATAGAGCGTTGCGCTGTCCAGCGCCGCTGAGAGGGACGTCCGCAGGAGGTAGTATGCGGCGAGTATCACCACCGCTGCTGCTCCGGCGTGGAGAATAGCCACGGAAACGCCCGCCAGTACGGCATGACGCACCCGGGCGGGGGCGGATACGAAGTACGAGACGAGCAGCACTTTCCGGTGACCGGGAAGTGCAGCGTGAACCAATCCGTAGAAAAAAGCGATCAGGGTTATGTACGGAATCACCCCGGTCCGGCTACGCCCGTCCGTCCCGTCGGTATGCGCGTGGAGGAGCTCGGCGAAGCGGTTATTGAGGACGCGCTGCTGCTCGCGGAAGAACGCGTTCACCCGGGGGAAAAGCGGCTGTCCACGGAAGATCGGGTGTACTCGCACCTCCCGCGTTTCCACCGTCGGATCCGGAACGTCCCCGGCGGAGCGCCCGGTGAAGGGGTTGGACTGCGCCGTTAAGAGAGCACCGGGAACGATCACGAGCATTATCGCAATAAGAAGGGGAAGATTTCGTAAGCGCATTATCTCTATATTATCGGTTGCTCACGACTGATTACAAGCGTATGCTACCGGAGATGAAACGGCTCAAACGAACTTTTGCGGTCCTGTTCCTGGGGTTCGCTCTCGCTACGGGTACCGTTCTGGCCCACCCCCACGTGTTCATCGACAGCCGCGTGACGTTTCAGTTCAACGAGCATGAAATGGAGGGGTTCTGGGTGGAATGGCACTTTGATCCGCTCTTTACGTCGATGATAGTGATGGACTTCGGAGCGAGCTGGGAAGGTTCCCTCTCGCCAAACGTTGTCCGGGCGATACGGGAGGGCGCGTTTTCCAATCTTCGGAATTATGACTATTTTCTCTACGTTCTGGAAACAGACGGCGTTCATCCGGTACGCGAGGTAGAACGGTTTGACGCGTTCATGCGTGATCGCCGGGTGGTTTACCGTTTTTTTGTACCCTTCCGCCGTCCCCTGGACGCACGGACAAGAACACTCCGCATCCGAATGTACGACGACACGTTTTTTACGGATATTGCGTTCGAAGAAGATAGTCCGATTTCCGTGGAAAGTCCGGTAGCATTGGAGCAGGAGTTTCTGATTCAGCAGAACCGGAACGTGAAGATCCAGTATGACAATCGGGATCAGGCGGTCCGTCGGGACGACGCGGTCTATACCGGTTTGACCCATCCCTGGGAAGCGCACTTCCAGTACCGGCACGGGGAACGATAATCGTGAAAACGTCCGGTGGCAACGACGGGGAAGACAACCAGAACGGGATCGATCGTAAGTCCGGTTTCACCCGGGACGTGCAGTACTACAAGTTCTGCGCCTACGGATTCCTGAAGAACCTGCGGTTTTACGAGCCCTTCCTGATGCTCTTTTTTCTTGAGAAGGGGCTCTCCTACATGCAGATCGGGACGCTCTATGCGGTCCGTGAACTGATGATCAATCTTGTGGAGATCCCCTCCGGTGTTCTGGCGGATGCCCTGGGGCGTCGGTTGACGATGGCCATGTCATTTGTGGCGTACATCCTGGCGTTCGTGACGTTTTTCCTGAGCACGCAGTACTGGACGCTTGTCGCGGCGATGGTGGCGTACGCGTTCGGCGACGCGTTCCGGACGGGCACGCACAAAGCGATGATCTTTGATTATCTGAACTCCCGGAACTGGCAGCACCTGAAAGCACATTATTACGGACACACCCGTTCCTGGTCTCAACGGGGTGCCGCCCTGTCGGCGTTGATCGCGGCGGCCCTCGTTTTCCGGCACGGGTCATACGCGCCTATTTTTCTTTTCACGATCATTCCCTACACTCTGGACCTGGTCCTGGTCATGTCCTATCCGAAGAATCTGGACGGACCGCGCCATAGCAGCAGCAGGTCCGTGGCCGACGAGTTCGTTCACGTGATCCGCTCCCTCAGAAAGAGCATGCGCAACCCCGACGCGCTCCGGGCGATCGCCAACCAGGCGCTTTACACCGGTTACTATAAGGCGTGCAAGGACTACCTGCAGCCGATCCTACGTTCCCTGGCGGTGGGGCTCCCCGTATTTCTCGCCCTCGCCGGGGAAGAACGAACAGCCCTCGTCACGGGGATCGTCTATTCCGGACTGTACATCCTTACCTCGACCGCATCGCGTCGCTCCGGGGTGCTGGCGGACCGCTATGGCGGCAACCCGGCCCGGCCGCTCAACGCAACGCTGCTCATCGGCGTCGGGTTCGGGATCGTGAGCGGCGTCGCCCAGGCCGTGTCGCTTCCGGCGATCGCGGTTGTTCTGTACGTCGGGATTTACGTCCTGGAGAATCTCCGCAAACCGATGGGGATCGGTTACGTGACCGAGCGGATGGATAAGAACTCGCTTGCATCGGCGCTATCCGTGGAGTCCCAGGCGGAGACGCTCTTCGCGGCGGGAATCGCGCTCCTCCTGGGGCTCGCGGCGACGTTCTTTGGTCTCGGGATCGGACTCATTCTTGTCTCGGCGTTGTGTGGCGTTGTGGGACTGATCATCCGGTTACCGGCGGAACCTCCGGCGAAGATCGTGCTCGAAGGGGAGTGAAGCCACGAGGTACCGACGGCCCGGGAGCTGCTCCGGGAGATACTCGGTGACCCACCTTGAACAAGACAACCTGGCGCCGGATGCGCGCGCCGGGCACCCCATAAGGGGAGAATGGAGAGTTCCTGTGAACAGTGATGCGACGTATGCAAACACCCTCGCCGTGAGTTGGCCCGCGTTCCTCCGGGACGTGCTGATCTGCTCCCTCGGTGCCTATGGCGGTCCGGAAGCTCATATGAGCGTGTTTCTGGACCAGATGGTGGTAAAACGGAAATACCTGACGGAACAGGATCTCGTCGAGCTGATCGCGCTCTGCAGTATCCTGCCGGGACCAACCAGTACGCAGACGATCGTCTCAATCGGCTATAAGATGGGAGGCCCCGTTCTTGCGTTTTTCACGATGCTCGTCTGGGCGCTGCCCGTACTTGTGGTGATGACGGTTCTCTCCTTTCTTTACCAGTTTCTGGCAGCGCGGGAGATCTCTTTCGAGGTACTCCGATTTATCGGACCCATGGCGGTGGGGTTCATCATCCTCGCGGCGTACCGTATCGGCCGCAAGGTAGTAGTCGACGGTGTTACCGGTATACTGATGGTGACCTCCGCCGTTGTCACCTACTTTATCCGCGCCCCCTGGATCTTTCCGGTGATACTCGTCGCGGGCGGCGTAGTAACGATCATGCTTTCCCGGGCAGAGGATATCTGGAAACGAGTATCGTTGAATCCTCCCTGGCGTTATCTCGCGGCGTTTACGTTCCTGGCCCTGGGGGGACTTGTCGCGACCGCGTTGTTCCAGGAGCGCCTTATCCAGCTTGCGGAAAGTTTCTACCGGTACGGATACCTCGTATTCGGCGGAGGCCAGGTGGTTGTACCTGTCATGCACACCGAGCTGGTGCAGATCCGCGAGTACATGAGCAACCAGGAGTTTCTCACCGGCTACGGTCTCGTCCAGGGACTGCCGGGACCGATGTTCAGCTTTGCCGCTTACGCCGGCGGGATGGCCGCACGCGACGGCACGCCAGCGTACCAGATCGCAGGGGCGATCGCCGGCGGCGTCGGGATCTTTCTTCCAGGTCTTCTCCTGATCTACTTCGTTTACCCGGTCTGGGAAAGGTTGAAGCAGATACCGGCCGTCAAAATCGCTCTCCGCGGAATCGGTGCCGTCGCGGGCGGACTGATCGCGATCGCGGCGGTGGTACTGGCGGAATCCTCCGGTTTTGAGGTCGCCAACGTGGTCATCTCTGTACTGACGATAGTGTTGCTGGCAAGCAGAAAGGTTCCGGCACCTCTGATCGTGGTGGCGGCGCTGATCGCGGGATTTCTTGTATGAAGCGGTAATGCCAGGGGGAACCGTTCGAGCTTTTCCGTTGTCATCCCGGACGTAACCGATTTCCTGCGTTAAACTAAGACGCAGATGCCATCCAGAATTGTCATCGTAGAAGACGAATCGCTGGTCGGGCTGGACCTGCAGGAAACTCTGGAACGCGCCGGCTACGAGATCGTCACGGTGATCGATAGCGCCGACGCCCTGCTCGCCGTGTTCCAGAAGGAGAAACCGGACCTGATCCTCATGGACATTCGTCTTCGCAGCTATCTGGACGGAATCGACGCCGTCCAGAGACTGCGCCTCTTCAGCGATGTACCGGTGATTTATATCACCGCCTCCACCACTCCCGGCGTCCGCCAACGCGCCGAAACCACAAGCCCTGACGCAATCCTTTCCAAACCCGTCCCGCCGGAAACGCTTCTCGAAACGGTCCGGAAAGCGCTGGGCGAGTCCAGGAGCTGATGTCGGTTGCGCGCGCTCGGACACGGGGCCTACCCCTGTCGCCGCAGCGTTTTTCACTCATCGCCCGTGCTTGCTCGCGGTAGTTCGATCCAGAAACTGCTGCCCACGCCTTCCGTGCTCTCAAACGCGATCGTTCCGCCCATGAGTTCAACGAGCCGCTTGCCGTACACGAGTCCGAGTCCCGTTCCCGAGATGTTGAGCGCCTCTCGTCCGAGTCTGTTGAAGGATAGGAAAATTTCTCCTTGTCGGTCGACCGGTATGCCGACACCGGTATCACTAACCGTGATCCTTACGGTGTCGTCGGCGGCCTGTACCGAAACCTCCACCTCTCCCTCGGGTTTATTGTATACGATCGAGTTTGAGAGCAAATTGAGGAGTACCTGGCGAAGACGGGAGGGATCGGCGCGGACCTCGAACGTCGACTCCTCGTCCGCCGGTGCTTCTCCCGCGGCGGGCAACGCGTAGCGTATCCGTATCCCGTGCTCTGAGGCTTTCGCCTCCACGGACTGGACCGCTTCACTGACAAGCTCTCCACAATCCACGGGCACCAGCGCGAGTTCCATTGCACCACTCTCGATCCTGGTGAAGTCGAGAATCGTATCGACGAGCGAGGATAGTTGTTCCCCCGCTCGGAGGATCTCCTGGACAAAACCGGCGTGTCCCTCGCTCAGAACGCTGTCGTTCTGAAGGAGTTGCGCGAACCCCATGATCGAGTTCAACGGTGTTCTCAGCTCGTGGGTGATATTCTGCAGAAACGCGCTTTTTGCATGGCTTGCGCGCACGGCGATCTCCCGTTCTCGCTCGAGGCTTTCAATCCGTTTCTGCTCCGAGATATCCTCGATAAAGGCGAGTAGCCTGGGTCCATCCTCCGCGGTCAAGAGCGTAACGCTGACGATCACGTCGATGACGGACCCGTCCCTCTTTCTGTGACGAGTCTCAAACCGGTCATAACCATGGTGAGTCAATCGCTCGATACGTTGTTGTGTCTCTTCCGGTGTTTCCAGCACCTCGATATCGTTCACGCGCAGCGCAAGCATTTCCTCCCTGGTGTAGCCGAGCATCTCGCACGCGGACCGGTTGACGTCGATCAGTTCCCTGTCCCGACCTACGAGCCAGTATCCTTGTGGTGTTACGGTCAGGAGATGGTTGAACCGATCCGCCTGTTCCCGTGCGCGCGATTCCGCCAGCTTCCACCTCGTGACATCCACAAAGGTGGCCATGATGTACTCGACATCACCACCGGGCGCGCGCAGAACGCTCGCACCAAACAAAACCGGAACGGTTGTGCCGTCCAGCCGTTTCGCGACGAACTCCCCGCTGTATGACCCGTGTACTTGGAGCTGCTGCACGATTTCTTCCAGTTCCACCGGATCCTCATGAAACGCCGCCGCGTTGGTGCCAAGCAACGTCTCCCGAGATCCCGCGCCGGACATCTCTACCAGCGCCGGGTTCACGTATACGTGCGTACCGTCGGGTTTCAGGATAGACATCCCGGTCAAGGACGTCTCCATAGCGTCCGTCCGAAGGTGCAGATCGTGCCGCAGCGCGGCCAGGTCGGCGAGACACCCGTTGGGATCGGCGTCCGGCATCGGTTTTCCGGCGCTGTCCGTTTTCAAAACGATCCTCCTGTCCGTCGATTCGGTCCCCGGCGGCACTGATGCGTCGGAGTGCACACGTCTGAGAAAGTATTAAAACCAGCGGCGCGGTTCAAGCGCACGTGTTTTCCATGGGAGAACGGGGTTTGCATGAGTGCACGGGTCTTCCATGAGAGCGGAAGGTTCCCATGGGCTCGCACAAGCGCGGCCCCGACCGGAGAGCCTCACCTGTGGTGACCTTGCACGGCACCTGCGATACACTGCGGTGTAAATCACGATCACGGAAGGACACGAATATGGCCGCCAAAATAGAGTACGCCCGGGTCGATACGATAGGAACGGCGACACGCCCCTCACCGATAACAAACCGCCAGCAGTTTGTGGACGACGATACGTGGGTACGGTACGACGTCGAGGTCGGTGTGGAAACGGAGGATCTTGTATTCGAGAAAGCCGGTCCCCGAAGCACGATCTACTTTGACCCGGCCGAGTGTCGCGCCGCGATCGTGACGTGCGGCGGTCTCGCCCCGGGACTCAACAACGTGATCCGCTCGATCGTGACGGAGCTTCACTTTCACTACAAAGTCTCCTCGATCGTGGGCGTTCCAAAGGGATACCTCGGTCTCAACCCGGCGTCCGGGCTGGAACCGATCCCGCTAACCCCGGACATGGTGGACAACATCCACACGGAAGGCGGCACCATACTCGGATCCTCCCGGGGTCGGCAGGACGAACAGGTAATGGTGGACTACCTCCAGGATCGGAAGATCAACCTGCTTTTCTGTATCGGCGGCGACGGTACCCTGCGCGCCGCTTCAAAGATCGCCGCCGCGGCAAAGGAACGGGATGCCCCTATCGCCGTGATCGGGATACCAAAGACGATCGATAACGATGTGTACTACTGCGACCGATCGTTCGGGTATTCCACCGCGGTAAACGCCGCGCGGGAGGTACTCACGGTGGCGCACGTGGAGGCAAAGGGGATCGACCGCGGAATCGGCCTCGTCAAGTTGATGGGGCGGGACGCGGGGTTTATCGCCTGCGGCGCCACCGTGGCGAGTCAACAGGTGAACTACACCCTGATTCCGGAGGTTCCTTTTAAGCTCGAGGGACCGGGCGGTCTCCTT